>NZ_JBQEOS010000001.1:301290-526333 GCF_052045385.1 Microbacterium sp. 22296 | reverse complement strand
CGCAGCGAGGAAGAGTTCGCGGGCATCGTCGTCGTCGGCATCCGAGGCTTCGGAGATGTGCGACCAGATCCCCTCGAAGACCGCGCGACCGTCGGCGACCAGGGCGGCCGTTCGTGCGACGGCCGCGTCCCACCGCTCGGGACGGATGCCGTTGCGGTGAAGTCCGGTGTCGATCTTGAGGTGCACACGCGCCGGGCCCCCGGCGAGGGTCGCGAGGTCATCGAGCAGCGCTTCGTCGCCGATCCCGAGGTCGAGGTCGGCGGCCACCCCCGCCGCGAGGTCGTCGACCCCGCCGATGAGCCAGACGAAGATTCGGGCGTCGGAGCCGACCACCGCTCGCACCGCGGCGCCGGTGGCGACGTCGAAGGCGCCGAACCAGCGAACGCCCTCGTCCCACGCCCGACGCACGAGCACCTCGAGCCCGTGGGCGTAGGCGTCGTCCTTGACGACGAGCATGTGTGCGGCGGGCGCCACGGCCGCGCGAACGCGGTGGAGGTTGCGCGCGAAGGCGTCGAGATCGACGCGGTAGACGGCGCTCACGCCGACACCCGGCGGTCAGCCCGTGCCCCCACGGCGGCGATGATCTCGGCCGCGCTCCAGCCCGTGGCATCCGTCCACTCCGCGAGGGAGGGATGCCCGGCGGTCGGATCGCCGAAGAAGACGACCTCCGCGCCACGCGGGATCGGGGTGTCGCCGACATCGACGACGCAGACGTCCATCGCCACGCGTCCGACGATCGGGTGGCGACGCCCGTCGATCGCGACAGTGGCCGCGTTGCCGAGGGAGCGCACGACGCCCTGCGCGTATCCGCCCGTGACGAGCGCCACGGTGGTGTCGTCGGACGCGCGATGGGTGTAGCCGTACGAGACGCCCTCGCCCCGCAGCAGCGGCTTCGTGCCCAGGGCGCGCCCGCGCAGCGACAGGACAGGAGTCGCGCCGGAACCCGGGAGCCCGTAGAGGACCGCGGCGTCGAGGGCGGCGGCATCCCTCCCCAGATCGGCGAGCACGGATGCCACCCACTCGGCGCCGTGGCCCCAGCCATCGGCGGCCAGCACGTCGTCGCGACCCCCCGTCGCCCGCTCGGCGTTCGCGCGCAGCGCGTGCTCGGAGACGAGGGCCACCGGCGCCACCGTCCCGGCCCCGGGCGTGCGGGCGGGGAGCGTGGAGGTCACGCATCTAGACTATCGGGGTCCGTCGTCCCCGACCCCGGAGCGTGCATGCCTACCCAGGGCTTCTCCCCCGTCACCCGTCTGCGCTATCTCGCCGGACGTGCCCGCCGCATCGACGTGGGCTCGGTGATCGAACGAGCCAAAGAGGCCTCGGCGCAGCACGGCAAATCGCTGCCGCTCGTCGTCGCCGACATGCTCTTCCAGGCGGGCGTGAAGAACGTCGGGTTCCAGGACTACATCGACTACGACTTCGCGATCCTCACCCCGGCCGAACGCGCGACGTACATGACGCACCCGGTGTCGAACCAGATCTCGCAGAAGTACGACCACCCCGACTACCGCGGCATCTTCCAGGACAAGGTGGCCTTCGACCGCCGCTTCAGCGAGTTCCTCCGCCGCGAGTGGATGGTGGTGGAAGCCGACAACGCCGGCGAACTGCGCGCGTTCGCCGAGCGTCTGGGCACCGTGGTGACCAAGGAGCCGGTCGGCCAGGCAGGCACCGGTGTGCACCGGTACCATGCGGCCGAGGTCGCGGACTGGGACGCCTTCCATCGTGGTCTGCTCGAGCGCGGCGAGATCCTCGTCGAGGAGGTCATCCGCCAGCACGAAGACCTCGCAGCCGTCTGCCCCGGCACGGTGAACACCACGAGGGTGACGGCCTTCTTCGACGGCGAGAACACGCACATCCTCGCGATGGCGCAGAAGTTCGGCCGCGGTGCGGTCAGCGACCAGATGACCTTCGGCGGCTTCTACACGATGCTCGACGACAACGGCCGCGCGCTGGGCGCCGGCTACGACTCCCACGGGCACGTGCACGAGCTGCACCCCGACTCGGGCGTGCGCATCGCCGACTTCCAGCTGCCGATGATCGACGAGGTCAAGGCGTTCGTCGACCAGGTCGCCCGCGTCGTCCCGCAGGTGCAGTACGTCGGCTGGGACATCGTCGTCGGCCCCGACGGCCCCGTGCTCGTCGAGGGCAACTGGGGTGCGGGCGTCTACGAGAACAAGCCGAGCGTCACGGGCATCCGTACCGGGCACAAGCCGCGATATCAGGCGGCCATCGGGTTCTGATCCCGGATGCCGCGATGGCCCGCTCCCGTGAGGGGGGCGGGCCTCTGCTGTGCAGCGCGGGGGTCTCTGAGCTTGTCGAAGGGGCTGGGGGCTTCGACGGGCTCAGCCACCTGGGTTCGAGGGGTCCCTGAGCTTGTCGAAGGGGCTGGGGGCTTCGACGGGCTCAGCCGCCTCGATCGCTGAGCCACCGGCATCCGGGAACGAGAAAAGCCCGCCCCGAGAACGGGACGGGCCTTTCGACGAGCTGTCTCAACCGTGGCGGACGATGCCCAGGGGCGTCGACTCGTGTCCCTGACCGAGCGGATTGTCCTTCAAGATCGCGACGAGACGCTTCTCTCCGGCCTTGTCCATCGTCGAGCCGAGGATGTTGCCACCCAGGTCGTTGATGTCGACGACGGCCACCTGGAGGTCGCCGCCGAGCAGCGACTTCAGGCGTGCGGCGACTTCGCGCGGGCGTTCCGGTCCGAGCACCACGGCCTGGTTGTACGGCGGGATCGTGCCCGAGGTGGGACCGTCGATCGCACGGGCCTTGTCGCCGGCGATGCGGTAGAAATCGCCCTTGCGTCCCAGCGCCTTCGTCACGGCCGAGACGGCCGCAGCGATCAGGATGCGCGGCGTTCCGCACTCGCGCAGGGCCATCTCCATCGTCTCGGGCATGCCGAGACCGATGCCGTAGGGCGTGCGGGTGACGTACTTGGAGAGGAACAGCGCGAGCTTGCGGGGCGTGATCGAGTCGAGCTTGTACGAGCGACCCTGCGTGATGGCGACGATCTTCTCGGTGACGAACAGCAGGTCTCCCGGCTGCACGGCATCCTTCGCGTACTCGAGGATGAAGGCGTCGAGGTCGTCGCCCGGCATGACGACCCGCGTGCGGATCGGGATGCGGGCGTACGAGGTGCCCTCGACGGTGCGGGTGAGCGCCTTGCCGGCGTTGGCCTCGCCGCTCATTCGAGGTAGTCCCGGAGCGACTGCGAACGGCTGGGGTGACGCAGCTTCGCCATGGTCTTCGACTCGATCTGGCGAATGCGCTCACGCGTGACGCCAAACGTGTCGCCGATCTGGTCGAGGGTCTTGGGCTGACCGTCGCCGAGGCCGAAGCGCATGCGGATGACGCCCGCCTCGCGCTCGCTGAGCGAGTCGAGGAGCGACTCGAGCTGACGCTGCAGCATGGTGAAGCCCACCGCGTCGGCGGGGACGACCGCCTCGGTGTCTTCGATCAGGTCGCCGAACTCGCTGTCGCCGTCTTCACCGAGGGGCGTGTGCAGCGAGATGGGCTCGCGACCGTACTTCTGCACCTCGATGACCTTCTCAGGGGTCATGTCGAGCTCACGGCTCAGCTCTTCGGGCGTGGGTTCGCGACCGAGGTCCTGCAGCATCTGACGCTGCACGCGAGCGAGCTTGTTGATGACCTCGACCATGTGCACCGGGATGCGGATGGTGCGGGCCTGGTCGGCCATGGCGCGCGTGATCGCCTGACGGATCCACCAGGTGGCGTACGTCGAGAACTTGAAGCCCTTGGTGTAGTCGAACTTCTCGACCGCACGGATCAAGCCCAGGTTGCCCTCCTGGATGAGGTCGAGGAACTGCATTCCGCGACCGGTGTAGCGCTTGGCGAGCGAGACGACCAGGCGCAGGTTCGCGCCCAGCAGGTGGCTCTTCGCGCGCTGACCGTCGCGCGCGACCCACTGCAGGTCGAGACCGAGCTGGTTCGTCTTCTCGGCCGCCGACATGTTCGACAGCTTCTCTTCGGCGAACAGGCCCGCCTCGATGCGCATGGCGAGTTCGACCTCTTCGGCCGCGTTCAGCAGCGGGACTTTACCGATCTGCTTCAGGTAGTCCTTGACCGGGTCGGCCGTCGCACCGGTGATCTGCGCCGAGTAGACGGGAACGTCGTCTTCGTCGCTGGAGGAGATGACGATCGCGCCCTGGGGCAGAACCTCGGCGGGTTTCGCCGGTGCATCGTCGTCGTCATCGTCATCGGACTTCTTCGCGTCGCCCTTGACGGCGTCGTCGGAGTCCTCCGAATCATCACTGTCGTCGACCTCGAGCGTGACCTCGGCTTCTTCGTCGACCTCTTCGTCTTCGTCGAGGTCGTCGTCCTTCTTCGCCTTTGTCTTCGCCTTGGCCGGAGCTGCCTTGGCCTTGGCGGGGGCCTTCTTGACGGGAGCCTTCTTCGCGGTCGTCGTCGTCGACGCCGTCACGGTCTCCTCGGAGTTCTCGAGCTCGGCGTCCTTCGCACTCCGGGAGCGGGTCTTGGTTGTCGTGCCTGCCACGTTTCGCCTTTCACCGGGAACGTACGTTGCACGGCCGCCGGTCGTTCTCGGACACTAGTAAGACCCTTGTCAAGTCCCGATCCGAGGAGCGGGGGCTCCTGGACCGGTTGACAACGGGTCAGGTTCTTTATTGTCTCACATCCTCGGACCGGGACTTGACGCGGACCGGGGATCTATGCGTAGACAACACGCGGCCGTCCACGAGCATTCCCGGATGCAGGGAGTCGGCATCCGGGATGAGCCGCGTCCGCGGCGAACAGGGTCGTCGTCGAGTCAGCCGAGTTTGCCGCGGCGATCGTCGTCGCCGGGGCGCGTCGCGAGGAATCGCTCCAACTCCGCGGCCAATTCGTCGGCGCTCGGCAGATCGCCCGTGTGGATGATCGGAGTCGCCTGCGTCGAACCCGCCATGTAAGCGTCGTAACGCTCTTCGAGGTTCTCGAGCATTCGCGTGAGCTCGTCGCTGGCCTCGACCTGCTCGGTGACCTTCGTGAGGAACTCGCGATTCTCCTCGCGCAGCACCTCGCCGGAGAACTCCAGGCCGGTCGCCGCGGTGAGACTGTCGAGGGCGGCCAAGGCGGCCGCCGGGTATTCGGTGTCGCCCAGATAGTGGGGAACGAGCAGGGCGAAGCCGACGACCTTGGCTCCGGCCTCGGCGAACCGGTACTCGAGCAGGTGTCCTGCCGTCGACGGCACCTGCGTGTGGGGACGCCACACCGAGTGGGCCTCGGCGAGGTCGGGACGCGTTCCGCTGACCGTCGTGCCGATCGGGCGGGTGTGCGGGACGGGCATGGGGATCGCGTGCACCCACGTGACGGACGACACCTGGAGCCCGGCCGCGAGTTCGAGCACGGACTCGGCGAAAGCCTCCCACAGGAAGTCGGGCTCGTAGCCGGCCAGCAGAAGGAACGGCTGCCCCGTCGAGTCGTGTGCGAGCGACAGCTCGAGACGCGCGGGACGGTAGTCGGTGAGGTGGTCCTCGACGAACGTGATGACCGGCCGACGCGCGCGGTAATCGAGCAGCGCGTCGTTGTCGAAGACGACCACGGGGTTCGGTTCGAGGTCGTTGCGGAAGTATTCGACCAACCGCGTCACGGCGCCGCCGGCGTCGGTGAACCCGGTCAGCGAGATCACCAGCGGCAGACCCGACGGCACGGGCGGAGCCGCGGGAGCACGGTCGTACAGCTGTGCGGATGCGGGCATGGGTCCACTTTACGAGCGCTCCCGGTGAGCCGGCGGCGGTGCGTCCCGCTGCTAGCGAACACGCGCGAACCTAGGATGGAGAGCATGCCCTTCCCCTCTGTGGCGTACACCGACGCCCCCGTTCTCGAGTCCGACGCCGATGCGATCCTCCTGATCGTCCCGACTGTTTCGGAGGGGGCTCCGGATCCCGACGGCTGGGACGGCCTCGGCGCCTCGCTGTCGGCCATCGGCTTCACGGGCGCGATCGGCTCCTTCCAACGCGTCCACGTGCCCGGTGTGAAAACCCCGGTGGCGGTCGTGGGAGCGGGCGCCGATCCGGGTGACGCGGCCCTGCGCGACGCCGCGGGCACGGGCATTCGTCAACTCACCGGGTTCTCGCACGTGGCCGTCCAGTCCCTCGTCGACGCAACGTGGCGACCGCTGGCCGAGGGCGCCGCCCTCGGCGGCTACCGCTTCGCCGACTACAAGAAGAAGTCCGCGAAGTCGCGCGCATCGCGCGTCAGCGTCTTCGCCTCCTCGGCGCCGTCCGACGCCGACACCCTCGCCGTCGCCGCCGTCTCGGGCGCCGTGGCGCTGGTGAAAGACCTCGTGACGACCCCCGCCGAGTGGCTCGGACCCGCCGACTTCGCGGACGCGGCCGTCCGGGCCGTCGAGGGGCTGCCCGTCGAGGTCGAGGTTCTCGACGAAGCGGCCCTGCGCGAGGGCGGGTACGGTGGCATCCTGGGAGTCGGACAGGGATCCGACCGTCCGCCCCGCCTGGTGCGGTTGGACTACTCCCCCGCGGGTGCACAGCGTCACGTCGCCCTGGTCGGCAAGGGCATCACCTTCGACACCGGTGGACTGTCGCTCAAGCCCGCGGCATCCATGGTCGGAATGAAGTACGACATGTGCGGCGCGGCCACCGTGCTCGCGGTGCTGAAGGCCGCAGCCGAGATGGGCCTGCCGGTCAAGGTCAGCGCGTGGCTGTGCATCACCGACAACATGCCGTCCGGACGGGCCATCCGCCCGGGAGACGTGCTGCGCACCCTCGACGGCACCACCGTGGAGGTCTTGAACACGGATGCGGAGGGGCGCCTCGTGCTCGCCGACGGTTTGGCCGCGGCCAGCCGTGAGAAGCCCGATCTCATCGTCGATGTGGCGACGCTGACCGGTGCCATCACGGTCGCCCTCGGCAATCGGCACACCGGTGTGATGGGCGACGACGACGCCGTGGCGGACTATCTCGCGGCCGCCGGCCGCGCCTCCGAGTTGGCGTGGCAGCTGCCGCTGCCCGAGCACATGGTCGACGACCTCGACTCCCCCATCGCCGATCTGCAGAACGCCAAGATCGGCGATCCGGCGGGTGGCTCGCTCTTCGCCGGCCTCTTCCTGCGGCACTTCGTCGGTCGGGTCTCCGAGGATGCAGATGCCGCGCGCATCCCCTGGGTGCACCTCGACATCGCCGGGGTCGGCATGAACAAATCGGCGCCCTTCGGATACACCGACAAAGGCGTGACCGGCGCAACGGTCCGCTCGCTGGTCGAGATGCTCTCCGCGGAGGCGGCACGATGACCGAATACTCGGCGGACGTCGTCGTTCTGGGCGGCGGAAGCGGCGGGTACGCCGCGGCGATCCGTCTCGCCGAACTCGGAAAAGACGTCGTGCTCGTCGAGAAGGACAAACTCGGCGGAACGTGCCTGCATCGCGGATGCATCCCCACCAAGGCCCTGCTGCACGCGGGCGAAGTCGCCGACGCCGCGCGGGGCGCCGCCGACATCGGCGTCGACGTCACCCTCGCAGGGATCGACCCCGTTCGCGTGCGTGCGTATCGGGAGGGGATCGTCGCCAAGAAGTTCAAGGGCCTCGAGGGTCTCATCTCGGCGCGCGGGATCCGCGTCGTCTCCGGAGAGGGCACGCTCGAGGCCGGTCCCGCCGTCCGCGTCGGCGACGACGTGTACCGCGGGACCGACGTCATCCTGGCGACCGGCTCGTACAGTCGGAGCCTGCCGGGCCTCGAGATCGGCGGCCGCGTCCTCACGAGCGAGCAGGCTCTGGATCTCGACGTCATCCCCGAGCGCGTGGTCGTGCTGGGCGGCGGAGTCATCGGCGTCGAGTTCGCGAGCGTGTGGCGCTCGTTCGGCGTCGAGGTCACGATCGTCGAGGCGCTGCCGCACCTGCTGCCCGCCGAGGACGTGTCCTCGAGCAAGGCTCTCGAGCGCGCCTTCCGCAAGCGTGGGATCTCGTTCCGGCTGGGTCGTCGTTTCGCCTCTCTCTCGCAGACCACGGATGCCGCGACCGTCACCCTCGACGACGGAACCGAGCTCGTAGCCGACTACGTCCTGGTCGCCGTCGGACGCGGGCCCGTCACGGCGGGCCTCGGCTACGAGGAGGCGGGAGTCGTGCTCGACCGGGGCTTCGTTCAGACCGACGACCGTCTGCGCACGGCAGCGGCGCACGTGTGGGCCGTGGGCGACATCGTACCCGGCCTGCAGCTGGCGCATCGCGGCTTCCAACAGGGCATCTTCGCCGCGGAGGAGATCGCGGGCTTGTCGCCCGTGCTCGTGCCCGAATCGGATGTTCCCCGCGTCGCCTATTCGCATCCCGAGGTGGCCTCCGTCGGGCTCACCGAGGCGCAGGCCCAGGATCGTTATGGATCCGAGGCCGTGAAGGCGTACGAGTACAACCTGGCCGGTAACGGCCGCAGCGAGATCATCGGCACGTCGGGCATCGTCAAGATCGTCCGTCGTGTCGACGGCCCCGTCATCGGGGCGCACCTCGTGGGTGATCGGGTGGGCGAGCTCATCTCCGAGGCCCAGCTCGCCGTCGGGTGGGAAGCGCACCCGGAGGACATCGCGCCGTTCGTCCACGCTCACCCCACCCAGAGCGAAGCGCTGGGCGAGGCCTTCCTGGCCCTCGCCGGCAAGCCCCTGCACGCACTCTGACCGCAAACCGGTCACTAAGCTAGATACCGCATCCGGTACGAAGGAGAACTATTCATGAGCACTTCCGTCGTCCTCCCCGCTCTCGGAGAGAGCGTCACCGAGGGAACGGTCACCCGCTGGCTCAAGCAGGTCGGTGACACCGTCCAGGAGGACGAGGGTCTGCTGGAGATCTCGACCGACAAGGTCGACACCGAGATCCCCTCGCCCGTTTCGGGCGTGATCGAAGAGATCCTCGTCCAGGAAGACGAGACCGTCGAGGTCGGAGCCGTCCTCGCCAAGATCGGCGACGGTTCGGGCGCGTCGTCGTCCGACGACGCCCCGGAGGCCGCTCCCGCCGAGGAGCAGTCTGCGCCCGCCGAGGAACCCGCGGCCGCCGAGTCGGCTCCCGCGGAGCAGCCCGCTCCCGCTGAGCAGCCCGCTCCCGCCGAGCAGTCGGCTCCCGCCGCAGGTGGCGACTCGACCGAGGTGAAGCTCCCCGAGCTCGGTGAGAGTGTCACCGAGGGAACGGTCACCCGTTGGCTGAAGGCCGTCGGTGACGACGTCGCCGTCGACGAGCCCCTCCTCGAGATCTCGACCGACAAGGTCGACACCGAGATCCCGTCCCCCGTCGCGGGCACGCTGCAGGAGATCCTCGTGCAGGAAGACGAGACCGTCGACGTCGGTGCCGCCCTTGCGCGCATCGGCAGCGGTGCGGCTCCCGCGGCTCAGCCCGAGGCCCCCGCCGCCCCGGCCGCCGAAGAGAAGCCCGCCCCCGCCGCGGAGCAGCCCGCCCCCGCGGAGGAGAAGCCCGCCGCCCCGGCCCCCGCCGCGGAGGAGAAGCCCGCCGCCCCGGCCCCCGCCGCGGAGGAGAAGCCCGCCGCTCCCGCCCCGGCCGCGCCGTCGAACGACGACATCACCTACGTCACGCCCCTCGTGCGCCGCCTGGCGCAGCAGCAGGGCGTCGACCTGGCCTCTGTCACCGGCAGTGGCGTGGGCGGTCGCATCCGCAAGGAAGACGTGCTGAAGGCCGCCGAGGCTGCCAAGGCCGCACCCGCTGCCGCCGCCGCACCTGCGGCGACGGCACCCGCCGCCGCTCCCGCACCGGTGGAGGTCTCGCCGTTGCGCGGCACCACGCAGAAGATGTCGCGTCTGCGCAAGGTCATCGCCGAGCGCGCCGTCGCATCGATGCAGGCGACGGCACAGCTCACGACTGTCGTCGAGGTCGACGTGACGAAGGTCGCCGCCCTCCGCGACCGCATGAAGGGCGAGTTCCAGCAGAAGACGGGCGACAAGCTGTCGTTCCTGCCGTTCTTCGCGATCGCGGCCATCGAGGCGCTCAAGTCGTTCCCCATCATCAACTCCACGGTCGAGGGCGACGAGATCGTCTACCCCGCGCAGGAGAACGTCGCGATCGCGGTCGACACCGAGCGCGGACTGCTCACGCCGGTCATCAAGGAGGCCGGCGACAAGAACATCGCGCAGCTCGCCCGCGAGATCGCCGATCTCGCCGCGCGCACTCGGGACAACAAGTTGAAGCCCGACGAGCTCGCGGGCGGCACGTTCACGCTGACCAACACCGGTTCGCGGGGCGCGCTGTTCGACACGCCCATCGTCTTCCTGCCGCAGTCGGCCATCCTCGGCCTCGGTGCCGTCGTGAAGAAGCCGGGTGTCGTGTCGGTCGACGGCAAGGACGCGATCTCGGTCCGCTCGTACGTATACCTCGCCCTCTCGTACGATCACCGCACGATCGATGGAGCCGACGCCGCCCGCTTCCTCGGCGCCGTCAAGGCACGCCTCGAGGCGGCGCAGTTCGAGGGCGACCTCGGCATCTGACAGCGCTGAACACCGGCTCATGATGGCTGGTCCGCTACCGTTCTGACGGTGCGGACCAGCCATCGGTCTTCCTGCCTCACGAGCGTGACGTATTGCAGGCGAGAGCCGACGCCGAGCCGGACGACGATGACACCGCCGAAATCGTCGATGAGCCGGATGTCGGCGGTCTCCGCCCCGGGGAGCAGGGGCTCGCGCGGCGATCCGGAGCCCTCCTCGTGTGCATCCACGCACGCGGCGTCACCCGCGCACGAAGCGATCTGCGCGAACACGTCTCGGGTGATCCCGACGAGATCACCGGATGTCGCGGTGCTCTGCTCCGCCGGCCGCGCGGGCACGCTCGCGGCATCGTCGGGCGCTGCCGAAGACGCCGTCGGTGTCGGGGAGACGGACGCCGTCTGCGCGACGGCGGCCGTGGCGGACGGCGACGGGGCACCCGCGGGTGAAGCCTCGCCGACGACCTGTTCGACCACCGACCCGGGCGCCGACGTCGCCGACGCGTCGCGCACCGTCCACACCAATAGACCCGACGCCACGATGACCGCAGCGGCGGCGCACAAGGTGCCGAAGCGCACGGCGGGTGAGCCACGCCACCACCGTCGCACGTCGTGCCACACCTCTCGCACGGCGTCGGCGAGATCGGCATCGACGAGCGCGAGCATCCGGGACGGTTCCCCCGTCGCCGCCTGCCGCGTCGGCGCGGGCGCCGTCTCCACCACCGGGGTCAGCGGTCCCAGAACGAGCGGCACCGGGACGGCGTGATGGAAGAGCCGGCGCTCGACGGCGTCCCATTCCCGCGGTGGCAGCGTGAGCACGCTCTCCCGGGCGCGTGTCAAAAGGTCGCGGGTGGCGTCGTCGTCGGTGATCGTCGCGATCCTCTCGAGCGTCTCGGCCGTGGCCGCGATGGCATCCGGTGCCCCTTCCTCCTCTTCGGCGACGGGGCATCCGTCGGCCCGCAGCCACCATCTCGTTCCCCGGGAGGGACCCATCGATTCGCGGCAGCCGCGGAGCAGCGCGACGGCCGCAGTGACCGCCTCGCCGGGCGCGAACGCGGTGTCGCTGCGCGCACGACGTCGGAGGTAGGCGTCGAACGGTTCGACCAGGATGGATGCCGTGGGGCTGCTCATCCCCCGATCGTGGTCGACGGGTGGGCCCGCGCGAGGCGCCGCGTCGTCCAACGGGGACGGACGACGCGTTCGAGGCGCTGGGGAGGAGCGGGCGATGGCGAAGATAGAATCGAGCCATGGCCGCTCGTACTTCCACGCCCGAGAAGCGTCCGGGCTTCTTCTCGCAGCTCAAGACCCTCTACACCTTCACCCAGAAGGAGTACCGGTGGCTGCCGTTCCTGCTGGCAGGCATCGTGCTGGTGGGCATCGCCCTCGGTGTTGTCGTCGGCTTCCTGATCCCGCCGCTGGCGGTGTGGAGCATCATCCTGTGGGGCGTGACGGGCCTGCTGGCCGGCATCCTGGCCGCGATGATCACGATGACGCGTCTTTCGACCACGGCCATGTACAAGAAGATCGACGGGATGCCCGGTGCCACCGGCCACGTGCTGTCGTCGTCGCTCGGCCGTCACTGGCAGGCCTCCGAGACCCCGGTGGGCGTCAACCCCCGCACGCAAGAGGCGCTCTATCGTGCGATCGGGCGCGGAGGCGTCGTGCTCATCGGCGAGGGCAACCGCAGCCGCCTCACCCGCCTCGTCGGCGAGGAGCGTAGTCGCGTACAGCGCATCGCCTCGGGCGTGCCCGTCACGGTCCTCTACATCGGACACGGTGACGAAGAGGTGCCGATCGCGAAGCTCGCTTCCACCATCAAGGCCCTGCCGAAGAAGGTCGACCGCGCGACGATGGCCGCCGTGATCAAGCGCGTGGCGTCGGTTTCGCCGGGCTTGTCGTCGCTGCCGATCCCCAAGGGTGTCGATCCGACCAAGATGCGGTCACCGCGTCCGCGCTGATCCCGATACGACGAAGGCCCCCGCACCTGCGGGGGCCTTCGTTGGTTACTCCGCGTCAGGCGCGGACGAGGACGGTACCGACGATCTTGTCGTGGAGACCCCGCTGGTCGGCGTCCCACACCACGGCGGGGATGATGAGCGCCAGCAGCACGGTGCGCACGACGGGGCGCCACAGCCCCACCCATCCCCCGGATGCCAGCTCCAGGCGCATCCCCATGAGGCGATGCCCGGGGCTACCGCCGATCAACGGGATGAAGAGGATCTGCACCGCGAAGAAGATGACATTCGCAGCGATCGGGTTGGCGAACGGCACACCGGTCACCGGATCGGGCGTGGAGAAGAACGCGAAGCCCACGAGCCCCGCGCTGGCGACGTCGATCAGCAGGGCGGCGATCCTGCGGCCCGGGCGGGCGATGGAGCCACGCCCTTCGCGGGGAAGACCCAGCCGCTGGCCCGGATAGTCGTGCTCGGAGGGTGCGCTCACAGCATCCAGAGTAATCGGGCCCGCGTAACACGCCCGAAACATGCGAGATATCGCCGAGACACCGCTTCTGTATAGGGTCGAGGAGGCTGGGCGAGGCCCGCCGATCCCGAATGTTCTACCTCTGGAGTCTTCATGTTCAAAGATTCGTCCGAGGTGCTCAAGTTCATCCAGGACGAGGACGTCAAGTTCCTCGACATCCGTTTCACGGATCTTCCTGGTGTGCAGCAGCACTTCAACATCCCCGCCTCGACCGTCGACGAGGAGTTCTTCACCGTCGGACAGCTGTTCGATGGCTCGTCGATCCGCGGGTTCGCGAACATCCACGAGTCGGACATGCAGCTGATCCCCGACGTGACCACGGCGTACGTCGACCAGTTCCGCGAGGCCAAGACCCTCGTGATGATCTTCGACATCTACAACCCGCGCAACGGTGAGATCTACTCCAAGGACCCGCGTCAGGTCGCCAAGAAGGCCGAGAAGTACCTCGCCTCCACCGGCATCGCCGACACGGCGTTCTTCGCGCCCGAGGCCGAGTTCTACATCTTCGACGACGTGCGCTACGAAGTGAAGCAGAACTCGAGCTTCTTCTCGGTCGACTCCGAAGAGGGTGCCTGGAACACCGGCCGCGTCGAAGAGGGGGGAAACCTCGCCAACAAGACCCCGTACAAGGGTGGCTACTTCCCGGTCTCGCCGGTCGACAAGACGGCCGACCTGCGCGACGACATCACCCTCAAGCTGATCGAGGCGGGCTTCGCGCTCGAGCGTTCGCACCACGAGGTCGGCACCGGTGGTCAGCAGGAGATCAACTACCGCTTCGACACGATGCTGCACGCCGCCGACGACATCTTGAAGTTCAAGTACATCGTCAAGAACACCGCCGAGCTGTGGGGCAAGGTCGCGACCTTCATGCCCAAGCCGCTCTTCGGTGACAACGGCTCGGGCATGCACACCCACCAGTCGCTGTGGAACGACGGCAAGCCGCTGTTCTACGACGAGACCGGCTACGGCGGACTCTCCGACGTCGCCCGCTGGTACATCGGTGGTCTGCTCGCACACGCTCCCGCGGTGCTCGCCTTCACCAACCCGACCCTGAACAGCTACCACCGTCTGGTGAAGGGCTTCGAGGCGCCGGTCAACCTGGTGTACTCGGCCGGTAACCGCTCCGCGGCCATCCGCATCCCGATCACGGGCACGAACCCCAAGGCCAAGCGCATCGAGTTCCGCGCGCCCGACGCCTCGGGTAACCCGTACCTCGCGTTCGCCGCGCAGCTCATGGCCGGTATCGACGGCATCAAGAACCGCATCGAGCCCCACGAGCCCGTCGACAAGGACCTCTACGAGCTCCCCGCCGAAGAGGCCGCGAACATCCCGCAGGTTCCGAACTCGCTGCTCGACTCGCTCGAGGCCCTGCGCGCCGACCACGAGTTCCTGCTCGCCGGTGGCGTCTTCACGCAGGAGCTCATCGACACCTGGATCGAGTACAAGATCGAGAACGAGATCCAGCCGATGGCCCAGCGTCCGCACCCCTTCGAGTACGAGCTGTACTTCGGAGTGTGACCACCAGAACCGGGATTCCGGGGCAGAACGGGACGCTAGTCCGCGTCTAGTCCGCAGAATCTGACGAAGAGCCCTCCGGGTCCACACCTGGGGGGCTCTTTCGTGCGCTCAGGACGTCCGCGACAGCCGCTCGGGAAGTGTCGTCCGTGTCGGGCCACAGGTGCGCGTAGGTCCTCAGCGTGATGACGGGCGAGGCGTGGCGCATGCGGGTCTGCACGACCTTGATGTCGAGGCCGGCGGCGATCAGGAGGCTGGCGAAGTAGTGCCGGAGGTCCTGTATGCGGAAGCCCTCGGGGAGCCCATCGACGGCCTTTCGTGCGTCCGCCCAGACATCGTTGAGATGCCAGGCGGTGACCCCTCGGCCGAAGACGCCAGGGACGATCTTCGCGGCGCCGGCGTCCGCGTCGAGCATGGCGGCGAGCTCGGCCGGGATCGGCACCGTCCCGCTCGAGGTCTCCGACTTCAGCTCCGCGCCGTCGTGCTGGACGCTGACCGTGATCGACGGGGCATCCCAGTCGACGTCGTCGCGGGTGAGTGCGGCTATCTCGCCCGCACGCAAGCCGACGAAAGCGCCGAGCAGCACGAGGTTGCGGTAGGCGCGCGGGAGAGCTTCGTAGAGCGCCCACACTTGGGCCGTGGTGGCGACGTACGGTCGCTGGGTCGGCGCTGGGGGGCTCGTGCGTCTGGATACTGGGGAGCGGGTGATCACGCCGTCGTGCACGGCGTCCGTGAGCACCTGGGCGAGTCGGCGGTGGATCGCGTACACGTAGCTGCGGGCGTACTTCTCGGACAGCTCCGCCATCCACGTCTTCACATCGGACGAGCGGATCGCGCGCAGCTGTCGGTCACCGAACTTCGCCCGGATGAGCTTGACGTGCGTCGCCGCTGACTTCACGGTCCCGGACTTGTTACCGGCGTACCCGGCCTCCCACGTGGTGAGCCACTCCCCCATCGTCATCTTCGACGTGCGCGGGTCGACCCACGTCCCTGCTCGCATCGTCGCGGTGGCCTCGTCCAGCCACGCCTGCGCGTCTCGCTTCAGCTTCGCGTGCTTCGCGTACTCACGCCCGTCAGGGCCACGGTAGCGCGCCCGCCAAGTGCCGTCTGGGCGCTGCTTAATGCTCGCCATCGAGGCTCTGCAGAGTGAATTTCGCGGCTGCCTCTATCCACCACGGCAGGGAATCGGATTCCGGGATAACGCCGATCGCCGCCGCGTCACCCGTGATGGCCCAGCGCCACGCGTCCACCGCCCGCTCCGATCCCCAGCCAGTGAGGCTGAACGTCGTTCTGGGGTCGGCCGGGTTGGAGAGAAGCAGCGTGAGCGGCGACACGCCCAGCGTCGTCGACAGCGCCATCAGGTCGTCGACATCGACCTTTCTCGTGCCGTTCTCGATCTTGCTCAAGGCGGACTGCGCTATCGGATGGCCGTTGTCGATCAGCTTCTCCGCGAGGTCTCGGAGTGTCCAGTGTCGGGACAGCCGGACCCGCCTGATGTTCTCTCGCACGGTGTCCCCAGTGGGGCCGAGGGAGACACTCGTCGTGGGGGTCGGTCTTTCCATATCGGCGAATCTACGCCGGAACTTGACTTCCCACCAAATGCCATGCATTCTCTTTCGATATCGGCGCAGATGCGCCGGAAACGAAACGGAGTCAAAATGCGAGAGAGCACCACCATCCCGGAGTTCTTCTTCTGCTCGGAGGTCGCCGGCAAGTTGCGACGCACCGAAGCTGCCGTCCGATGGCTGTGGCAAACGGGTGCGCTGAAATCGCGGGTCGTCGGAGGTCGCCGCGTCAGCACCGCTCAGGACCTGGCCGACTTCTTCGAGGTCCAGCGATGAGAAACGAGAAAGCCCCCGGCGCTGCGGGAACAGCGGCCGAGGGCGAGGACCAGAACCGGACAGGAACGATCATGACCATCATCCACCAAGACGCCCCCGCGCGCCACGTGATCCGAGTCGACGACGAAATCACGCACCGGCCGATCTTCTACTGCGAGAACATCGACGGCTCCTCCCTGCTCCGGGTGCACTACAGGCTGGGCTGGGTCACGGGTCGACCCGGAGAGTTCGAGCTGCGCCACTTCGCCGGGGCCACTGAAACAGAGCGCGCAAGAGCCCTCGATCGGACGTCGAGCTACAGCAACGTCGACGACCTGTTCCGCGACTGGCGCGCGGCCGGAGTGACACACCGTGTCCGCTGGCGCAAGGATCGGCGGCGTTGGGTGGAGTACGTCTACCTGGGGTCGGTCGTTGACGACCCGATGGTGCAGCTCGAGCTCGAGATGATGATCGACCGCCAAGGTGGCAGCGATCGAAGTGTCCGCTCTGTCCTGGAACGGATCGCAGCGTGAACCGCGACGTCGAAGAGAACGCCCGCGACCTCGCCGCGGGAGTCTGGCGGTGCTCGTCGTGCGGGCGGACGACGCCGTACAGCGAACCGGGGACGTGGGCGGCAACCCGCGTGATGGGCATCATCGTCGCGATCGCCTGCGACGAGTGCCAGACACCTGAGCAGCACCTGGAGGCGGAGGTGCGGGCGGCGACGGTCGACTACTCGATCGACGCGGCTGGCCTGATCCACGAGACGCCGAAGGGAGAGACGGCATGACCGAGAAGCGACCGAAGCCGGAGACACAGGGCCAGGCGGAGCGGTGGCAGAAGGTGTGCCGCCTCGCTGAGGCCGCGGGGTTGTGCTCGCGGTGCGGCCCGCAGTTCGCGTGGGCGACGCAGGGCGGGGCTGGCGGGTTCTCGTCGGTGCACGCGCCGTGCTCGGCGTGCGTCGTCGTGATGCTGGGCTGGCCTGTAGTGCGGCCGAATGGGTGGCGTTCTCCGCAGGGGGACACCTCTCGACCCACGACGTGGGCGACTGTGGGGTCCACGGGGCGCACAGTGACGCTGGCGAACGATGGCTGACGCCCGCATCCCCGAGCGGTATCTCGTCGACCGGCGCATCATGCGGCTGACCGACGCCGAACGGTCGAGCCTGTTCCTCGCGACGCTGTGGTCGGTGTCGAACCGCACCGACGGCCGCATCGAACGCGGGGACCTCGCGATCATCCCCATGTTCCGACAGGAGGCCGTGCACACGCTCGTCGTGCACGGCCTCTGGGTCGAGGACGGGCCCGACGCGTGGTCGATCGCTGACTACGAACGGGACCAGACGACGCGGGACGAGTTCGAGCGGCTGGAGAACGCACGTCGGAAGGACCGGGAGAAGAAGGCTCGGCAGCGCGCTCAGCAGAGAGTCCCGGGGGACGCTCCCGGGGGACAGTCCCCCGGGACTGCACAGGATAGGCAAGGCAAGGCAAGGCAAGGACAGGAAGGCAAGGACATAGCCGGAGGCGTCGACGAAGAGACCGGCGAGGTAATCGGTTGGGTGACCAGAAAGCCGGGTGAGCCGGAGGAGTGGGTCGAGACGGCGCCGGGTGAGTGGGCGGAGGTCGCGTCGTGAGCCGTCGGAACTTCGACCCGGAGCGGCGGCTGCAGCGTGACCTCGGGCGGGCGAAGGACGCGTTACGCGAGGCCCATGAGGTCATCGCCTGGCAGGCGCGCCTCATCGCGGCTGCTGGGATCGACGTTCCGGAGCTCGATGAACGGCGCCGGTCGCTGGGCGGCGTGTCGGGGGTTGTCGTCGAAGAGTCGGGTTAAGGTGCGGATATCGGTTGGAGCGGGGCTCACCGATCATCACCACTCGATGATCAGGAGACCCCATGGCGACCGCCACGACCAACACCAACCGCGGCGACTTCGTTCGTCGGGTGACCGAAAAGCTGGGCCTTCCCGCTGACGCCCCCGGCGAGACCATCCTCGCGAAAGTCAGCGAGGTGAAGGCGAACGCTCGCGGCACCGTTGCTCCCGGCGGTGAGTACCCCGTCTCGAGCGACTCGGACGTGATGTCCGAACCTGAGTACGACGCCCTCACCGCGCCGGCGAAGCTGCAGGCGCTCTCGGCTGAGGACGAGGCGATCTACCGGGCCTTGTTCGGGAGCGACGCATGAGCTCCCCGTTCTTCCTCGGCTCGGCATCGCACACCGTGACCGCGTCATGCGTCGTGGTCCGGTTGAACTCCGGATCCCAGGTGAACCTCTACAAGGGGCAGGACGTCCCGACTGACATCGTCCACCACCAGCTGCGCGAGCTCATCGCCGGCGGACTCGTCGCCGAGAAGGAGGTCGCATCGTGATCGCCACCTGGGGAGATGTCACCGCGTTTGCCACGCTGTGCGAAATCGCCAACTTGACCGTGCCGTCCACCATCGTCAAGGCTCAGCGGCTTCGCGAGGTCGCGATCGCCCACACAGTCGAACCGCCCGCCGCGTTCATGGGTATGTCAGACGACGAGCTCCGCATGTGGATCGACCAGGTCACCATCCGCCGGCTCAGCAGCGGGTTCGAGCAGGCCATCGCCCCGTTCGAGGCGTTCCTTCTCATCGAGGTGCAGCGGTCGATCGGCCCCGAACTCGAGGCACTCGTCCAGGAGATGCAGCCACGCTTCGACCAGGTCGCCGCTCCGTTCGTCGACGCGGTGACCACCTACGGTTTCACCGCGCGCACCACCTCCGATGACGTCATCCGCATGGCCGACGACAAGGCCAGCGCAGCCTGGCGGGGCACGGAGACGTTCTTCCGCGACGCGCAGGCGATCGCGGCCGTGCGCCAGCAGATCAGCCGCGTGTTCGACGTCAGCCCCACCGCAGACGAACAGGGCGTCTACAACGGCGAGGGCATCGACTACTCCGTCTGCTTCGCCGCAGGCGACTCCTGGACGGACGACGGCCGTTTCTACCTCGCCGGACGCACGGGCGGCACCCTCGACTGGTTCGCCCTCGCCAGCGGCGGGCTCCGCCTGAACTCTCCCAGCGAAGTGGCGCGGAAGGTCCGCGCCCGCATCCTCTCGAGCAGCGAAGGAGCCTGACCATGCCCGAGTACACACCCCTGTTCCAGCCCGGGCTGAGCATCACCCGCCAGGCATCCGCACCCATCAACGGCGGCCAGCTCGTCGTCGTCAGCGGATCCGGCGCCGTCGCCCCTTCCACCACCGCGACTCACGCCTGGGTCGGCGTCGCCGGCGCCGATGCGGCCTCCGGCGAGGAGATCACCGTGCACCGAATGGGCGTGCAGCTGCTCGTCGCCGCCGCCCCCATCACGGCGGGGCAGACCGTGGAGCCCGCGGCGAACGGACGTGTCGCCGCCCACACCAACGGCACCAACGACATCAACGTCGTCGGCATCGCCCTGAACGATGGCGGCACAGGCTCGACCGTTCAGGTCAAGCTCCGCCGCTGACGCCATGATCTCGATCCCGGTGCCCGCCCGCCGCCTTCCGGTTGGGGCCTCCGAGATCGACGGGTGGTGAGCATCGGACGTCCGCACCGCGGGAGTCTCACCAACCCACTGAGGGGCCACACGCTGGGCGGGGTGTGGCCCCCTTCACATACCTGTCGCGAGACGCGACCAACAGAACGGGAGAACACCATGACGAACTTCGGGCTCCTCGGAGCAGACACCAAGACGGGCGAGATCACAGGCGTGACGGCCGAGTGGATCGCGAAGCAGACAGCCGCTGCCATCGCCGCCCCCGGCGGTCTCGGGATCCTCTCGGACTCGATCTCGACCTACGACCAGGCGACGAGCACCACGAAGGTCACCCGCAACTGGCACGGCCTCCTCTCCGTCGCGAAGGGCCGCCGCGTCCTCCGCTCCGGCGTCTACGGCACCGGAGGCTTCACCCTCGAGCAGATCAGGGACACGCACCTGCCGCAGCTCCTCGCCGCGACCGACCGTCCCTCCGCCGTCGCCATCTGCGGTGGGACGAACAACATGTCCAACGACGCGAGCATGGCATCCGGGTACGCCGCCCTGACGGAGATGATCGACACGCTTCGCGCCAACCTGATCCGCCCGATCTTGTGGCTGGCGCCGCCGCGGGGTGACGCGGCGCTCGGGAACGTCCTGAAGTGGAACGCCCGGGTAGCATTCCTCGCCCGCAAGCTCGGCCTCCAGGTCGTCGACGCGTACACCCCGCTCGCATCCCTCACCACCGGCGGCATCGCCAACGCCTCCACCGACTACCAGGCCGGTGACACGGTGCACCCCTCCGCCGTCGGGCACGCGAAGATCGCCGCGTACAACGCCTCACTCCCGGGCTGGCTGGAACGCTTCAACGACGCCCCCGTGCAGCTGGCGTACCCGGCCGACGCGTCCACCATGATGGCGAACAACGAGGGCCTGTTCCTCTCCGACTCGGGCCATTCCGGGTACGGCAACGGGTGGGTGCAGTGGGGCACGGGCGTCTCGTCGAAGAGCATCGTCACGGACGCGTCCGGCGTCCGGTGGCAGCGGATGACGAAGCTCGCTGGCCTCGCCGGACAGGGCGGCCTGCAATACAACATCAGCACCGGGTTCACACCCGGCGACCTGATCGAGATCGTCGGACGCCTCAACGTCGCCACGGTCGAAGCGATCTACTCGTTCGGTGTGACCGCCTACAGCGGCAGCACCCTGATCGCATCGGGCACCGGCGGCCCGGCCGGTATGCAGGGGCTCGTGTACGCCGACGGTGTGGTCCGTGCCCGGCTCGTCGTCCCCGCCGGGGCGACGATCGTGCGCGGGGAGCTGCAGTTCAACAGCTTCACCCCGACCGCCGACACGTACGTCGAGATGGCGCAGATCGCCGTCCGCAACCTCACGGCGCTGGGCCTCAGCTGATGGCTGCTTACCGAGCCGGGGAGGTAGAGGTCCTCCTCACCGTCAACGACAAGGACCTCGCCCGCGCGGACAAGAACGTCAAGGCGACGGGCGAGAAGATCGAGAAGAATTCGATCAAGCCGCAGGTCGAGACCAAGCAGGCCATCGAGCGGATGAAGGACATCGAGACGCAGGCGAAGAAGCTTGTCTCGGAACGTGCGGTGCTGAAGCTGGACGCCGACATCTCCGCCGCGGAGAAGGGCGTCGAGCGAACGAAGAACCGGCTCGAGGACCTCCGGCTCCGAGCGGATGCCGGGTTCGAGGTCGGCGCCGACGTCGCCCGGGCGGAGCGTCAGCTTGCGAAGCTCGAGGGGAACGTCCAGAAGCTCACCGCGTACCGAGCCACGGTTGAGGTGGACGCGGACGTGTCGCGCGCTGAATCGGCGTTCGTGAAGGCGGGTGACGCCGCGGACGGGGCAGGAGAGGACGCCGGGTCCCGGTTCGGCGGGTCGGTCATCGCCGCCCTCGCCACCATCCCGATCGCAGGCGCGGTGGCGGGTATCGGTTACGCCGCCGCCAGCGCGCTGCGGGAGTCGTTCGAGAACGGCCTGGCGATCGAGGCCCGCGGTGACAGGCTCCAGGCGCTCACCGGAATCAGCGAACCCACCGCAGCCCGCCTCGGACGCGCCGCGTCGGAGGCCTACGCGCGGGGCTTCGGCGAGTCGATCGAGAGCAACATGGACGTCACCCGTCTCGGGCTGCAGTTCAAGATCATCGACAGCGACACCACGAACCGTGAGTCGCAGAGGGTCGTCGAGGGACTGGCCGGTATCGCGGACGTGCTCGGCGAGGACGTTCAGCCCGTGGCCCGCGCCACGGCGCAGCTGCTCCGCTCCGGTCTGGCGAAGAACGCGCAGGAGGCGTTCGACATCATCGCCGCCGGCCAGCGGGAGGGCGTGAACCTGTCCGACGACCTGCTCGACACCCTGTCGGAGTACGCGTCGACGTTCGAGGCGATGGGTCTCTCCGGAGGTGACGCCCTGGGCCTCATCAACCAGGGCCTCGAGGCGGGCGCCCCGAACACGGACTTCTTCGCCGACTCCCTCCGTGAGCTCGGCATCCGGATCCGTGAAGGCGACGACGCGACCGCCGGTTTCGCGGAGCGTCTGGGCCTGGTTCCGGCGGAGTTGCAGAAGGCGTTCATCGAGGGCGGCCCCGCCGCCCGGGACGCGCTCGACCTGATCTTCGATCGTCTCCGGGACACCGATCCGATCGACAGGAACGCGATCGCCGTGGGCCTGCTCGGTACCCAGTTCGAGGACCTGCAGCTCGACCTGTCGAAGCTGGACCTCTCGAACGCGGAGGCGTCGCTCAACGGTGTCCAGGGCTCCGCTCAACGGATGTTCGACACCCTGGCCGACAACGACCAGGCCCGCATCCAGGGCGCGTTCCGCAACATTGAGGTCGCTGCGGAGGGCATCCAGGGGGCGCTGGCCGCCGGGCTCTCCGAACCGCTCGCCGACGTCGCCACCTTCGTCAGCGAGAACCGTGGCCCCGTGCTGCAGTTCTTCCTCGACATGGCCAATGGGGCACTCGACTTCGGCGAGACCATGGTCGAGGGCGCGGCGTCCGGAACGGAGGCGCTCGGCGATCTCGTCGGCTCTCTCTCGGAGGTGGTCTACGGGCTGTCCGCGATCCCCGCAGCCCTGGGCGATCAGGAGACGTCGAATGCCCTGGTCGACATCGCCAACGGGATGCTTGACTTCTCGGAGAAGAGCGACGTCGCGGCCGACACCATCCGTACCAACCTGAACGGCGCGATCGACGTCGCCCGCGACAAGGTCAACGAGTTCGGTGAGGGCGCTGTCGCGATGGGGTTCCTGAACGACGCCTCCCTCCGGCTGGCCGAGTCGATCGGCGTCGTCGCGACGAACGGAGAGGGCGCGGCACTCTCAATGGAGGGCCTGGACCTCGCCAACCGGGGAGCCTCCGAAACAGGCCGGGTGCTCGAGCAGCAGATCCTGAACGCGGCCGCCGCCCTGGAGACGGAGCTCGCCGCCGCCCAAGCCACCGGGGAGGGCCAGTCGGAGCTCACCGCTCGCTACAACACGACCCGCGACGCCCTCATCGCGCAGATCGAACAGATGGGCATCGGGAAGGAAGCCGCCGGCGCCCTGGTCGACGAGATCCTCCGCACCCCCGAGTCGAAGAGCACCGCGTACTCCTCGAACGCCCCCGACCAGCAGAGCAAGGTGCAGAGCCTCGCGACCCGCATCGAGACGTTGCCGGACGGGTCGGTCGTCATCCGGGCTGACACGTCACCTGCGCAGGCCAGCATCGAAGCGATCCAGTCCTACTGGAACAACCGAGGTATCACCATCCCGGCGTACACGATTCGGCAGGACAACGCCGCCGCAGCCCGCGGCGAGGGCAAGGCGTCGGGCGGCGCGATCCACGGCCCTGGCGGCCCCCGCGAGGACATGGTGCCGATCATGGCCTCGAACGGAGAGCACATGCTCACCGCCGAGGAGGTCCGCCGGATGGGCGGCCACGACGCCGTCTACCGCCTCCGCCGCGCGGTGATGAACGGGAGCACACCGCACCTCGCAGACGGTGGGCCCGTCCGCGTCCCTGCCTCGTCCTGGGAGACCGCCCCAGCCGCCCCGGTACTCCGAACAGGCGGGTATGCCACGCCGACGCCTGACGGGGCGCAGGGCGCGGCAAGGACCGTCATCGAGGTACACCAGCACGGCGACAACTACAGCTACGACCCAACTGACATCGCCAGAGCCCAACGGGAGCAGCTGCAGCGCGCACTCGACGCCCACGACATCTAGACCGCCCGGGTAGCCTGGCGACATGGAGTGGGCCACGGTCATCGCCGCGATGGTTGGTGCGATCGCATCCGTGTCGGTGCAGGTACTTCTATCGACCGCGGAACCAAGAGCCGTCAGACGCATCACGAAGCTGACGGAGGCGATCGACGGGCTACCGAAGTCAGATCCAGCCCGTCCACAGTTGATCGAGGTGCGAACCATCTGGGCTCGCAGGCTGAACCATGCCGTTCGTCGAGACAACGCCGCCTCCACCGCTATTTTCGCCATCACAACCACGCTGCTGGGCCTGGCCACATTGGCGGTCTTGGGTGCTTACGCCCTGGGACCACTTCTCGAATGGGATCAGGGCCTACGGCAACGCCTGATCTCATTCTCAATGGTGCTGGTGACCGTCACCTACCTTGGCTTCGGGTTACTTCTCATCGCCCGACCCGCCGGCCTGCGCCCCTTCGTGAGATGGCTTCGCGCGGGCGGAAAGAGACACCCACGCCGGAAAGTTGCGGCCACAAAAGAACGCGATGCCACCCCCACTGAAAATCCGGCACATCAAGGGTGAGGGGGACCACCACCGGGGAGGGCGTCCTCTCTCCCCGGGTTCGGGTGCGCTTTTTTTTACCAGGGGGGTCGCGCGCGCGAGGTGGTCGTTCTGCCGCGTGTTTCCGCGGGTGCGCGGTCTCGTCGAACTCCCCCTGAGGTGTGACGGAATCGGGGTCGACGTCACACCGAGCGTCACTCCGGGCGGGTCCCAACTTCCGAGGCGAGCACCCACGCCAGAATGTCCGACTCCCGGTAGATGACCGTCCGCCGGGTGGGCTTGAAGAACCGTGGCAGAATCTTCCGTTTGCGGCGATCCTCGAGCACCACGAGTGTCAGACCCGGGACCATCTCGCAGACCATCTCGGGCGATAGGAACCTGTCTCCGGTGATCCACGCTTGCGCCACGCTCCGAAGGTACCCTCGCGGCGCGTGGTCAATACTGACGGGGTCGACGGCGCTTCTCAGGATGCCGCTTGCAGGGCGCGCATCCGGTACTGATGAGCGGGGCTCTGCGCGAGGTGCAGCCGGAAGTGCTTCAGCAGCACGTCCTCTCGGACGACGCGGGTCCGCTGACCGTCGATCACGTGCCATTCCATCGGCATACCCCACCGACGCCAGTTCGCGATCGTCTTCTCCGTCCGGCCCACCCGTTTCGCCGCCGTCTTGTACGTGTGCCACTTCTCCGCCGTCATGACGACCATGATGCACCCGGGTCGTCAGTCCGCGGAGAGTCCGCAGAACCGCCCACAGACGCCCTTCGCGGACAACACCTGACAGCATGAAATCCGCGTGATTCCGGGGCGGGCCACACATCCCAACACCTGCCCACAGGGCGAATTTCCTTCGAGCTGTACTTCGGGGTCTGATCGCCGCAACACCACCGACGCCCGTCCCCGCCGTTTCGCGGGGGCGGGCGTCGTCGCGTTGCAGAGCGGCGGTCATGCGGACGCCCTCGCGCCGGCGCCGCCACCGATCCCGGGCGAGGACGCGTGCCGGCGCAGTGTGTCGCGACTGACCCCTGTGAGCTCGCGCACGGCGCGTTGGCTGAGCCCCGTGGTCTGCATCAGCGCGACGGCCGCATCCCGACGACGCCGCCGCGGCCAGGAACCGATCAGCTGCACGGTCGCGGCGTGGAGGGCTTCCGCAACGCCGATCTCGGTCATCGCCGCGAAACGTCGGGCCCCCTCGACCGCGTGCTCGATCGCACGCGGTGTCTCACCCTGGCGCAGAGCCGCGACCACCCGGATGACGCGCTCGTCGACGTCGCCGAGATGATCGCGCAGGAGCGCGGCGATCATCGCGACGTCGGGGGCGCCCACCTCGACGACCGCGTCGACGGCGAGATCCACGGGCGCCTCCGTCGTCTCGAGCAGGAGCAGACCCGGCGCCGCGCGGGCCCGAACGAGGGCCGCGAGCGCTTCGACGTCTCGCGAGTGCGCGCGTTCCAGGTGCACTGTCATCCCGGACGCCGTGGCGGAGGCGACGGCGTCGACGAGGTGGGAGAGCGGAACGTCGCGCGTCTTCGTGAGATCGATCGTCGTAACCGCGCGTGCGCGCTGGTGCGCCATCCACCGCGCGCGGAGGGTCTTGCCGGTGCCCTCGGCACCGACGAAGAGCACCGACCCGCCCTGCGGAAGGCGCCCGGCGACGGCGGCGAGGCGGCGCGCCTGCTCCTCCCCCAGGGATGTCGCGGGAGCGGGTGCGACGCGCTCGACCGTCGCGATCGATGCCCGGGGACGGCTGCTCGGTCGGAGCGGTCGGGGCGATGTGCGCTGGAGGATCCCGGTGATCACCTCCGACGCTCCCTCTCCGTCGCGATCGGCGATCTGCGCGAGAACCGCGCGCGCGGTCGGGTCGGTGGCCCGCAGCGCCAACTCGACGATCTGCGCGAGATCGTCGGCGGCGAGCCGCACCTGGCGGCGACCGCGCGGTGCAGAACGACTCGTGCGGGAAACGGCGGGGATGATGGGCAAGAGGGAACTCCCGAGCTGAGGTCGACACGGTCGGCCGTCTTTCGACGACCGCGATCCGCCGCGAGCGCGGCGGCGTGCGAGCTCAGGTTCGGGAGATACCGAAGACGACCAGGGGATGCCGCTGCGGCGGCGGCGCTCCCGACGGTGTCGCCCCTCCGAGGATCGCGGCGGCACGGCGGAAGCTCGGGATCATGCAGACGACGGCGGCGAGGACGAGCAGCACCGACTCGGTCGACCCGTCGGCGGCGACCACGTTCGTGGCGTCGGTGTCGACGGGCGGGACGGTGGTGGCATCCGGAATCCGGCCGTCATCGGCCTGCGAGAGGGAACCGACCGTGACCGCACGGTGTGCGGTGCCCTCATGGTGCCCGCCCGCTTCGTCGAAATGCGTGGTGGCCCAGGCGCAGAGCAGGAAGAAGACCGCGAGCGCCAGCCGCACCGCGCGCTCGGGGGCGCGCCGGTCGGACGGGCGGGATACGGCGACGGTCATCGAGCCGAGCCTAGGCGCGGGCATCCGAGGGGTGAACGCCGGTGGACGATTGACTACCGTCTGGACACCTGATCTTCACCTGGGCATAGCGACGGGGTGACCCCCGAGCGGTGGGCTTGCCCTGCGGTCGTCGACCGCCCCGATCCGACGAAGGACTCCCCCATGGACTCTCGCTCTTCCCGACGCCTCCGCGTGGCCGCCGCTTCGGTCGCCGTCGCGCTGGCGGCTTCGACCTCCATCGGCCTCGTGGCCGCTCCCGCGCTGGCCGCGGCCCCCGACATCACCGAGCACGGTGGCGCGGCTCGCAACGATGGCGACATGACCGACGCGCTGCGCGAGTCGATCGTCGACGGTCCGGCCAAGAACGTGATCCTGCTGATCGGCGACGGCATGGGCGACTCCGAGATCACCGTCGCACGCGACTACGCCGAGGGTGCCGCCGGGCGTTTCGCGGGTATCGACGCTCTCCCCCTCACGGGGCAGTACACGACGTACTCGATCGACGAGGCGGGCAAGCCCAACTACGCCTCCGAATCCGCCTCGACCGCCAGTGCCTGGTCGACGGGCACCAAGACGGTCAACGGTCGCCTCAGCGTCGACGTCGCGAACAAGCCCCAGGCGACGCTGCTCGAGATCGCCAAGGCCAACGGTCTGAAGACCGGCAACGTCTCGACGGCGGAGATCCAGGATGCCACCCCCAGTGCGCAGGTCTCGCACATCTCGGCCCGTGGATGCTACGGCCCCGAACAGACGTCGAAGAACTGCTCCGCGGAGGCGCTGGAGAACGGCGGTCTGGGCTCGATCAGCGAGCAGCTCCTGAACGTGCGTCCCGATGTCACCCTCGGCGGCGGAGCGGCGAGCTTCACGCAGACCGCGAAGGCGGGCCCCTGGCGGGGCAAGACCCTCTCGGCGCAGGCGCAGGAGCGTGGCTACACCCTCGTGAAGGATGCCGCCGGCCTCGACGCCGTCACGGCCGCCGACGCTCAGACGCCCCTCCTCGGGCTCTTCGCCGACGGCAACTTCCCGGTGCGCTGGAACGGCCCCGCGGCCACCGACCTGACCACGGGCGGACAGCTGCCCGCCCCGGTCGCGTGCACCGAGAACCCCGCCCGTCTCGCAACGGGTTTGTCGCTGGCATCCCTCACCTCGAAGGCGATCGACCTGCTCGACAACGACAAGGGCTTCTTCCTTCAGGTCGAGGGCGCGAGCATCGACAAGCAGGACCATGCCGCCAACGCGTGCGGGCAGATCGGTGAGACCGTCGACCTCGATGAGGCCGTGCAGGTCGCCCTCGACTTCGCGCGCACCCAGGGCGATACGCTCGTCGTCGTCACCGCCGACCACGCCCACACGAGCCAGATCGTGGGCTCGGCCATCCCCGGCCTCAACACCCACCTGCTCACCGCCGACGGTCAGCCCCTGATCGTCGCGTACGGAACGTCGCCGGCCGGCGGCTCGCAGCAGCACACCGGCTCGCAGGTGCGCATCGCCGGGTACGGACCGGGAGCGGCCAACGTCGTCGGTCTCACCGACCAGACCGATCTGTTCTTCACCGCCGCGAACGGTCTCGCGCTCTCGCAGAACCTCGCCGCTCTGAGCGCGCAGGCCACGGTGAGCGTGCCCGCCGAGGTCCGTCCCGGGGACCCGCTCACGGTGGCGGCGGAGGGCTTCGCCGCCGACTGGCAGCTCACCGGCACGGTGTCGACGTCGGGCGATCTCGGCCAGCGCGACGCGTTGCGCGGTTCCGCACGCTTCACGGGCACGGCCCCGACGGCGGAGGGCACCTACGAGGTGGCGGTCCGTGGTGCGCAGACCGGTGTCGTGAAGACCGCGTCGTTCCGCGTGACCGCCTCGGCGGCGCCGGCGCCGACGACCACCCCCACCCCCCTGCCCTCACCCACGGCCGGGGCGGGCGCCGCGGGCACGGGGCAGACCGGGAACGGCTCGCCCCTGGCCATGACCGGTGCGGCTCTGCCGCTCGGCGCGATCGTGTTGGCGATGGGACTGCTCGCCGTCGGCATCACCTTGCGTCTGCGTCGTCGTCGCGCCGAGTTCGTCTGATCCCCGTCTCGCTGCCCGTCCCCGCGTCCGCGGGGGCGGGCAGCGTGGGGTTCAGGCGGTGCGTTCGGCCCGCTTCTGCTCCTGGAACACGCGGATCGCCTCGTACCGTTCGGCAGAGCGCGCCTGCCGCTTGGCGGCCTCGACCTCGCGCACCTTCGGCGGCGCGGTGGTGACGAGGTCGTCGAGCAGCTGCCGGACGGATGCCGCGATCTCGGTCACCGCGCGATCGAAGGCCGCCTGATTCGCTCGCGACGGCGTGGTCGTGCCGACGATCTTGCGCACGAACTGCAGTGCGGCGTCGTGGCATTCGTCATCCGTGGCCGGGGGTGTGAAGTTGTGCAGGGGGATGATGTTGCGGCACATGCCCCACAGGGTAGGCCGATCGTGGTCTCGATGCGAGAGCGACGGCGGGATGCGTCAAGCCCCGTCGCGTGCAGCCGCGATGTCGGAGGGACTTGAAAGGATGGGGGAATGCCGGAGTCTCCTTACGCCTCACGCCCGTGGTCGACCTCGTACGCCGAGGGTGTCCCGCTGGAGATCGACACGCCCTCGCAGACCCTCCCCGAGATGTTGGCGGCCTCCGTCTCGACGTACGGCAAGAAGGTGGCACTGGAGTTCTTCGGTGCGCAGACGACGTACGCGCAACTCGGGGACGACATCTCACGCGCGGCAGAGGGGCTCCGTCGGCTGGGGGTGCGCGCGGGTGATCGCGTCGCACTCGTGCTCCCCAACTGCCCGCAGCACGTCGTCGCGTTCTACGCGGCACTGCGCCTGGGGGCCATCGTCATCGAGCACAATCCGCTGTACACGGCGCGCGAGCTGCGCCACCAGTTCGAAGATCACGGGGCTCGCTTCGCGATCGTGTGGGACAAGCTCGCCGACACCGTCGCCGATTTCCCGTCGGACCTCGCACTCGAGCACATCGTGAGCGTCGACATCACCGCCGCGTTCCCCCTCTCCAAGCGGCTCGCGCTGCGCCTGCCGATCGCCAAGGCCCGTACTGCCCGCGCGCAACTGACCGCGGCCCCGCGGTCGAAGCGCCCGAGTCGCTGGGAGAAACTCCTGACCCGCGGCACGTTGTCGAAGAAGCACCCGGGCCCGCGAGTCGACGACATCGCGCTGCTGCAGTACACCAGCGGCACGACCGGAACTCCCAAGGGGGCGATCCTGACCCACGCCAACCTGCGGGCGAACGCCATGCAGGGGCGCGCGTGGGTGCCGGGACTCCAAGACGGCGAAGAGACGTTCTACGCTGTGCTGCCGCTTTTCCATGCGTACGGCCTGACGCTGTGTCTGACGTTCGCTGTGAGTATCGGCGCGAAGCTCGTGCTCTTCCCCAAGTACGACCTCGATCTCGTCACCGCGGCCGCGAGGAAGAGCCCGCCGACGTTCCTGCCCGCGGTCCCGCCGATCTACGACCAGCTGGCTCGCGCCGCCGCGCGGGGGTCTATCGACCTGAAGAGCGTGCGGTTCGCGATCTCCGGGGCGATGAGTCTGCCGGTCGTGACCGTCGACCGCTGGGAACAGGCCACAGGTGGCCTGCTCGTCGAGGGGTACGGCATGACCGAGTCGTCCCCGGTCGCCCTGGGCAACCCGATCGGCCCCTCGCGTCGGCCGGGCACCGTCGGCGTGCCGTTTCCGAGCACCGAGATCCGCATCGTCGACCCCGAGAACCCGACCGCGGACCGTCCGCTGGGAGAAGCGGGCGAGCTGCTCCTGCGCGGCCCCCAGGTCTTCCAGGGGTACTGGCAGCGCCCGGCCGACACCGCCGACACCCTGTTACCCGGTGGGTGGTTGCGCACCGGTGACATCGCGACGGTGTCCTCCGACGGGTTCGTCACCATCGTCGACCGGTTGAAGGAGATCATCATCACGGGCGGCTTCAACGTGGCGCCGACCGAGGTCGAGGACGTGCTCACCTCGCATCCCGACATCGACAGCGCGGCGGTCGTCGCCCTGCCCAAACCGCGCGGCGGAGAAGACGTCGCCGCCGCCATCGTCCTCCGAGAGGGAGTCGATATCTCGTCGGAGGCGGTGCGCGACTACTGCAAGACGCGTCTGGCGGCGTACAAGGTGCCGCGCCGCATCGTCGTGGTCGACGACCTCCCTCGCTCGCTCATCGGCAAAGTCCTGCGCAGAGAGGTGCGAGAGCGGCTCATGTCCTCGTAGACCGCTTACATGGCAGCGGGTGCCGGCCGGAGGAGCCCGCCGGGCACGCAGCGCTGAAAGCCGGTACCGCAACGGATAACAGCGTGGATTCCGGCGGGATGCTCCCGCGTTGGGCGTCGGCGGAGATCGCCGAGGCACCGGCTCCCGCCGGAGCCCGCGGCATCCCCGCGCTTCAGCCGTAGAAGAGTTTGTCGAAGACCCGTCGGGNCCGAGGTAGTCCTCCTCGACGCGCGTCGCCGAGCGGGGTGGGTACTCGAGGATCCGCCCGATCCCGTCGAGTCGCACGCGGTCGGCCGGCAGGACGTCGCTCGTCTGCCCCGACAGCAGCGTGTTCGCTGAACGGAGGCGACTGGCGAGATGCCAGGCGGCGGCGAGCTTCTGGGCCGCTTCGGCCTCGACGATCCCCGCCTCCACCGCGGCAGCCAGCGCCGTCAGCGTCGAGGTGGTGCGCATCGCCGGAACAGCTCGGGCGTGTTGCAGCTGCAGCAGCTGCACCAGCCATTCGACATCGCTGAGCGATCCGGGACCGAGCTTCAGGTGACGTGCGGGGTCGGCGCCCTGCGGGAGTCGCTCGTTCTCGACGCGGGCCTTGATGCGGCGGATCTCGCGCAGACCGTTCTGGTCTGCCGACGCCGGATAGCGCACCTCGTCGGCGAGAGCCATGAACTGCGCGATCAGCTTGACGCTGCCGGCGACACCCCGGGCGCGCAGCAGGGCCTGCGCCTCCCACGAGAGCGACCATCGTCGGTAGTACTCCGCGTACGCCTCGATCGATCGGGCGAGTGGACCGCTGCGGCCCTCGGGCCGGAGTTCGGCGTCGAGGTCGAGCGGCAGGCGGTGGTCTTCGGAGTGCTCACGAAGCCCGGCGACGAGCTTGAGCGCCAGTTGGCCCGCGCGCTGCGGGTCGACCCCGTTCGCGCGATAGACGTACATGACGTCGGCATCCGACCCGAACCCCATCTCGCGCCCGCCGAAGCGCCCCATCGCGATGACCGCGAAGTCGAGGTCGTCATCTTCGGGCGGCACGACCACACGGCGCACGGCGCGAAGCGTCGCCTGGATCGTCACTTCGGTGATCGTCGAGAGGGCATCGGCGAGTTCTTCGAGCGACACCGTGCCGAGGACGGCGGCCATGGCCACCCGCAGCATTTCGCGGCGGCGCAGCGCCCGCACCGACCGCATGGCGTCGTCGATGTTCTGCCAGCGGGTCTGAATCGCTCGCGCCTCTTCTTCGAGCGCTTTGCCCGAGCGAGGTCGGAGCAGCGCGTCGTCGTCGAGCCAGGCGACGGACTCGGGGATCCACTCCATCAGCTCGCCGATGTAGCGCGAGCCGGAGAGCACGCGTGTGAGACTCTCTGCGGCGCCCGCGGAGTCGCGCAGCATGCGCAGGAACCACGGGGTATTGCCGAGCCGCTCGCTGATGCGACGGAAGACGAGGAGCCCGTAGTCGGGGTCGACGCCGTCGGCGAACCACCGGATCATGACGGGCATGAGGTGGCGCTGGATCGTCGCCTTGCGACTCAGGCCGGTCGTCAGCGCCGCGATGTGGCGAAGCGCCCCGGCCGGGTCGCGGAAGCCGATGGCCGCGAGACGGTCGTGCGCCTGCGCGGTCGACAACGTCCGCTCCCCCTCGGGCAGCGACGCCACGGCCGAGAGCAGCGGGCGGTAGAACAGGCGCACGTGGATGTCGCGGACCTCGCGCTTGATGGCCTCCCAGGCTGCCCGGACCCCGGATGCCGAGTCGGCCAGCCGGGTCGCACGCGCGAGCACCCGAAGGTCGTCGTCCTTCTCGGGCAACAGCGCCGTCCGACGCAGCCCCCGCAGTTGCAGCCGGTGTTCGAGCAGGCGCAGCGTGCGGTAGTCGCGGGCAAAGGCCTCGGCTTCGGTGCGCCCGATGTATCCCTCGGCCACCAGAGCGTCGAGGGCCTCGAGGCTGCCCCGCTGGCGGATGCGCTCGTCGGTCAGGCCGTGAACGAGCTGCAGAAGCTGCACGGTGAACTCGACGTCGCGGATGCCGCCGGGCCCGAGCTTGAGCTGACGGTTCACCTCGGCCGCGGGGATGTGCTCGGTCACGCGTTCCCGCATGCGTTGGACGCCCTCGACGAAGTTCTCGCGCGCCGCGCTGTGCCACACCAGCGGCTGTACCGCGGCGATGTAGTCGGCCCCGAGTGCCGGATCGCCGGCGATTGCCCGCGCTTTGAGCAACGCCTGGAACTCCCAGCTCTTCGCCCACCGGTCGTAGTACTGCTGGTGCGACGCGAGACTGCGCACGAGCGCGCCCTGCTTTCCCTCGGGGCGCAGGTTCGGGTCGACCTCCCAGAGGGGCGGCTCGATCTCGGGGCCGGAGATGCCGCGCATCGTCTGCACGGCGAGACGGGTGCCGATGTCGATCGCGCGTGCCTCCGACACGACCTCTTCGTCGGCCGTTCCGCCGACGAAGATCACGTCGACATCGCTGACGTAGTTGAGCTCGCGCGCACCCGTCTTGCCCATGGCGATGATGGCGAAGCGGGTGGCCTCGACCTGTTCGCGGGGGAAGGTGCCGGGTCCGGGGGCCGACACCCGTGCGCGGGCGACGCTCAGCGACGCCTCGAGCGCCGCGCCGGCGATGTCGGCCAACGCCGCCGAAACGACGTCGATCGCCCCCGCCGGGTCGTCCTGCCCGAGGTCGTACGCCGCGATACGCGCCAGCAGGCGACGGTAGCGCACCCGCAGCGCGACCCAGGCGGCATCCGAGGCATCCGAGGCGAATCCGTCGACGTCGCCGACGGATTCGAGAAGCTCGGCGCGCATGGACTGCTCATCGGGGACGGTGAGGCCCGCGCCCGACAGATGAGCGAGCTCGTCGGGATGCCGCAGGTAGAACTCGGCGAAGCCGTCGGATGCGCCCACCAGGTCCCACAGCGCACGCCATGCGCCCGGGTCGGCGGCCGCCGCGCGCACCGCCGCGACGTCGCGCCGGGCCACCTGGAGGATCGCCCGTAGCGCGCCGTCGGGGTCGGCCACGCGGTGCGCCAACCGCATGGCGTCCGCCCGATCGACACCGACCGTCTCCTCGAGCTCACCGAGCAGGGCGTCTGCCTCGGTGAGCTGCGAGAAGCCGGTGCGAGCGAGTGCGGTGAGCGCCGTGGAGCGATCGCCCGAGGTCATCGGCGGTCCGTCAGAGCGCTTCGAGGTTGCTCGCCAGCTCGAACGGCGTCACCTGCGCGCGGTACTGGTTCCACTCGCGACGCTTGTTGAGCAGGACGTACTTGAAGACGGTCTCCCCCAGCGTCTCGGCGACGAGCTCCGACTCCTCGAGGTATTCGAGGGCGTGATCGAGGCTCGACGGAAGCGGGGCGTATCCCAGCGCACGGCGCTCGGTGTCGCTGAGTGACCACACGTTGTCTTCGGCTTCGGCGGGGAGTTCGTACTCCTCCTCGATGCCCTTGAGGCCGGCCGCGAGCATGAGCGCGTACGACAGATAGGGGTTGGCCGCGGAGTCGAGCGCGCGGTACTCGACCCGCGTCGACTGGCCCTTGTTCGGCTTGTACAGCGGCACGCGCACGAGAGCCGAGCGGTTGTTGTGGCCCCAGCAGATGAAGCTGGGGGCCTCGTCGCCGCCCCACAGGCGCTTGTACGAGTTGACGAACTGGTTCGTGACCGCCGAGATCTCGTTCGCGTGGCGCAGGAGGCCCGCGATGAAGTGACGCCCGACCTTCGACAGCTGGTACTGCGCGCCCTCTTCGTAGAAGGCGTTCATGTCGCCCTCGAACAGCGACAGGTGCGTGTGCATGCCGCTGCCGGGCTGGCCGCTGATGGGCTTGGGCATGAAGGTGGCGTAGACGCCCTGCTCGATCGCCACCTCTTTCACGACCGTGCGGAAGGTCATGATGTTGTCGGCCGTGGTGAGGGCGTCGGCGTAGCGCAGGTCGATCTCGTTCTGACCGGGCCCGCCCTCGTGGTGGCTGAACTCGACCGAGATGCCGAGGTCTTCGAGCATGCGCACCGAGCGACGGCGGAAGTCGTGAGCCGTGCCACCCGGGACGTTGTCGAAGTAGCCGGCCGAGTCGACGGGCTGGGGGCGTCCGTCGGCGCCGAGCTGCGACGACTTCAGCAGGTAGAACTCGATCTCGGGGTGCGTGTAGAAGGTGAAGCCCGCGTCGGCGGCCTTCGCCAGCGTGCGCTTGAGCACGTGCCGGGGATCGGCGACCGCGGGCTGCCCGTCGGGCGTGGTGATGTCGCAGAACATGCGCGCCGTCGGGTCGATCTCACCGCGCCACGGCAGGATCTGGAACGTCGTGGGGTCGGGGTGGGCGAGCAGGTCGGACTCGTACGAGCGGGTCAGCCCCTCGATCGCCGATCCATCGAAGCCCAGACCCTCGGTGAACGCCCCCTCGACCTCGGCCGGGGCGATGGCCACCGACTTCAGCGTCCCCACCACGTCGGTGAACCACAGGCGCACGAACTTGACGCCGCGCTCCTCGATCGTGCGCAGGACGAAATCACGCTGCTTGTCCATCGTCATCCCTCGTATCGGTGCGGTCAGCGGGCGGAGCCGGAGCCCCAGTCGTCACGAGCCTCTTCTTCGGCCCATTTCTTCGAACGCTCCTTGAAGAGCTGCGGCGCGTTCGCCGCCTCTTCCGCAGTGTCGAAGGGGCCGGCGCGATCGACGGCCGGCGACTCGTACCCCTGTTCGACCTGACCGGTCTCGAGGTTGTACCAGTACTTCGTGTTGTCGTCGCTCACGATGCTCCTCACGTGGGTCTCGCGTCTCGGCGTGAACCGCCGGTGCTCCCCCGATCCTACTGATGCGGACCGTGCGGCTGGATAGGCTGAGGGGTATGGCAACGAATGCGTCTCGTGCGGTCGGAGTGGACATCGGCGGAACCGGCATCAAGGCCGGCATCGTCGACCTGGACGCCGGGGAGCTCGTGAGCGACCGCGTCAAGGTCGCGACCCCCGCAGGCGCCGAGCCCTCCGACGTCCTGACCGCGGTGCGCCAGGTGCTCGAGACGCTCGATGCCCCCGCCGACCTGCCGTTGGGCGTCGCCTTCCCCGCCATCGTGAAGAGCGGGAAGACCCTGTCGGCGGCGAACGTCTCGAAGACATGGATCGGCTTCGAGGCCGAGAAGTTCTTCGAAGACGGCCTGTCGCGCGGCATCCATTTCGCCAACGACGCCGACGTGGCCGGGATCGCCGAGGTGCGTTACGGGGCGGCGAAGGGCGTCGAGGGCCTCGTGATCCTCACCACCCTCGGCACCGGCATCGGCTCGGCCATGATCTACGACGGTGTTCTCGTGCCCAACAGCGAGCTCGGCCACCTTCAGCGCGCCGGACACAAGAGAGATGCCGAGCACTTCGCGGCGTACTCGGCGATGGAGCGCGAAGAGCTGTCGTGGGACAAGTGGGCCAAGCGTCTGCAGTGGTACTACGACTACGTCGAGTTCCTCTTCAGTCCCGATCTACTCGTCGTCGGTGGCGGCGTGTCGAAGCACTCCGAGCACTTCCTCCCGCTCCTGAAGCTGCAGGCGCCCATCGTCCCCGCGAAGCACCGCAACAACGCGGGCATCATCGGTGCGGCCTCACTCGGCGTTCCCGTTCCCGAGGCGCTGCCCGCGGTGAAGTAGGCCTGACTGGCGCGTCGGATTTCGGATGCCGCCGGGTCGGCGCGGCCCGAAGACGAGCCCGCGCGCCGGGCCGGACGGGTCAGGCCGCTTCGTTGATCCGGCGCACGCTGACCGCGTTCCGCCACACGACGGGCGCCCAGTGTCCGCCCTCGCACGGCACCTCGATCATGACGACGCGGTCATTGCCACCGGTCGCCCAAGCTGGTTCGCGCGTGGCCGCACGGTTCGGCCAGGTCACCCACGCCCACACGGGCCGCTTCTGCGCGTACCACTCGATGGGCCGGGCGCCCCATGTCTCGGGCTGCAGCGTGCACGGGGCGATGGATGCCAGCACCCGCGCGACCATCTCGTCGCTGACCCTCGTCGAACCCATGCACCGGACCCATTCCCCGGCCGTGCTCGATGTTAGAACATAACTCCGACATTCACCCGGGCGTGGGACGGGAAGCGCACGCGTTCAGTCGCCGACACGCCGCGACCCTCCTGAGGCAGGGGGCCAGCAGGAGGGTCGATGGTGATTCGGCGCGGTGCGCCTGTCGGTTTGGAAGCGGTACGCATCCGGTGGGGCGAATGGGCCGGCCTGTACGCCGGGTTCTGTCCGGGGGCGTAAGCCCCGTGGACGGTCATCTCTCTCGGCGACACGTTGCCGTGCCGCTCCAGCGGCCTACCCGGGGACTCGGCGAGCCGCGTCGTCATCCCCTGTCTGGCCTTGCTCCGGACGAGGTTTACCTCGCGGGTCGTGTCACCACGACCCCGGTGGTCTCTTACACCACCCTTTCACCCTTACCCCACGGCCCTTCGACGAGCTCAGGGACCGAGGTCCTCGAACTCAGGGACGCGAGGCGGTCTGCTCTCTGTGGCACTGTCTCGCGGATTGCTCCGGGTGGGCGTTACCCACCGTCCTGCCCTGTGGAGCCCGGACGTTCCTCGGCACGGGCGAACCCGTGACGCGACCGTCCAGCCGACCCATTCGCGTCGCTCAGTCTACGCGGGAGCATCCTCAGGCTTTCTCCGCCGTCTCGCCGATGCGAAGGTCGAGGGGGAAGTCGATGGGGAACGTGCCGAAGAGCAGCCGACCCGCGGATGCCGCAGACTCCCGTACCGCTTCGGCCACGGCATCCGCGTGCTCGAGGGGCGTGTGCACGACGATCTCGTCGTGGAGGAAGAAGGCCAGATGCGGCGCCCGGCGGAACACGGGGCCGGACGCCGACGCGGCGCGGGTGGCATCCCCCTCGGGGAAGGCCGCGAGGCGTGCGCGCAGGTCGGCCAGCCACGCGAGGGCCCACTCGGCGGCCGTGCCCTGCACGATGAAGTTGCGGGTGAAGCGTCCGCGGTCACGGGCCGAACGCCGCGCGCGCGTCTCGTCGACACCGGATGCCGTGGCGTCGCTCGCCTGAGACTGCACGGCGCGCCAGGATTCTCCCGCCACAGGCGAGGTGCGGCCGAGCCAGGTGTGCACGACCCCGCCCTCCTCCCCCGTCCGGGCGGCGTCGTCGACGAGCTGCATCGCGCGGGGGAAGGTGCGCCGCAGGCGTGGCAGCAGCCGCCCGCTCTCCCCCGTCGTGGCGCCGTACATCGCGCCCAGCATCGCGAGCTTCGCCTCGGCGCGACTCGCGACGGCTCCGCGCTCGACGATTCCGGCGTAGAGGTCGCGACCGGATGCCGCCTCCGCCAGCGCGGTGTCGCGGGCCATGGCCGCGAGCACGCGGGGTTCGAGCTGGGCGACGTCCGCGGTGACGAGCGTCCAGCCCGGGTCGGCGCGNCGTGCGCAGTGCACGCGGAATCTGCAGGGCCCCGCCGCCCGACGACGCCCACCGGCCGGTGACGACACCCGCCGGAACGTAGACCGGGCGGAACCGGTCGTCACGCACCCACTCGTCGAGCCACGCCCAGCCGTTCGCCGTGTAGAGGCGCATGAGCTTCTTGTAGGCGATCAGCGGTGCGACGGCGGGGTGGTCGTGCTCCGCGAGCTCCCACCGGCTTGTGGACTGCACCAACAGTCCCGCGCGGTGGAGCGAGCGCAGCAGGCGCGGCTGCGAGTCGAGCGAGGCCGAGGGGTCGCCGAGCGCTGCCCGCACGGTGGCGGCTGCCTGTTCGATGCGGGCGGGGAGTCCTCCCCCGCGGCGGGCGCCGAGCTCGCGCTCGAGAAGTTCCTCGTGCGCGGTCCGACTCCACGGGACCCCCGCGGCGTGGAGCTCCACCGAGATGAGCGCCCCCGCGGACTCGGCCGCGCACAGCAGCCTCAGTGATCCGGGTGCCTCCGATGACGTGATCGCGGCGACCTGGCGGCCGTATTCGGCCACGGCCTCGTCGGCGCTGTCGGGGACCCCGGATGCCGCGTCACCCAGGTCGAAGAGCGTGTCGCCGCCCGCGGGCGTCGCGGTGTCGGCATCCCACTGCGTAGCACCGCGCAGTCCGTGGTCATCGGTCACGCCCTGCGCCTGGCGGAGCACGGCGTGCACGAGCCGAAGGTCCCAGGCGCGGGCGACGCGCACACCGGCCGCGAGTACGCGTGGATAGGTGGCGGCGGTGTCGGCCCAGACCCATCGAACCTCGCCCGCACCCTCCCTCGCGGAGACGGCGTCGGCGAGCGTGTCGGCGTCGATCTCGGTCGTGCCGAGAGGCACGGCATCCGGTCCCAGGGAGACGAGCGCGATACGCCCTGCCGCGCGGCGCCCGACGACGACCGTGTCAGAGGCCACGGACGCCGGTCGGGGTCATCGGGATTCTTCGGTGCGAACGAGGATCGCGCCGCACTCGGGGCAGAACACCACCTCGTCGGTCTGCGAGCGGCGCACCACGTTGAGATCGCTGGGCGGGAGCACCATGCGGCACGCCTCGCACGCGCCGGCCTGGAGGAGTCCGGCCCCGTTGCCGCGCGACGCGAGGCGCTCGTAGAGAGCGAGAAGGTCAGCGGGGATGGAGGCGACGACGGCGTCGCGATCGCGACGCGCGCCCTCGAGCCGGGTCGTCGCGTCGGCGACGGTGGTCTTGGCCTCGGCGCTCAGCTGTGCGCCCTGCGCGTTGGTGTCGGCGATCAGGGCTTCTTGCTCGGCGACGGCCGCGTCGGCGGCCTCGAGGCGCTCCATGAGGACGATCTCGGTGTCTTCGAGGTCGTCTTTGCGGCGCCGCAGCGAGACCAGCTCGTTCTCGAAGCCCTGCGCCTGCTTCGCGTTCGACGAGGCGGCGAGCCGCTCGGTGTCGCGGGCGATGCGTGCGTCGACCACGGCGACGTCGGACTCGAGACGCTTCAGCTCGGCGGTGATGTCGTCACGCGCGTTCGCGCGCGACCCGAGCTCTTGCACGAGCACCCCCCGCTGCGCGATCAGGGCGCGGACGCGCTCGGCCTGCGGTGGGTTGCCGATGACCTTCTCGTCGCGGTGGATTCGCGCGTCGAGGTCGGCGAGGTCGAGCAGTTTGCGCTGGTCGGCGGGATCGGCATTCACGGGCTCCACGCTACCCCGGGGGTGGGACATCGGCGGTGCGTCGGCGGCGCCCGCGTCGGGTCCCGTGCACACCGGCGGGCGAACCCGCCGACACGCCGGCCCCCCCGTCATCCGGGAACGGCGTGTCGGTGAAACGCCCCTCCGACCTGCCGCGCGGGGTCAGATCCCTTCGAGCGACGCTTCTGCGGGCGAGATCGCGCGGGGCGGCGGCGGACCGGCGGGGACGGGGACGGCGCGGCGGTAGACTCGTGGCATCCCGGGCCTTTAGCTCAGCTGGTAGAGCGCCACGTTTACACCGTGGATGTCGTCGGTTCGATCCCGGCAGGGCCCACCCTCAGTTCAAGATGTTGACGCTCCGCGCGATCACCAACGCCAGCAGGATGAAGCCCGACACCGCCTGCACCATCATGAACAGCTTCGCGCGCGACGACAGCGGCATGACGTCCGTCGGGCTGAACGCCATCGCGTTGGATGCCGAGAAGTAGAGGTAGTCGACGTATCCCGGGGCCCAGTCCTCGACGTCGGAGGAACGGCGCCGCACCTCGCTCACCGCGTCACGGTCCGAGTCCTGCGGGAACTGGAAGTCGGCGGCGGGCAGGGCGTCGCGCGGGTCGCGGCGACGGGCGATGGGTCCTCCGCGGTCCATCTCCCAGTACACGACCGCGTACCCGATCACGTTGATCGCCCACACCTGCGCCGCACCCAGCAGCGTCGATGCGCCATCCCCCTCGCCCCGGAGCAGTTGGAGCACGAGCAATCCGAAGGCGAACTGATTCGCCAGCAGCAGAAGCGCCGTGAACGCCAGCGCGAAGCCCCGGCCCACACGGGAGTCGCGCGTCAGCCTCGCGGGATTGGTCACGACCATCGGGATCGCGCAGAGCGCGCCGGCGCCCACCACGATGTAGCGGAGGGCTCCCGACGCATCGCTCGGCAGCACCGCGTACAACCCTGCGCCGACGGCGAGGGCGATGAGCACCGGCCACCGGTGCTCGGGGCGGGTGCGGAACGCGGTCGGATCCTGCGGGCTCACGCGCTCAGGGTAGACCCGCGGCGCCCCGCTCCCGCGCTCGTGCGGCGGGGACCGGCATCCTTCATCGGGAGCACTCGGATGCCGCGGACGTCTCGACATCGAAGAGTCGCTGCGACCGTGGGGCGGGACGGGTCGGCACCGCGCGTCCGAGACGGTCCCGACTCGCTAGGGTGGACTCTGGTTGATTGTGCGGAGCAGACAAGGGTTGCCGCACTCGTATGGCGATTCTCTGGCATGACCTGCCAGACGACGAAAGGTCTTCCGTGACTGTTCACGACCAGGATCCGTATTCGCAGGGGCCGCAGGACAGCGACCCGGAAGAGACCGGGGAGTGGCAGGAGTCCCTGCGCCAGCTGGTCCAGGCCAAGGGCCCGGCCCGCGCGCGCGAGATCATGCTGAGCCTTCTCAAGGGCTCGAAGGAACTGCACCTCAACGTGCCGATGGTTCCCACCACCGACTACATCAACACCATCTCGCAGAAGAACGAGCCCGAGTTCCCCGGTGATGAGGAACTCGAGCGCCGTTACCGCAAGTGGATCCGCTGGAACGCCGCGGTCACCGTGCACCGCGCGCAACGCCCCGGCATCGGCGTCGGCGGCCACATCTCGACGTACGCCTCCTCGGCCGCGCTCTACGAAGTCGGTTTCAACCACTTCTTCCGCGGCCTCGACGACCCCTCGGGCGGCGACCAGATCTTCATCCAGGGCCACGCCTCCCCCGGCGCCTACGCCCGCGCCTACCTCGAGGGTCGTCTCACCGAGGCGCAGCTCGACGGTTTCCGCCAGGAGAAGTCCGCCGCCCCCAACGGCATCCCCTCGTACCCGCACCCGCGCCTCATGCCGGAGTTCTGGCAGTTCCCGACGGTGTCGATGGGCCTGGGCCCGATCAACGCGATCTACCAGGCGATGTCGAACAAGTACATCGCCAACCGCGGCATCAAAGACGTCGGCGACTCGCAGGTCTGGGCCTACCTCGGCGACGGCGAGATGGACGAGGTCGAGAGCCGCGGCCAGCTGCAGGTCGCGGCCAACGAGGGCCTCGACAACCTGAACTTCATCATCAACTGCAACCTCCAGCGCCTCGACGGCCCCGTCCGCGGCAACGGCAAGATCATCCAGGAGCTCGAGAGCTTCTTCCGCGGTGCCGGCTGGAACGTCATCAAGGTCGTCTGGGGTCGCGAGTGGGACGACCTGCTCGCCCGCGACACCGAGGGTGCGCTGCTCAACCTCATGAACACCACCCCCGACGGCGACTACCAGACCTACAAGGCCGAGAACGGCGCCTACGTGCGCGAGAACTTCTTCGGTCGCGACCCGCGTGCCCTCGAACTCGTCAAGGACTTCACCGACGATCAGGTCTGGGGCCTCAAGCGCGGAGGACATGACTACCGCAAGGTCTACGCGGCGTTCAAGGCGGCGGCCGAACACAAGGGCCAGCCCACCGTCATCCTCGCCAAGACCATCAAGGGTTACGGCCTCGGCCCCCACTTCGAGGGCCGCAACGCCACGCACCAGATGAAGAAGCTGACGCTCGACGACCTCAAGTCGTTCCGCGACGCGATGGACATCCCCGTCACCGACGCGCAGCTCGAAGAGAACCCGTACCAGCCGCCGTACTACACCCCCGGCGAGAAGGACGAGACGATCCAGTACATGCTGGAGCGCCGCCGCTCGCTCGGCGGGTTCCTGCCGGAGCGTCGCACCACTCACGTCGGTCTCGAGCTCCCCGGGGATGCCGCGTACGCCCTGCCCAAGAAGGGCTCGGGCACGCAGGAGATCGCCACGACCATGGCGTTCGTGCGTCTGCTGAAAGACCTGTTGCGGGTCAAGGACTTCGGTCACCGCATCGTGCCGATCATCCCCGACGAGGCGCGCACGTTCGGTATGGACGCGTACTTCCCCACGGCGAAGATCTACAACCCGAAAGGCCAGCACTACACCTCGGTCGACCGCGAGCTCCTGCTGGCCTACAAGGAGAGCCCGCAGGGTCAGATCGTGCACGTCGGCATCAACGAGGCGGGCGCCCTCGCGGCGTTCACCGCGGCGGGCACGGCCTACTCGACCCACGGCGAACCGCTCATCCCGGTCTACGTCTTCTACTCGATGTTCGGCTTCCAGCGCACCGGCGATGCCCAGTGGGCCGCCGGCGACCAGATGGCGCGCGGATTCATCATCGGCGCGACCGCGGGGCGCACCACCCTGACGGGTGAGGGTCTGCAGCACGCGGACGGCCACTCGCAGCTGCTCGCCTCCACGAACCCGGCGACCGTGTCGTACGACCCGGCCTACGGCTACGAGATCTCGCACATCGTGCGCTCGGGTATCGAGCGGATGTACGGCGGCAACCACCCCGACCCCAACGTCATGTACTACATGACGGTCTACAACGAGCCCTACGTGCAGCCGGCAGAGCCCGACGGTGTCGACGTCGACGGGATCGTCCGCGGCATCCACCACATCTCGTCCGGAGAGGGCGACGGTCCCCGCACGCAGCTGCTGGCGTCGGGTGTGGGTGTGCCGTGGGCGCACGAGGCCCAGCGTCTGCTCAAGGACGACTGGGGCGTCGTCGCCGACGTGTGGTCGGTCACCTCGTGGACGGAGCTGCGCCGCGACGGTCTCGCCGCCGACGAGCACAACTTCCTCCACCCCGACGAGGAGCCCCGCGTGGCCTACCTCACCGACAAGCTCAAGGAGGCGGAGGGCCCGGTCATCGCGGTCAGCGACTGGATGCACGCCGTCCAGGACCAGATCCGTCAGTGGGTTCCGCAGAACTACTGGACCCTCGGCGCCGACGGCTTCGGCTTCTCCGACACCCGTGCCGCGGCCCGTCGCTTCTTCAAGATCGACGGCCCCTCGCTCGCCGTCCGCGCCCTGCAGGCGCTGGCCGCGGAGGGCAAGATCGACCGCGGCGTCGTCGGACAGGCGATCGAGAAGTACCGCCTGCACGACGTCAACGCCGGCACCAGCGGCAACGCGGGTGGCGAGGCCTGATCCACGTGACGGACTCCACCGTCGGACCCGGTTCCCCCGCTTCGGGCGGAGCCGGGTCCGACCGGTCTCCGGGCCAGGACGTGCGTGATGCGGCGGCCGTCGAGAAAGCCGAGACGCTCGCGTGGCTCCGGCGGATCTCGGGCGATCTCGCCACCGCGACCATCCAGCGTCTCGAAGAGACCCTGCCCTGGTACGCCGAGATGCCGCCGGCGCGGCGTTCCGCCGTCGGGCTCGTGGCACAGGCCGGCATCACCTCGTTCCTGCAGTGGTTCGAGGAGCCGGCGTCCACTCCCGCCATCGCGGCCGACATCTTCGCCGCCGCCCCTCGCGAGCTGCTGCGCAGCGTCAGCCTGACCCAGACGCTGCAGCTCGTTCGCGTCACCGTCGAGGTGATGGAGGAGCGGGTCGCCGGCCGCAGCGAGAAGGTGCGCGAGGCGATGCTGTCGTATTCGCGCGAGGTGGCGTTCGCCGCCGCCGACGTCTACGCCCGCGCCGCCGAGGCGCGCGGCCTGTGGGACGCCCGCCTCGAGGCCCTCGTCGTCGACTCGATCCTCACCGGTGAGGCCGACGACGAACTCCCCAGCCGTATCGCCGCCCTCGGATGGCACGGCCACGGCGAGGTCTCGGTGCTGGTGGGCACGACTCCTCCGCAGCTCGACGTCGATCAGGTCCGTCGAACCGCGCGAAAGCTCGGCGTCGACGTGCTCATCGGGGTGCAGGGGCTCCGTCTCGTGCTCGTGCTCGGTCGCGCCGACCTGCCCGCCCGCGGCGGCGCCGAGATCGCCGAGCTGCCCTTCACCGACATCGCCAAACGGCTCGAGCCCAGCTTCGGTACGGGTCACCTCGTGCTCGGACCCGCCGTCCCGGCCCTCGTCGACGCCGGTCAGAGCGCCCGGGCCGCACTCGCGGGTTTCGCGGTCGCCCGCGCGTGGAGGCACGCCCCGCGGCCCGTCGAAGCCGACGATCTGCTGCCCGAGCGCGCCCTGGCGGGTGACGCGGTGGCCAAGCAGACGCTCGTCGACCGCGTGTACCGTCCTCTGCACGCGCACAGCGCCGATCTCGTCGCGACGCTGTGGAGCTACCTCGACAACGGTCGGTCGTTGGAGGCGACGGCCCGCGAGCTGTATGTGCACCCCAACACCGTGCGCTATCGCCTGAAGCGCGTCTCCGAGGTCATCGGATGGGATGCCACGGGCCCGCGCGAGGCGCTCATCCTGCAGACGGCGCTCATCCTCGGATCGATCGGCACCGACGCCACGCGGCGTCGCGGCACGGGGAAACGGCGGCCGTCACCGCCGCAGTGATGCACGGCACGCACAAAGACACGCCGCATATCTGTGTCGATATCTCCAGAAGCGGTCGCTCGATCCCTGTCAGGATGGACTCGTGATCATCGCCGTCTTCCCGGGACAGGGTTCGCAGACCCCCGGATTCCTCACCCCGTGGCTCGAACTCGACGGAGTACGTGAGCGCCTCGAGGCCTTCTCCGAGCAGTCGGGCGTCGACCTAATCGCCGCCGGCACCGAGTGGGACGCCGATCGGATCCGTGACACGGCCGTCGCCCAGCCGCTCATCGTGGCGGCGAGCCTGGTGTCGTGGGCGGTGCTGAACGAACGGGCCGGCGCTCCGGTGGCGGGTGTCGCGGGTCACTCGGTCGGCGAGATCGCCGCACTGGCGGCATCCGGAGTGCTGAGCGACGCCGATGCGCTGCGCCTGGTGGGCCTGCGGGGTCGCGCCATGGCGGATGCCGCAGCGTCCGTCGAGACCGGCATGAGCGCCGTCGTGGGGGGAGACGAGACCGCCGTGCTCGAGCGACTCGGAACTCTCGGCCTCACCCCCGCCAACTACAACGGCGGCGGCCAGATCGTCGCGGCGGGCGAGAAGCCCGCCCTCGCCGAGCTCGCGGCCGAGGGTTCGCGCGGCGCGCGCGTGATCGCGCTGCAGGTCGCCGGTGCGTTCCACACCCGCTTCATGGAGCCCGCCGTGGACGCTCTCCGCACCGCGGCCGCCGACGTCGCCGTGTCCGACCCGGCAACGACGCTGTGGACCAACTCCGACGGCTCCGTCGTCGCCGACGGCCGTCGCGCGCTCGACCTGCTGGTCGCGCAGGTCGCCTCCCCCGTGCGCTGGGACCGCTGCATGGCATCCTTCGCCGAGCACGGTGTGACCGGCATCATCGAACTCGCCCCCGCGGGCGCGCTGACCGGGCTCGCCAAACGAGCCCTGCGCGGCACGCCCACCGTGGCGGTCAAGACCCCCGACGACCTCGACGCGGCCGTCTCACTCCTGAAGGAAGACCAGGCATGAGCACCCCCACCCTCCGTCAGCTGCAGGGCCCCGCCCACACGCGGATCTACGCGTACGGCGCCGCTCGAGGCGAGAACTTCGTGCCCAACGACGACCTCGTCGGCCCCATCGACTCCAGCGACGAGTGGATCCGCCAGCGCACCGGCATCGTCACCCGCGTGCGGGCGAACAAAGAGACGGATGCCATCGACCTGGCCACCGCGGCTGCTCGTGAGGCGGTCGAGAAATCGGGTGTCGCACCCGCCGACATCGACGCGGTGATCGTGGCGACCATCAGCAACCCCAAGCAGACGCCGTCGGCCTCGGCCATCGTGGCCGACCGCATCGGCGCGAACCCCGCAGCCGCCTACGACGTCAACGCCGCGTGCGCCGGATTCGCCTACGGCGTCGGTCAGGCCGATGCGCTCGTGCGCGCGGGCTTGGCGAAGCACGTCGTCGTGGTGGGTGCTGAGAAGCTCAGCGACATCGTCGATCCCACCGATCGCAGCATCTCGTTCCTGCTCGGCGACGGTGCGGGCGCCGTCGTGGTCGGTCCGAGCGACACGCCGGGCATCGGCCCGACCGTCTGGGGATCCGACGGATCGAAGGCGGATGCCGTGGGTATGAACGCCACGCTCACCGACTTCCGCGACGGCAACGCCGCGTGGCCCACCCTGCGCCAGGAGGGGCCCACCGTGTTCCGCTGGGCCGTCTGGGAGATGGTCAAGGTCGCCCGTCAGGCGATCGAAGCCGCGGGCATCGAGCCCGCGGACCTCGCGGCGTTCGTGCCGCACCAGGCGAACATGCGCATCATCGACGAGTTCGCCAAGCAGCTGGGCCTGCCCGAGACGGTCGTCATCGGCCGTGACATCGAGACCACGGGCAACACCTCGGCGGCATCCATCCCGTTGGCCACCCACCGTCTGCTCGAGGAACATCCCGAGCTCAGCGGCGGACTCGCGCTCCAGATCGGCTTCGGCGCCGGCCTCGTGTTCGGCGCGCAAGTCGTCGTCCTCCCCTGACGCACGGTCGTCGAACCCTAAACTGATCCGGGCTCGTTCGGGCCCACCCCAAGAAAAACAGGAGACATCATGGCATTCACCAACGACGAGGTTCTCGCCGGCCTTGCCGAGCTCATCACCGACGAGACCGGTATCTCGGCCGACGAGGTCGCCCTCGAGAAGTCGTTCACCGACGACCTCGACATCGACTCGATCTCGATGATGACGATCGTCGTCAACGCCGAGGAGAAGTTCGGCGTCACCATCCCCGACGACGAGGTCAAGAACCTCAAGACCGTCGGCGACGCCGTGACCTTCATCACGTCGAACCAGTCCTGACATCTCCCGGTGGGGGCTCCGGCCCCCACCGGTCACGACCCGTCGGCCGCACCAAGGATTCTTCGCTCATGAGCACACCCCGCATCGTCGTCACCGGTATCGGTGCCACCTCGCCCATCGGCGGCACCGCCCCCGAGAGCTGGTCGGCGCTGCTCGCCGGCACCTCCGGCGCGCGCACCCTCGAGCACGAGTGGGTCGAGAAGTACAACCTGCCCGTCACCTTCGCCGCCGAGGCCCTCGTGCGTCCGGAGACGGTCCTCGATCGTCCGGTCGCCAAGCGTCTCGACCCCTCGTCGCAGCTCGCGATCGTCGCGGCGAAAGAGGCGTGGGAAGATGCCGGCGCCCCCGACATCGACCCCGACCGCCTGGGCGTCGACTTCGCCACCGGCATCGGAGGCGTCTGGACGCTGCTCGATGCCTGGGACACCCTGCGCGAGAAGGGCCCGCGCCGCGTCATGCCGATGACGGTGCCGATGCTCATGCCCAACGCCGCGGCGGGCAACCTGTCGCTGCACTTCAACGCCCGTGCGTTCGCCCGCACGGTGGCCTCGGCCTGCGCGTCGAGCACCGAGTCGATCGTCAACGCCGTGCAGCACATCCGCGACGGCCTCGCCGACGTCGTGATCGCCGGTGGCACCGAGTCGGCGATCCACCCGATCACCATCGCCTCGTTCGCCTCGATGCAGGCGCTGTCCAAGCGCAACGACTCTCCCGAGACGGCGTCGCGTCCGGCCAGCATCGACCGCGACGGTTTCGTCATGGGCGAGGGTGCGGGTGTGCTGATCCTCGAGACCGAGGAGCACGCCAAGGCCCGAGGCGCGAAGATCTACGCGTCGATCGTGGGCGGCGGCGTCACCGCCGACTCGTACCACATCACCGCGAACGACCCCGAGGGTCACGGTGCCGCGCGCGCCGTGCGCATGGCCCTCGAGATGGCCGGGGCATCGGCCGACGACGTCACGCACATCAACGCGCACGCCACCTCGACCCCCGTCGGCGACCCGAACGAGTACCGGGCGCTGCACACGGTGTTCGGCGACCGGATCGACGAGATCCCCGTGTCGGCCACCAAGGCGTCGACCGGGCACCTGCTCGGCGGCACCGGTGCCCTGGAGGCCATCTTCACGGTGCTGGCGCTGCAGGACCGCGTCGCCCCGCCCACGATCAACCTCACCGAGCAGGACCCCGACGTCCCGTTCGCGCTGTCGGGTTCGCCCGTCGGGCTCGGCGCCGGCGATCAGCTCGCCATCAGCAACTCGTTCGGCTTCGGCGGACACAACGCCGTCGTCGCGATCGCCTCGGTCTGACGCCGCCTGGCGCGCACCGACCGCTCACGACACCCGGGCCCTGGTCAGCGGCATCCGGGTCTCCTACACGGCCGACGGGCTGACAGTTCCGTTCGACGGCAGCCTGCATCACGCTGTGAGACCGAGAACGCCCCCGGGCGTCCCCACGAAGATCGGGGATGCCCGGGGGCGTTCGTCGTGCCGGGTCGGGGATACGCGGTCTCGGTGCCGGGGGTGTTCACCGGCCTCCGGTAGTGGCGCCTCTCCGCCGACGTTCCGTGGCGGCGCTCAACCCACCTTGTGGAGCCAGACGATCTGCTGATCGTCTCCCGCGTGACGGAAGGGCTCCAGCTCTTCGTCCCACGCGGAACCGAGGGCGATGTCGAGTTCGCGTTGCAGCTCGAACAGGTCACCGGCGGCGACCTCCATCGCGTAGCGCACGCGATCCTCGCCGATGACGACATTGCCCGCAGCATCCGTTTGGGCATAGTGGATGCCGAGGCCCGGCGTGTGCATCCACCGTCCGCCGTCGCTGCGGGGAGTGGGATCCTCGCTCACTTCGAAGCGCAGGTGCTCCCAGCCGCGAATGGCGCTCGCGAGAGCGGCACCGGAGCCCACCGGGCCCTCCCAGTAGAATTCCGCGCGGCGGCTGCCCACGAGCACGGGTTGATCGGCCCAGTCGAAGTTGACGGCGCGGCCGAGAGCGCGTCCTACCGCCCACTCGAGGTGGGGGCACAACGCGCGGGGCGCGGAGTGGATCAGGATCACTCCGCGCGAAGACGTGATCGCCATGGTCTCTCCTTCGTCAGGTACGTCTTCCCCTACGACCTGGGCTGGAGTGTGGCGAGTGTTCGGTTGTCCGGCCATTATCGCCCGCGCATAACGAAATCACAACACTGTGATTCCGGCGTCAGGCGAACCAGAGGGCCCAGTAAAGAGCGAAATTGCGATTGCCGTACGCGGAGCAGTCGTCTCCGGTCCCCCACCGCGCGGCGAGAGCAGCCGGGTTCGGTTGGTACGGCGTGTAGTTGTACAGCGCAGCCGTCGCCTCATTGGTGATCGTCACGTCGGTTCCGCCGCACGCCGGGTCGGGCGAGTAGGCGATGTAGTGCGTCCCCGGTTGGCGCATGAAATCGGAGGCACTGTACGACTTCAGGTCGGTCGCGCCCTGGGCCACCTGGTCGGCGAAACCTGCGGCGCCGGGGTCGCAGGCCGCGTCGTCGGGACAGCGCGCGCCCATGGCCGCGCCGAGCTGTCGCGGTGTGGGTGCACGCGCGGTGCGCCCCGAGATGAGACTCTGCTCTTTCTGAAGGGTCACCAGCAGCACCTTCGCCGAGATCCCGCACGCGCGCTGCACGCGGTCGATGACCTCGGCCGCGCTGAGATCGCCGCCCTCGAAACCCTTGCAGACGGTCTCGCCCGTCGTGTTCGACACCACCGGATCGCGCCCCTCGACCGTCATCCGCAGACGCGCAAGACAGGAATCGGTCGCGCACCGGCCGACGTGTTCGTCGAGGAAGCGCTGGATCTCGTCGGCGGTCAGGGCGTCGCCGTCGTAGAAGTCCTCGTCGCTGATCAGCGTTCCCGGGTCGAAGCCGGAGAGGTCGACGGCGTCGCGCCGCGCCTCGGCGTTCCACTCGGTGTTCCACGCGGACGTCAGCGACACCAGCGGCACGATGGCGAGGACGACGAGGGTGATCAGCCCGGCCGCGACGAGGCCGAAGACGACGCGACGACGACGGAGCACACGCGCGCGGGTCGTGCGGCGGCGCCGCGTGCCTGATCTCGCCACCCTCCGATCGTGCCGTACCGCGCTGACCGCGCGCTGNGCGCGGTCGCGGACTTCACGGGACGGCTCGTGCGACCGGCGATCAGCTGCCGGGCTGGGCCGGCGGGGTCGGAGCCGTGCCCTCGGCGGGCGGGGTCGGAGCGGTGCCCTCGGCGGGCGGGGTGGGCTTGTCGCCCTCGGCCTTCGGTCCGTGCCCGGGGCCGGCGGGACCGCCGCCGGGTCCGCACTCGCCCGGACCGGAACCCTCGCCCGGTGCGGGCGGAGTCGGCGCGGTGCCGTCCGCGGGCGGTGTGGGCGTGCTGCCGTCGGCGGGGGCGCCGGTGGGCGTCGCGCTGGGGGTGGTGCCCGACCCGGGGCCGACCGAGCCGCCGTCGGCGCTGGGCGCGGAGGTGGCCGCGGCCACCGACGAACCGCCGTTGGTCTGTGCGGCCAGGGCGGCGCTTCCACCGGTCAGGCCCACGGCCACGATGACCGCTCCCGCGATGAGTGCGGGCCGACGCCACGAGCGGCGGTGCGGTTCGGTGGTGTCGTCCAGTCGCGGCAGCGGGGTGGTGGGATTGTCGTCGTTCATCATCTTCCTCTCGCCGGTGGCGTTCACCGGCTCTGAGACCAGACTTGGAGCCGGGACTGAAGCGAACCTGAAGCTCAGGCACGACCGGTCACCGCATACGCAAGCCATAACCGGCGTACAGCGGACGCCTCTATCGTCGGGCGAATGTCCCCCGCCGCCCGTGTGCTCGTCGTCGACGATGACGAGACGATCCGCCTGAGTGTGGCGACGGCTTTGCGCGCTGAGGGTTTCGTCACCGATGTGGCCCCCGACGGCGTGGACCTGGCCGAACGCCTGAACTCCTTCCGCCCCGACCTCGTCGTGCTGGACTGGATGATGCCCGGGCCGAGTGGCATCCGGTTGCTCCCGGTCGTGCGCGCAGCGGGCGACGCCGCCGTGATCATGCTGACCGCCCGCGACGAGGTCGACGACCGGTTGCGCGGTTTCGCCGAGGGAGCCGACGACTACGTGCTGAAGCCCTTCACGATGGCGGAGCTCGTCGCGCGCGCGGGGGCGGTGCTGCGGCGGCGGGGGCGGCTGCCCCAGACGATCTCGGTCGGCGACCTCGTCGTGGATCCGGATGCCACGACCGCCCATCGCGCGGGGGCGGTGCTGGATCTGACGGCCACCGAGTTCCGTCTGCTGCACCTTTTGACCGAGGCACGCGGGCGGACGTTGTCGAAGGCGCAGATCCTCACGCAGGTGTGGGGGTACGACGATTACGACCCCAACCTCGTTGAGGTGCACCTCAGCGCACTGCGGCGCAAGATGGAACAGCACGGTCCGCGTCTCATCCACACCGTGCGCGGTCTCGGCTACCGCTTGAGCGTCGCACCGTGAGCGCCCTGCCGCCGCTGCGATCGGGCTCGTTGCGACGCCGGACGATCGTCGCCGTGCTCGCCCTCGTCGCGCTGCTTCTGGTGGTGCTGGCCGTCGTCGTCGACATCGCGCTGGGTGCGCGTCTGCGCGGACAGATCGAGGACCGACTCCGCGACCGGGCCGCCGCGGCCGCGTCGCTCGTGGGTACGGTCGATGACGCCGACCTCGCCGAGCGTCTGTCGTATCAGGGCTTGGCGGTGCGGATCGACGGGGCCGGTGGTGATTCGGTCGTCGCGGGTCCCAGCCCCGACCAATTGCGCGACGGTCCCCCGGGGCCGGGCGAGGGGCCGGGGGCGGGCGATCGGTCGGTGCCGCAGCCCACGGCCTCCGGGAGCGTGGCGGTCGTGGCATCCGACGTGTCCGGCGACGACCAGCTCGTGACGCTGCGCTCGACCCTGAGCGACGGCTCCACCCTGACGCTGACGGCATCGGCGGTCGGAGTGGGTGAGACGCTCGTTCAGGTGCGGTGGATCATGGCCCTGGCATCCGCCGGCGTCCTCCTGCTGGCCGCCGGGGCGGTGACCCTCGTGGTGCGCCGCAGCCTCGGGCCCCTCGAGCAGGTGTCGCAGGTCGCGCGGGCCATCGGTGCCGGTGAGCGGGAGCGGCGGCTGCGGCCGACGCGGTCCGACACCGAGATCGGCCGGGTCGCTACGGCGCTCGACGACATGCTCGACGACGTCGTGGGGGCCGAACAGGCGGCGCGCGACGCCGAGGCGCGTCTGAGGGCCTTCCTCTCCGACGCCGCGCACGAGTTGCGCACGCCGGTCGCCGGCATCCGCGCCGCCGCCGACACCCTCGTGCGCGCGGACCTCGACGGGCCCGAGCGCGATCAGCTCGCGGCACACGTCGCCCGGGAGGCCACCCGAGCATCGCGGCTGATCGACGATCTGCTGACCATGGCCCGTGTCGACCGCGGCCTCGAGCTCGACGTCGTCGATGCCGACCTGCGCGCGGTGGTCGAGGCCGAGGTGCGCCGGGTGCCGCTCGTACATCCCTCGCTGCGGATCCGCACGGAGATCGCCGATGCCGCCGTGCCCGTCCGCATCGACGTCGACCGTATCGCTCAGGTGTTGTCGAATCTCGTCGAGAACGCCGCCCGGGCGACGGGAGGGCGCGGATCGGTGGTCCTCACGGTCGATCGTGCGGGCGAGGACGCACGGGTCACGGTCGACGATGACGGACCCGGGGTCGCCGATGAAGATCGCGAGCGCATCTTCGACAGGCTGGTGCGACTCGACGAGGGACGAGTCTCCTCGGGCGGAGTGGGTCTCGGTCTCCCGATCGCCCGAGGCATCGCACGCGCGCACGGCGGCGACGTGCGATGCGAACCCGGGACGACCGGGGCACGGTTCGTGTTGACGGTGCCGCGGGGCTGAGGCCACCGGCCCCGCGACACCGGACGCGCCGTTCGGCGCTCCGACGGGGTCAGGGACGCGCGGGGCCGCCCACGGTCTGGCGGGGCATGGCGGAGGGCGGAGCGATTCCGGCCGCTGTCAGTGTCAGGCCGTCGGCGCCGCTGGCGTCGTGCATCATCTGGTCGACCAGGTTGCGATCGATGGCGGGCTCTCGTCCGCCGTAGAACTGCATGACGAGCGCGTTGGACGCGTGGATCCAGAGGCTGGCCTGGCGCACGCCCTCGTTGACGGGGAGCTGGAGCATGAAGCCCTCGTTGCGTCGGAGTTTGTTCATCACGACGATGCGGAGGTGAGCGAGGATGCGGTCGTCGATGTCGAACGATGCACGGTCTCGGTAGATGAGGCGTCCCACGGCTGATCCTTTTCTGGCGCGCCGAAGCGTTCCGGTTGAGCAAGGGCGGGACCACGCCGGGAAGCGAGGCAATGCGGGAACTCAAGTATTTCACCGCCGAAGACCTATCGGCCACGTCCGACCGATATATCGCCCGGAGATAGTTCACCTGTGGACAGAGCGGACGTCCTCGCCGACACGTGACGCCGTCTTGACGAGATGGCGCGGCATGTTGCATGGTTACCTAGTCAACTAATTAACCAGCAAACGGAGGTCGCATGATCGACGACGGCAGAGCGCTGTTCCTCCAGGTAGCCGAGGGCGTGGAGGACCAGATCGTCGACGGTTCACTCCCGGAGGAGAGCCGCGCGCCCTCCACCAACGAACTGGCCGCCTTCCACCGCATCAATCCCGCCACCGCCGCGAAAGGAATCGCCGTGCTCGTCGACAAGGGAGTTCTCTACAAGCGCCGAGGAATCGGCATGTTCGTCGCAGACGGCGCCCGCGAACGGCTCCTGGGCGAGCGGCGATCCGCGTTCGCGGATCGCTTCCTGGATCCGCTCCTGAGCGAGGCGCGCACGCTCGGCCTCGGCCCCGACGACCTCGCAGAGCTCATCCGCGAGCGAGCCGCTCTGGCCTCCTCCCCCGCTCACCTCACCGAAGGGACCGCACGATGACCGCCGTGATCGAGGTCGCCGGCCTCCACAAGCGCTACCGCGACACCGACGCGCTGACCGATGTGTCGTTCGCCGTCGAGGCGGATGCGATCTACGGTCTGCTCGGACGCAACGGCGCAGGCAAGACCACCCTCATGTCCATCCTCACCGCGCAGAACTTCGCGACCGCCGGGCACGTCCGGGTCTTCGGAGAAGACCCGTACGAGAACGCGCGTGTGCTGTCGCGCATGTGCTTCGTGCGCGAGAGCCAGAAGTATCCGGATGACGCCAAGCCCCGTCACGCGTTCGAGGCGGCGCGACTGTTCTTCCCGAACTGGGACGACGACCTCGCCCGGGACCTGATCGCGGCGTTCCAGCTCCCCGTCGGACGCACGATCAAGAAGCTGTCGCGCGGCCAGCTCTCGGCGGTGGGAGTGGTGATCGGTCTCGCCTCGCGGGCCGAGATCACCTTCTTCGACGAGCCCTACCTGGGTCTCGACGCCGTCGCTCGGCAGGTCTTCTACGACCGGCTGCTGCAGGACTACTCGCAGCACCCGCGCACGATCATCCTGTCGAGTCACCTGATCGACGAGGTCGCCAACCTGCTCGAACGCGTCATCGTGCTCGACGGGGGTCGCGTCGTGATGGACGAGGAGACGGATGCCGTGCGCCAACGTGCGGCCACGATCGTCGGCGACGCCGCAGCGGTCGACGCCTTCTGCGCGGGTCGCGAGATCCTGCACCGCGAGACGCTGGGCCGCTCCGCCTCGGTCACGATCCTGGGCGAGCTGGCATCCGCCGACCGCCGCACTCTGGCGGAGGCGCGACTGGAGGTCGCCCCGGTGTCGCTGCAGGAGTTCATCGTGCGATCGACCCAGCGCGCAGCGGGAACGTCGATCGCCCCCACCCAGGAAGGAGCGTTGCGATGAACCGCGCGCTGAACGTCGTCCGTCTGCAGCTCATCAACCGTCAGACCTTCGTCTGGATCCCGCTCATCATCCTGTTCGGCTCGCTGGCGATCAGCCTGCTGCTCTACGGCATCATCCAGTCGTCGGGCGCCCGAGGGGTGATGATCAGCGGCGGGGCGCAGGCGCCACTGTGGTACTTCGGCGTCATCGGTGCGCAGGCGCTGACGCGCACGTTCCCCTTCTCGCAGGCGATGAGCGTCACCCGTCGGAACTTCTTCGTCGGGACGCTCCTCACGGCGGCGCTCACCGCCGGACTTCTCTCGGTCGTGTTCGTCGTCGGTGGGCTGGTCGAGCAGGCCACGAACGGGTACGGCATCAACGGCTGGTTCTTCTACTTCCCGTGGGTGTGGGAGGCGGGCCCGGTGGCCGCCGGGGTGGCCTACTTCGCCCTGGCCATGTTCGCCTTCGTCGTGGGATTCTGGGCGGCGACGATCTTCAAGCGCTTCGGCGGGCTGGTGACCGCTGCCACGCTGGTCGGCGTCGGGCTCGCTCTGGTCGCGGCCGCGTGGCTCATCACGGCGACCCGCTCGTGGGCGAGCGTCGGCGAGACCGTGGTGACGCTGGGGGCCTTCGGGCTGGCCGTCTGCGGCATCGTGGTCACGATCGTGCTTGCCGTGTCGTCGTTCGCGACGTTGCGCCGCGCGATTCCCTGATCAGGGGGATGACGGGCCGGATCGCAAGGGGCGGTTCGGCCCGTTCGCGGCGTCGGGGGCCGCGGTTGTGTCTCGTCGGCGTGCTGAGGTGGTCTGTTCTCGTCGCCCGGGGGCCGAGGGACTGCGCGCCCCGGTATCGAGGCGAATCCCCAGCCTGGCTCACCCCCCTGTCGGTAGGGTCGAAGAGATCTCCGATCATCCGACCCACGAGAGAGAAAACCCGTGAGCCAACACCGCTCCTCCCCCGACCAGGAGGGCCGATCTTCGAGCCCCCTCTTCTCGAGAGGGGGTGAGATCTGATGCTGGCTGCGGCCCTGACACTCCTGGTGGGTGTCATCGTGACTCTGGTGATCATCGTCGCGTGCGGCTTCTTCGTCGCGCAGGAGTTCGCCTACATGTCGGTCGACCGCTCGCGCATGGCCGCGCAGGCCGAGAAGGGCGACGTGCAGGCGAAGCGCGTGCTCGCCATCACGAAGCGCACGTCGTTCATGCTCTCGGGCGCCCAGCTGGGCATCACCGTGACCGGACTGCTGATCGGCTATGTCGCCGAGCCGTTGATCGGTGAGTCACTGGGCACCCTGCTCGGCGGGGTGGGCATCGATCCTGCCGTCTCGGTGCTCATCGGTACCGTGGGCGCTCTGCTGCTGGCGACGATCGTGACGATGATCTTCGGCGAGCTGTACCCCAAGAACCTCGCCATCGCGAGCCCCGAACCGCTCGCGCGCGCCCTCGCCATGCCCACGCGCATCTATCTCATGCTGTTCGGCTGGCTCATCACCGTCTTCGACGTCGCCGCCAACGCGCTGCTGCGTCTGTTGCGCATCGAGCCGCTGGAAGACGTCGACGAGAGCGCCACCGCGCGCGATCTCGAGGCCATCATCGAGGAGTCGCGGCAGAGCGGCGATCTGCCCGACGACCTGTCGATCATCATCGACCGCATCCTCGACTTCCCGCAGCGCGACGTCGAACACGCGATGATCCCCCGCTCGCAGATCGACTCCGTGACCCCCGACACGACCGTCGGCGAGGTGCGCGCGCTCATGGCGACGGGCCACACGCGCTACCCGGTGATCGGTGACGAGGACTCCCCCGTCGGTGTCGTCGAGCTCATCGACCTGCTGCGCGAACAGCCCGCCGACGACGCGCCCGTGGCATCCGTGATGCGTGCCGCGGTCGTCATCCCCACCTCGATGCTCCTGCCCGTCGCCCTCGACCGCATGCGCCAGTCGCGCAACGAACTCGCGTGCGTGGTCGACGAGTACGGCAACTTCGACGGCATCCTGACCATCGAAGACCTCACCGAAGAGGTGATCGGCGAGCTGTCCGACGAGCACGACGTCGAGACCGCCGAGGCCGCATCGGTCGGCGAGGACGCGTGGAGCGTACCGGGCGACCTGCACCTCGACGAGCTCGAGCGACTCATCGGCCACGACCTCGCCGAGAGCGACGTGGAGACCGTCTCGGGTCTCGTGATCGAGACGCACGGCGATCTGCCGGCGGTGGGCGCCGTCGTACGCATCGACCTGCCCGAGCGGCCCGGCGAGAGTGTCCAGGGCCTCCACATGGAGCGCTGGCTGGCCGTCGAGGTCACCGCGGTCGACCGCCACGTGCCCGCGCAGGTGCGCGTTCAGCTGCACGAGGTGGACCGGGATGCCGATTCTGCCGACGAAGCCCCCGCGATCGATGAGGAGGTCGCCCGATGAACGGCTGGACCGTCGCGCTCATCACCACGGCGCTGATCATCGCGAGCGCGTTCTTCGTCATCGTGGAGTTCGCCCTGCTCGCCGCCCGCCGCCACCGGCTCGAAGAAGAGGCCGCCACCAGTGCGTCCGCCCGCGCGGCGCTTCGCGGCATCAACGAGCTGACCGTGATGCTCGCGTTCGCGCAACTCGGCATCACCGCCTGCACCTTCCTGCTCGGTGCCATCACCAAGCCCGCCATCGATTACGCCCTGGCGCCCGTGTTCGAGATGTGGGGTCTGCCTTACGTGCTGGCCGACATCATCGCGTTCATGCTCGCGCTGATCGTGGTGACGTTCCTGCACCTCGTCATCGGTGAGATGGCGCCGAAGTCGTGGGCGATCGCCCACCCCGAGACGGCGGCGAAGGCGACCGGCATCCTGGCCCGAGCGCTCACGTGGCCGCTGCGTCCGTTCCTGCTGTGGATCAACCACATCGCCAACCGCCTGGTGAAGGCGTCGGGCGTGGAACCGGTCGACAAGGCCGCTGCCGGTGGGCAGGATGCCGACACGATCCGCGAGCTCGTCGCGCACTCGCGTCAGACGGGCACGCTCGAGCAGCAGTACTCCGAGCCGATCGCACAGGCCATCGCCCTCGGCACGCTGACCGTCGGCGACATCGTGCGCACGGACCGCTCCCCCACCGCCGTGCCGATGGATGCCACGGTCGCCGATGTCCAGACGGTCGCCGCCTCGTCGACGCACCTGCGCATCCTCGTCGGGTCGGGCGCGGCATCCCGGGTGGCGCACGTGCGAGACACCCTGGCCGTCGACCCGTCCACCCCGGCGCTCGACATCGCTCGGGAACCTCTGCGCCTCGAGCAGGATGCCTCGGCGTACGACGCGCTCGCGCGCATGCGCCGCGGGCGTGTGCAGCTCGCCACGGTGGTCGAGGGCGAGCGACTCGTCGGCGTCGTGACGCTCGACGACCTGCTGCGCGAGATCCTGCCCGGACCGGGCGAGTTGGTGGACGCCGCGGCGCCGTAAGAGCAGCTTCGGGGGTCGGGGCGACTTCTGCGCGTAGGGGCGGGCTTGCACCGCCTCGAACGGCGGGGTCCGCCCCGAACCGCGTCGGGCGGGCTTGCACCGCCTCGAACGGCGGGGTCCGCCCCGAACCGCCTCGGGCGCGGGCCGTCCGGACTCGGGCGCGCGGCGGTGCGTCGTCCGGCCGGAACGGCGCAGAGCGGTGCGATGTATCGGTGGCGCGCGGAGTGTCAAGCCGTCACCGACGCCGGGCGGAGCGGCGTACCGTCTCTCGCGTCACCCACGCCCCCTCCCGCAAGGACTCCCATGAGCAAGATCTGGTTCATCACCGGCGCATCCAAGGGCTTCGGCCGCGAGTGGGCCGAAGCGGCCCTGGAGCGCGGCGACAGCGTCGCCGGTACCGCGCGCAACCTCGACGACGTGCAGGCGCTGGTCGATGCCTACCCCGAGACCTTCCTGCCGCTGCAGCTGGACGTCACCGACCACGCCGCCGACACCGCTGCGGTCGAGAAGGCGCACGAGAAGTTCGGCCGTCTCGACATCGTCATCAACAACGCCGGCTTCGGACACTTCGGCATGGTCGAGGAGCTCACCGAGGATGAGGTCCGCGCGCAGCTGGAGACGAACTTCTTCGGCGCCCTGTGGGTGACCCAGGCGGCGCTGCCGATCATGCGCGAGCAGGGGTCGGGCCACATCATCCAGGTGTCGAGCATCGGCGGGATCAGTGCCTTCCCCTCCGTCGGCGTGTACCACGCATCGAAGTGGGCGCTCGAGGGGTTGTCGCAGTCGCTCGCCCAAGAGGTCGCCGGCTTCGGCATTCACGTGACCCTCGTCGAGCCGGGGGGATACTCCACCGATTGGTCGGGTCCCTCGGCGAAGCGGAGCGAGGAGATCGCGGCCTACGCCGACGTGCGCGAGGCGGCGTCGAAGAGGCCCTCGGCCGCCGACCCGGGCAAGCCGGAGGCCACGCGCTCCGCAATCCTCAAGGTGGTGGATGCCGACAACCCGCCGCTGCGCATCTTCTTCGGCAAGGCGCCCCTCGCCATCGCCGAGCGCGACTACGCGTCGCGCCTACAGACGTGGCGCGAGTGGCAGCCGGTGTCGGAGGAGGCGCACGGGTCCTGAGAACGGGTGGGCTCGGGGCGCGAACCGGATCACCGGAGATGGGAGTCGACGAGCAGCGGACCCCGGATGCCACGGAAGGCGTCGATGAGTCGGTCGAGAGCGGCCGCGTTCCAGACCGTCAGCAACAGATCGTGCGGCCCGAGCGGTTCGAGGCGGCTGAGCCGCAGGCGCACCACCTCCCACCCGGCGCCGCGCAGCGCGCGGTCCTTGCGGCGGTCGGCGTCTGCGCGGCGCCCGACGTGCTCGAGGCCGTGACGGCCGATCGTGTCGTATTCGACCGCGATCCGCAGCTCGGGGAAGACGAAGTCGGGCCACACCTCGAGGTGGTCGAAGAAGGGACGGGCGACGCGGACGGCGTTGAATCCCTCCGTGAGCGTCAGACGATCGCGCAGGTCGGCACGGACGCGGTCCTCGGCGGCTGATGCGGGCCTCGGCGCGCAGGCCGAGACGAATGCCTCGCCGACGGCGACCGGGGGCGTCTTGTCGCACAGCCTCGACGGGCGACGAGGTGGCCGGGGCCGGAGCACCGTCTTCTCGGTGACGGCGGGCACGATCACCGACTCGCGCATCGGCAGAGCGACCAGGCGCGTCGGGTTCGCGAGCTCGCTGCACTCGGGGCACCAGGCGCTGCGCCGGCGCTCCCGTCCCGGTCGCTGACGTTGCTCCTGCGGAGTGGCGGCGAAGCGATGGCCCGCGTCGCACTGCCAGAGCAGCAGCACATCGGCCGCGGGAGGCACTTGGCTGAGGACGATCCCTGCATTGAGGTCGGGGTGGTACTGACGCATCAGGGCGGGGTACGCAGCCCACTCCTCGCGATAGCTACCCACCGGGTACGGCACGTCGCGCCCCTTCGACCACTGCCGTCGCGCCCACCAGGCCTGCACTCTCTCCGCCACGGGAGGCACATTAGCGGCGACCACGGACATCGACTCCGCCACGGCGCGACCGGCGCCCGCTCGGCCGTGGCGTATCGTCGCCCCCGGCTCGTCAGAGCCTGAGCGCGAGGGCGTTCGCTGTCAAGCCCGCCGCAGTGCCGCACAGCACGACGGTGTCACCGGGGCCGATCCGCCGCTCGTCCAGACTGGTCGCCAGCATGAACGGCACCGACGAGGACACCATGTTGCCGAACTCCGCGACGCGGTCGATGTAGGCATCTCGGGGGATGCCGATACGGCGCATCGCGATGCCGAGTGCCCCGCTCGCCTGGTGCGGCACGACGAGGTCGATCTCGTCGAGACCGAGACCGACACGGTCGAAGAACCGTGCGAAGAAATCGGGCAGCACGGCCAGCATGCCGAGGAGCGCGCGCCGCCCGTTCATCGCGAAGAGGTAGTCGGACGGGTCGCCGTCGGCGTACGACTGGGCCGGATGCAGCGATAGTCCGCCGCGCAGCTCGGTGTCGTGCGCGTGTGCGGGCCACGTCTGCTGCAGGCTGCCGAGAACTCCGGGCGCGCTCTCCCCGCCTGTCTCGCGCGTCAGCACCACAGCGGCCGCGGCGTCGGAGAAGAGCTCGAAGCTCTCGCGCTGACCGGTGTCGAGGAAGCGGGACCCGACGTCGCCTGACACGATCAGCACGCGCTCGTAGTCGCCGGCGGCGAGGTACCGGGAGGCGATGTCCACCGCCGTGATGAAGCTCGTGCACGTCGAGTTGACGTCGAAGGCGGCTGCGCGCGCACGGGGGGCGACGCGCTCCATCACGAGTGCCGCCGTGCAGGGGATCGGCTGCACGCCCGCCGCGCAGGCCGCGATGACGCAGTCGATGTCGTCGGGGCGCAGACCGGCTCGTTGCAGAGCGCGCTCGGCCGCTGCGGCCAGCATGTCGAGCTGAGACATGCCGTCGGGGATGCGGTGGCGCGTCTGCCTTCCGAACGTGATAGTCCGGTCCGGGAGGTAGGTCCCCCACCCCGCCAGCCGGCACGGCCGGACCGGGCGCCCCTGACTGGTCCCTCGGTGCTGCGGCATCCTCGTCCCCCTCCTGGTCACAGCAGATTCCTGTCGGTCGGTTGACGATCGTGGCTGAACAGGAGTCGCAGTCCCTCTCGCTCCGCGGCCAGGAGCCCCCGCGCGGTTCTCCGCTGCTCGTCCATGTCGTGACCGACCAGGCGCGGGAGGGCGCGGATGCGGCGCTCCTCGCCGAGCAGGTCACGCCCCCAGGCGGCGTCCCCGGCGAGCAGCACGCTGTCTTCGATGAGGGCACCGAGATGGCCATGGGCGTGACCCGGCAGATCGACGAGCAGATACGACCCGTCCCCGAAGAGGTCGGCGGTGCGCAGTCCGTGCGGGCCGGCCCCGAACACGGGCGATGGCAGCACCGTCGCCGTCTCGAACCACGTCGGCAACAGGCGACGCAGCACCCCGTCGCGAAGCCGCGGTCGTTCCAGGGTGCGGCGCACCCCGTCGCTGAGGACGAATGCGGCGTTCGGGAAGAAGCGGACGCCCCCGATGTGGTCGGGATGCAGGTGCGAGAGGACGACGTGCGTGACCGAAGCGGGGTCGAGCTGCTCGGCGATCGTGTCGCCCGGCCCGACGCGAGGCGGCAGCATCCTCCGGTACGCCCAGCCACCGGGTCCTGCTCGCCACGGTTCGGGCGCGTAACCGGTGTCGAAGAGCACGCTCCGTGTACCGGAGCGGTACAGGAACGCACCGGCCGGGAAGACACGCCGCTCCCGACGAACGCCGCGCAGCAACCGGCTCATCTCGTGCGAGGTCTCCCCGCAGGCGAAGAAGAGGAGCTCAGACATGCGCGTATCCGGCGAGACTCTGATCGAGCGAGACCGCCGGCCGATAGCCGAGCAGGTCGCGTGCGCGCGAGATGTCGAGGGTCTGGGAGTGGGCGATCGTCGTGACGGTGTACCGCGTCACGGGAGGCTCGGGGTACCCGGGGAGAACCCCGCACACCGCCTCGAGGAGCGCCGCGACCCCGTAGGCGACCGGGGTCGGTATCGTCCGGTATCGCGGCTCGAGACCCAGGCCCGCGAGCAACTGCTCGAGCACGGCTCGGAACGGGCGGGGATCCCCATTGGTGATGTTGAACGCCTGGCCGTGCACCCCCGGCGCCTCGGCCGCGAGCCGTACCGCCAGTGCGACGTTCTCCACCGCGGTCAGGTCGACGAGCCCCCGTCCTCCGCGCATCAGCGGGATGCCGAACCGCTCGCGCACGCGAAGGATGCGTGGGACGAGGCTGGGGTCGCCGCGACCGATGATCCCGCGCGGACGGAGGATGACGATCTCCGGCCCCGTGCCCTGCGCCGCCGCATCCTGTAGCAGGGACTCCGCCTCGAGCTTCGATCGGATGTAGTTGTTCATCGGATGCCGCGGATCGACCTCGCTCTCCCGGATGCCGACCCGGTCGCGGGGGGCGGCGTAGATGCCCGGGGAGGAGATGTGCACGAGCCGCCGCGCGCCGGCGCGGCGGGCGAACTCGAGCGCCCGCGCGCTACCGACGACGTTGGCGTGCGCGAACGCGGCCCAGCGGCCCCACGGCGAGGAGAGGGCCGCGCAGTGCACGACCACATCCACCGTGCGGCCGAGGTCGGCCCGAGCGAGATCGTCCAGGTCGCCGACGAGGGTCTCCCCCGCGGGCAGGGCGGCGGCGTTCCGACCCGAGGCGATCACCTCGTAGCCGTGGGCGCGGAGTTCCCGCACGACGTACCCTCCGAGGAAACCGCTCGCGCCGGTGACCAGCGCCGTCTCCCTTTGACGCGCCGGGCCCGGTGCACCCACCCCTGCTGCTGCCCCCATTCGGCCGATCCTACGGCCGTCGGCCCCTAGGATTCGGGATATGCGGATCGCCCTGGTGACCGACTACTACCTGCCCACGCTCGGCGGCGTGCAGACCGCGGTCAAGTCGCTCCGGGAGGCGCTCACCCGAGTCGGACACGAGGTGACGGTGTTCTGCCCGCTGGCCCAGGCCGGCGACGACCGCTCGATCGTCGCGTTGCCCACCTCCCGGGTGTTCCAGCCCGACGGCTACCCGTTCACGTGGCCGCCGCGGGACGCAGTGGCGTTGCTCCGGCGGGAGTTCGCCGAGCGGCGCATCGACGTGGTGCACACGCATTCCGAGATGTTCGCCGCTCTTGCGGGAGTGCGAGCGGCTCGGGATCTGGGCATCCCGGTCGTCCACACCATGCACGGCCGCGTGGACGTGTACACGACGAGCGTGCTTCCCCTTCCCGCCGTCACCGTCCCCTTTCTGGCATCCCTGCACGCCCGTCACATCAGCCATCGCGGCCTGCGCGTCCGCAGAGACTCGCCCTACACGGCGACCCTGCCGGCGAGACGCATGTGGCGACTCATGCTCGCCCAGTCCCGCGCGAGCGATCGAGTGATCGTCCCGTCGACGCACTTCGCACGCAAACTCGCAGATCAGGGAGTGCAGACGCCGGTCTCCGTCGTGCCGAACGGGCTCGAGCAGAGTGTGCTCGACCGTATCGGCGCGCCCATCGTGCGTCGGCTCGCCCCCGGTGAGACCCTGCGGCTGATCTGGGTCGGACGCCTGTCGCCGGAGAAGCGTCCCGCGGTGATCGCCGACGCGGCGCGGTCCTTCACCGGTGACGTGTCGGTGGACGTCTACGGCGACGGCCTCTCGCGACGCTCGATCGAGCGGATGGGCACCCCCCTGGTCCTGCAAGGGTCGGTGTCGCAGCAGGAGGTGCTCGACGCCATGCGGGCGAGCCACCTTCTGGTGTCGAGCTCGTACGACTTCGACAACCAACCGATGGTGATGCTGGAAGCTGCGGCATCCGGTCTTCCCGTGCTCTACTGCGACCCCGATCTCAGCGAGGTCGTCCCGCCGGGCGGTGGCTTCCTCACCGACACGCCGGATGCCGCGGGCATCACCGCGCTCGTGGCGCGCCTTCTGAGGGAACCCGAGTCGATCACCGCCGCGAGCGCGGCCATGATCCGGGCACGCCCTGAGGTCGCGCAGCGGATCGACCCGGTGATCGAGGTCTACGAGGCCGCGATCACCGGCGTCGCTTCGGCACGCTGAGCCCCTGTTCGACGCATTCCCGCCGTGCGGTGAGGAGCATCGTCGGCACCGCGTCGGTGCGCACTCCTGCCGCGTCGTCGCGGGCTCTCGTAGGGCGGGTGGGACTTGAACCCACGATCGTCGGGTTATGAGCCCGCTGCCTTGACCAGCTTGGCCACCGCCCCCAGCGACGACGAGCCTACCGGCATCCGTCCCGCGACGCCGCCCGTGCCGCGGCGCCCGTCGCCGCTGGCGTCACGGCATCCGCGAAATGACCCGCCCTTGGCGAGATGACCCACTGATGCGCGCAAGAAGAGGTGATCTCGCGCATCGCAGGTCATCTCGGCGACAACTGCCCGACGGCCCGCGACGCGAAACCCCACGGACCCGGCGTCAGTGCACCCGCGGCTTCTTCGGTCTGCCGTCGGCGGTGATCTGCGGGTGGTGCTTCGTCAGCTGGATGACGCCCCACGTGGCGACCGCGCCGGCGACGGCGAAGCCGATCAACGCCCACGCGGGGGCGGTCGAGGCCTCGCCGAGCACGAGCAGACCGATCAGGACGGCCACGATCGGGTCGATGACGGTCAGGCCGGCGATCACCAGGTCGGGGGGGCCGACCGAATACGCGGTCTGCACGAAGTACGCGCCCATGGCCACGGCGGCGAGCAGCGCCACGAGGCACAGCAGCGTCAGCCACTCGAAGTTCCCCGCCTGCGCGCGGCTGATGACGACCTTGGCGAGGGTGGCGACGAAGCCGTAGATGACGCCCGCGGCCATGATGTAGAACAGCGCCTGCGCGCGGCGGCGCACCAGCATCCAGAAGACGCCGAACACGATCACGACCACGGCCAGGATGCCGAGGATGATCAGCAGTTCGCGTTCGGTGATGACCTGCTCGGTGGCGAAGAACGCCGCGATCGTGACGAAGACGAGGATGCCGCCGACGCACAGGGCGATCGCGATCAGCGACTGACGGGTCGGCTTGTGACGCGACACGCGGGCATTGAGCACGGTGGTGATGACGAGCGCGATCGCCCCGAGCGGCTGCACGAGGATCAGCGGCGCCACCGACAGCGCCGCCAACTGGCAGACGATCGCGAGGCCCAGCATGACCGTGCCCGCGACCCACGACGGCCGCGTCAGCAGCGAGGTCAGCTGCGACCGCGAGAGGCCGCCGGTGGTCTTGCCTCCCGAGAGGCGCTCGACCTTCTGCACACCACGGTGCTGGTACTGCGCACCGAACGACATGAACACCGCGCCGAGCAGGGCCAGCGGGATGCCGAGGAGGATGCGCGGGTCGCGGAAGACGCCGACGAGTTGGTCGATTCCGTCGCTGAGGGTGGCATCGAGCGGGATCACCCCTCGACAGTAGCCGCCCCTCCGCTGGTTAGGCTGGAGGCGTGGCCGTACTCCCGATTCGCATCATGGGCGACCCCGTGCTGCACGCACCCGCCGCCCGCGTCGACGAGATCACCGATGAGGTGCGTCAGCTCGTCGCCGACATGTTCGAGACCATGGATGCCGCACCCGGCGTCGGTCTCGCCGCCCCCCAGGTGGGCGTGGGCCTGCGGATCTTCACGTACACCTACGAGGACGACGAGGGTCAGCCCTGGCGGGGCGTCGTGATCAACCCGGAGTTGTGGATCCGTCCGCTCGAGCCCGGCTACCCCGATCCCGACGACGAGAGCGAGGGCTGCCTGTCGTTCCCCGGTGAGCGCTTCCCGCTGCGTCGTTCGGAGGCGGCGCTGCTGACCGGCACCGACCTCGACGGGCACTCTGTGCGGGTCGAGGTCACGGGCTGGCGGGCGCGCATCCTCCAGCACGAGTTCGATCACCTCGACGGCATCCTCTACGTCGACCGTCTCGACGAGGAAGACAGTCGCGTGGTGGCCAAGATCGCCAAGAAGCGCAAGTGGGGCAGGCCCGGGGTGTCGTGGATGCCGGGCGTCGACGACATCGACGCCTGAACTCGCGCTGCGGCCTCCGGGCTCGGGCGCACCGCCTGAGGGCTCGGCCGGCCGGCGCTGAATGCGCGGTGGGGGCGGCGCCGCTCCGGCATCCGGTGGTCAGGCCTCGATGATGTTCGGGACGAACCGGCAGTAGTAGTCGGTGATCGGGCCGTCGGATTCACGGATGCCGACGCCGTAGGCCTCTTCGTTCACGACCCACGAGCCGAGCACCGGATGGTTGCTCCCCCGCGAGCCGCGGAAGTCGGGCAGCTCGTGGTACTGCTGCCAGACCCGTTCCCTTCCCGCCCCCTCGCGGCGATACTCCTTGCCGTTGGAGGTGACCGTGCCGTCGGCGCGGTGGACGTGGATGCCGTCGCCCTCGCGGCCGAAGACGGGTTTGACGACGTAGTCGATGAGGCCGTTGGGTCCGTCGGCGTAGGCGGGCAGCAGGTTGGGGTGGCCGGGGAACAGGCGCCAGAGGGCCACGAGCAGCAGCTTGTTGGAGAGGAACATCTTCCACGCCGGCTCGTACCAGCGTCCGAACAGGCCGCGGCCGGCGATGAGGAGCGCACCGAACTCCTGATCCCCCACCACGCGGTCCTCACCCGAGACGAGGTCCTCCCAGGGGTAGAGCTTGAAGATGTTGCGGATGACGGGGTACTGCGTGCCCGGTTCATCGCCGGGGAGGGCGGCGATGCTGCGGGACGACCCCCAGGGTTCCGGAACTCCGACGAACTGGCGGGCGCCGTGGTGCCAGCCGATGTCCTTCATCTCGATGCCGGTGTGCTCCCACCCGGCTTCGCCCGCGAGATCGCGCATGTAGGCGACGGTGTCCCAGTCCTCGCCGTAGATGTCGGCATCCGAGTGCGCGACGAAGAGGCGCCCGCCCTCACCCTCGCTGAGCGATCGGTGCAGGAGGACCCTCCAGCGTTCGACGAGGGCTTCGTGCAGGCCGTTCCACTGGTCGGTGTCGGCGGCGACGGCGCCGGTCTTCAGCCGATCCTGCAGCCAGAACCACTGGGTGACCGAGGCCTCGATGAGGCCCGTCGGGGTGTCGGCGTTGTACTCGAGCATCTTCGCGGGGCTGCCGTCGCCGGCGTAGGCGAGGTCGAAGCGCGCGTAGACGTCGGGTTCGTCCTGCTCGAGCGACCATTGCGCCAACTCGAACGCCTTCGGGTCGAGCCCCAGATGACCGAGCTCTCCGGATGCCAGATAGCGCGCGGCCTCGCGGCTCATGCGGTGCAGCTCTTCGGTCTGCTTCTCGAGCTGCTCCACCTCGGGGAGCGTGAAGACGTAGGCGGCGCCGTCGTTCCAATACTCGACCTCGGTTCCGTCGTCGCGGACGGAGTGCGAGTAGATGAGGCCGGACTGCTTGATCGTGCGCTCCCAGTCGGGGCGCGGGTCGAGTTCGATCCGACGCATCAGCTGCCGTAGCCCCCCTCGGAACCGGAGCCGCCGAAGCCTCCGCGCGAGACGCTCGCGCCGTCGCTGGAGATCCCTCGCGCGGCGGTCTTGCCCGAGGGCAGCGTGTCGGTGCCGCCGGTGGCGGTCTGACCGACCGCGGGGACCGTCCGATTGCTCGATCCGAGGGCGTAGTAGTACCACCCGGCGCTGCCGCCGTGGTTGTTGCAGTCGTCGTCGGGGAGGCGCTTCTCGGTCGCGTTGTCGCGGCAGATCTGGGCGTAGTCCTCGGAGACGTTCGCGCCCTGCCCGCACCCCGTGAGGGTGGCGGCGAGAGCGGCGACGACGCCCACGGTGACGGTTCGCGAGGCGCGGCGGCGCGCGACGGGATGCATGCGCCGATGCTCTCACACCCAGGGCGGTGGAGCGTCGACGTTCTCCTCACCGCCGGACGGCCGCGCGATCAGGGCGGGCTAGACACGCGCTTCGTGGCGGCGCGGGATGATGTGGACGGGTGCGCCGGAGGCCGGCATCCATTCGCAGGTGAAACTGCCGCGATAGCCGAAGAGGAAGCCGAACCGCTCGTTGTCGACGCGCATGTCGACGTGGAAGCGCCCGTCGGTGTCGTCGAAGCGTTCGCGCAACGTCGCGCGTCCGCTGAAGAGCAGGGGGAAGCGGAAGCCGACAGGCCCCTCGTAGAAGCGTTGCGCCCCCGACCGGAGCAGGAGCGCGCCCTCGTCGTCGACCCGGAGGTCGAGGTCGACGGCGAGGTGCTGGTGGGTGCCGAGGTAGTCGACGATGCGCCCGTCGTGCCGGATCATGGTCGCGTCGAACCGGGCGGGACGACCGCCGACGGCGTACTCCCGCACGAACGTGACCGTCTCGCGACCGTAGGGATCGCGATAGGGGCTGTTCCAGATAGTGAACGGGACGTTCTCACCGGTGGCGGGCACGAGGATGTTGCGCAACCGACCGATCTGCAGGAACGGGACCGTCCACCACGGCCCCCGCCGGATCTCGGTCATCACGCCCCTGCCCACGCATGCCTCTGCCGTGTCGAGACCGACGCCGAAGCGACGCTGCATCATCGGGTGCAGGCGGTGGAAATCGGCGCCGAGGACGTCGGAGAAGATCGAGGTCATTCGACGCCTCCCGGTGCGGCGAGGGCGGCGAGGGTCGTCGGGGCGTCGTCGAGAGCTCGGCGCCGGTGCGGCGGCGTGCGTCGGCACCGGCGCGCTCGCGGCCGTTCCCCCCGCCAGAACATCACGACGCCCGGCAGCGACCATGTCTCGGGCGGCCGTCCGGTCTCCAACGAGAGGCGCAGGCGGTCGAAGCTCCAGGCGGTGGCCCAGCCGACGAGCGGCCGCACGATCACGTCGAGCGGCCCCCACCCGGGCGAGTAGTCGTAGCCGGTGCAGAAGCGGATGCCGTCGGCGGTGGGCTCGTATCGCCAATAGCCGCGGCCGTCGCGCAGGGGGGAGAGGCGGTCGTCGGTGGTGAAGCGCAGGGCCGAGGTGCGCGTGCCATCGGGGCGGGAGGTCTCGCCGATGCTGATGCCGTCGCCGCGAATGGTGCGGAACGGCGTGCGCCGCTCGTAGACGAAGCGCGCGGAGCCGTCGGCGGTGCGCGTCGTGGGGGTGATGCGTGAGAACCGCACGTCCCACCGCACGTGCTGCCGGGGATCCTGGGTGGCGTTCCAGACGTCGTCCAGCGTCGCGCGAATGGTCGTCTCGACGTAGATCCCCCGTGCCCCCACGTGCCCACCCTAGGGTGTGCGTCGCCGGGCGCAGAGCGCCATGCGGGCGAAGGTCGGCGGTGTCTCCGACGCTCGTCAGCGCGCGACGAAGCTGTGCAGGTGCAGGTCGTCGCTGAGCGCTTCGCTCGCTCGTCGACCGCGGACGCTGGTGCCCTGGGCGTCGAGGGGAGGGCTCACCACCGCCGCGCCGAGGCGCCCGGGCGCGGCGAGCACGATCGCGCCCGACACGCTCGATTTCGCCGGGATGCCGACCGCCCGCATCCACCGCCCCGAGCCGTCGTACACCCCGCACGTCGCCATGACCGACACCACATCGCGGGCCACGTGCTCCGGCACCACGCGTCGGCCCGTGCGCGGATTCACGCCGCCGCACGCGAGCGTGGCGCCCATGACGGCGAGGGTCTCGGCATCCACCAGGGTCGCGCAGGCCCGCGCATAGACGGCGACGGCGTCATCCGCGCTGACCTTCATGGTGCCCTCGGCGCGCATGAGGTGCGCGAGGGCGTGATTGCGGTCGCCGAGCAGGTGCTCGTTGTGCGCGACGTCCTCGTCGACCGCGAGGTCGTGCCCGGCGAACGCGGCGAGGCCCTCGGCGATGCGGGCGTCGCGAGCGGCGGCATCAGAACCGCGCACGAGGGATGCCGTGAGGAGGGCTCCCGCGTTGACCATGGGATTGGGTGGCCGGCCCGTGCCGCTCTCGAGCTTGATCGCATCGAATGATTCGCCCGTCGGTTCGATACCGACACGGTCGAGCGCCTCGCCCTCGGTGTCGACCAGCGCCAAGGCGAACAGGAACGGCTTGACCGCTGACTGGATGCTGAAGACGACGTCGGTGTCCGCCGTCACACGGGCGGCGCCGTCGGGGAGGACGAGCGCGACCGCGAAGAGTTCGGGATCGGCGTCGGCGAGCTGAGGGATGCTGTTGTCCACCTCTCCGCCGCGTTCATCGATCAGGCGAGCGCGGAGGGCATCGAGGTCGTACCGGTGCGGGTCGGGGATCACATGACCACCCTCGCAGTGATCGACCGTCTTACCGACCGGGTTGCCGAGGAACCATTCGTGCGGAGGAGCTCTCGAGCGCGTCATTATGCGCGCTGGCCCCGACGACCGCCAGCCCTCGGCGGAACCGCTCCCGCGCGCCTAACGTGCGTTCAGACGGCGACCCCGCGCCGCTCCCGCAGCAGCCCTCCGCGAAGGATCCGATGAGTCACGCCCCCGATCTCTCGATGCCTCATACGGGCGACATCCTCGGTGGGCGCTACATCCTCCGCGAGCGCATCGGCGCCGGCGGGATGGGAAGGGTCTTCCGCGCGCGAGACGAGGTGCTCGCCCGTGATGTCGCGATCAAGATCTTCCACGCGGACGGTACGGCCGAACCCGAACCGCTGCGTCGGATGTCGGAGGCGCGGGCGCTCGCCGCCCTCGACCACCCCTCTCTCGTCACCCTCTACGACGCCCGGCTCATCGGCGAGGATCACGTCTACCTCGTCATGGAGTTGGTGACCGGGCCCTCGCTGCAGCGCCGGATCGAACAGGGGGCGATCCCCGCGGTCGAACTCGCCGGCATCCTGGGCGATCTCGCCGCAGCTCTCGCCGTCGTCCACGACGCGGGTATCGTGCACCGCGATGTCAAGCCGTCGAACGTCCTTCTGCGACCACTGCACGGGGCGGCACGAGAGTCGGAGGCCGTTCTCGCCGATTTCGGCGTCGCCCACCTCCTGGACGCGACCCGGTTGACCACCCCCGGCACCGTGATCGGCACCGCCGCCTACCTCGCGCCGGAGCAGGTGCGGGGCGAGACGCCACAGTCCGCGTCCGACATCTACGCGCTGGGCCTGCTGGCCATCGAGGCGCTCACACGGCTGCATCCGTTCGGGACCGGTTCGCTGCAAGAGACCCTGCTCGCGCGCCTGGCCCGCCAACCCGAGGTGCCGGGCTCTCTGAGCCCGCGGTGGCGTGCGCTCCTGGAAGCGATGACGGCGGCCGACGCGAACATGCGTCCCACCGCCGCGGGGGTGGCCGCCCGCGCGTCGGAGCTCGCCGCAGAGGAGCACGGCGTCGTTCCGGATGCCGCGGCCCCACCGGCGGCATGGATGCTTCCGACCACCCTGATCACCGCGCCGACGGCGATGCCCCACGACGCGCTTTCGCCGTCGACCTCCGGCGGGGACATGAGCGGCGTCGCCGCGTCCGAGCCGGGCGGCGCCGCAATCGTCCCCGCACGTCCGGGAGGCGGGGGCCCCAGGGATGCCGCGACCTCGCGCCGCGATACCCGCCGTCGGTCGTGGCGCCGGGGATGGGCATGGGCGACCGCCAGCGTCTGCGCCGCGGTCATCGTGGGCGGACACCTGGCGGCCTTCTCACTCGGCGCCGCCGGGGGCGCGACCTCGGACCGTACCCCGGTACCGGAGGCGACTCCCGGGCCCGCGGCCACGTCGGCGACGGGGAACACCAGGGACACGCCGCTCGACACCGCGGCACCGGTCTCGCAGACCACCCCCGACGATGCGGCCGTGACGGAGCCGACCGAGGAGCCGGTCACGCCCGTGGAGTCGCCGGTGACCGTCGAGCAGACCACCCTCGTGTCGGATGACGCGCGGGCGGGCGGGGAGACTGCGCCGGCGATCCCCGCGGGGACGGTGCCCGGTGCGGTCGCGGGCGGTGGCCCGGTCCCCGGCGGGGCGGCGGATGGATCGGCGACCGGAGCGGGTCGCGGCGGCCCGGAGGGGACCGGGCGACCGGACTCCCCCGGGAAGTCGGGGGACAGCAAGGGGCGCGGCGAGAAGGGCCCGGGCAAGAAGTAGCCGGCGCCGGCGCAGAATGACGAAGGCCCGCCTCGGATGAGGCGGGCCTTTCGTTGGCTCCCCGGCTTGGACTCGAACCAAGAACCTATCGGTTAACAGCCGATTGCTCTGCCAATTGAGCTACCGAGGATCATGCCCGCCTTGCGGTGGGCAACCCCACGATACTAACAGCACGCGGGGGCGGCGAGAAAATCAGGGCGACGAAAGACGTCGCTCGGGCGTGCCGTCGGGAGTCCACTGCACAGCGTCCCCGCCGCGGCCCAGGCCGACGGCGTGACCGGCGTGGAGCACGAGCACGTCGGCATCCAGTTCGCGAGGCGCGTCGGCGTCGTTCGTCACGATGAGGGATGCCATGTCGCGCTCGTCGCGGCGGCGCGTGATCGCCGTGCGGGCGGCGGAGCGCACCTCGAGGTCGAGGTTGGCGTACAGGTCGTCGGCGACGAACAGGCGCGGCTCGAGCACGAGCGCGCGAGCGAGGGCGACCCGCTGTCGCATGCCCGCGCTGAGCTCGTAGGGATACTTCGGGGCGGTCCCCAGTGGCAATTCCATCTCGTCGAGCAGGGTCGCCACGCGCACCGCAAGAGCCCGTCTGTTGACGCGGCGGTCTCGGCTGGTGATCGGCTCCGAGATGACGTCGTGCACGGTCAGGCGCGACGGGAGGGACGCTCCCGCCCCCTGCGGCAGGTAGCCGGTGTGGAACACCCATTCGCGACGAGCCCGCCCCGGGTGCCGCGCCGAGATCCCGTGCACGCGCGCATCGCCGCCGACGACGCCGAGCCCGTCGTCGGGATGGCCGGCGAGGAGCGAGACGAGCGAGGTCTTGCCCGCTCCCGTGGCTCCGCGCACGACGAGGGTCCGTCCCGGCAGCAGCGTGAACGTGATCCCGTCGATGACGCGCACACCGCTGCGGGCCAGGGAGAGGTCATCCGTGCGGAGGACGACGTCGGTGTCGAGGGTCCGGGGCATTCCTTCATCCTCGCCCACCGGCGGGAGGGATGCCAACGGCGCGCCCGGGCGCGTCGACCCGGCGGCCTCGCGGGCGCGCCCCCTCCTTCGCCGCCGCCAGACCCCGGTCAGCCTCCAGATCGCGCGCATTCGCCGAGACCGCACGAGATGAATGCCCGAGGTGTGCGGTCTCGGCAAGCCGTGCGGACTCGAGGCCGCCCTTCCGCGGGCGGGGCGTGCGCAGTACACGCCCGGGCTCGGCGCTACGACGCGATCAGGCGTTGCCGGTCGGCATCCAATTCGCGCAGCCTCAGTCGGAGACGTCGCCCCTCTTCGGAGTCGGCCGGGACGCGCTGGATGCCGCGGAGCAGGTCGTCCTTCTCCCGCTCCAGCTGACGCACGAGCAGACCTCGCGCGAGATCGTTCGCCGAGGCCACCGCCCCCTCCTCGGTGCGCGCGGGGAACTCCGCGGTCAACAGCTCGGCGGCGAGCGACCGGAACGGCTCCCGCACCGCCTCGACGGCCGCGACCGCCCACCCGGGCTGCGAGAGGTCGGTGGATGCCAGCGAACTGCGCACGGCCTCCAGGGCGGGGTGGCCGAACGGCAGCTGCAGCGCGCGGAGGAACACGTCGGGCTCGATGCGGTGCCCGTACTGCAGGAACGCCATCATCGCCCCCCGCTCGAGAGCGACGTCGCGCGTGTTCGGCAACGACGCCATCGTGACGGACACCGCGATGGGCGCGGGCTCGGCGACCCGGGCGTTCTCGCGTTGCTCGGCACGGTCGGCACCCCGCGCGGCCCGCTCGACGGCGGCCTGGACCTCGGGCATGTCGAGGCCGAGGCGGCGGGCGAGCACCCGGACGTAACCGGGACGAAGGGAGGGGTCGCGGATGTCGGCGACGATGGGGGCGGCCGCCCGCAGAGCTCCCGCACGCCCCTCCACGCTGGCGAGGTCGAAGTCTGCGAGGCGTTGATCGATGACGAACTCGAACATCGGGTTCTTGTTCTCCATGAGTGCGCGCACGGCGCCGTCCCCCCGCTGCAGGCGGAGATCGCAGGGGTCGAGTCCCCCCGGCGCTACGGCGACGTACGTCTGCGCGGCGAAACGCTTCTCGTCGGCGAAGGCGCGCAGCGCCGCCTTCTGTCCCGCGGCGTCGGGGTCGAAGGTGAAGACGACCTCGCCCGACGAACTGTCGTCGCCCATGACGCGCCGGAGAACCGTGATGTGGTCGCTGCCGAAAGCGGTTCCGCACGAGGCGATCGCCGTGGTGACCCCCGCGAGATGGCAGGCCATGACGTCGGTGTACCCCTCGACCACGACCACCCGGTGCGATCGCGAGATGTCGCGCTTGGCCAGATCGAGGCCGTAGAGCACCTGCGACTTCTTGTAGATCATCGTCTCGGGGGTGTTCAGGTACTTCGGGCCCTGGTCGTCGTCGTACAGCTTGCGGGCGCCGAAGCCGATCACCTGGCCCGTCACGTCGCGGATGGGCCAGACCAGCCGCCCGCGGAAGCGGTCGTAGACTCCCCCGCGCTGATTGGTCGACACCAGCCCGGCCTTCTCGAGCTCGTCGCGGGAGAACTTCTGGGCCGTCAGGTGGTCGAAGAGGTTCGACCATCCCTTCGGGGCGTACCCGACGCCGAAGTGGGCGGCCGCTCCCGCATCGAACCCGCGGTCGCCGAGGAAACGTCGACCGATCTCGGCCTCGGGGGTCATGAGCTGGGCGCGGAAGTACTCCGCCGCGGCCGCGTTCGCCGCGTACAGCCGTGAGCGTCCGGTGGTCTCGGGGGCCGCTCCCCCGTCTTCGTAATTCAGGGTGTACCCCACCCGCGCGGCCATGCGTTCCACCGCCTCCGTGAACGACACGTGGTCCAACGCGCGCAGAAACGAGTAGACATCCCCCGACTCGCCGCACCCGAAGCAGTGGTAGTACCCGACCTGGGGCCGCACGTTGAAGCTCGGCGACCGCTCGTCGTGGAAGGGACAGAGGCCCTTCATCGATCCGACGCCCGCGGGCTTGAGGGCGACGCGTTCGCCGATCACGTCGGCGATGTTGACCCGCGCCTTCACCTCATCGACGTCGGCCTGGCGGATGCGGGCCATCAGGCATCCGCCCCCCGTGCGGAGCGGGCACCGCCGACGATCGTCGGCTCGCGTCGCCCGGGTGCCCACACGCCGAGCTCTGCGGCATCCACCTCGCCGACGAGTCGGCCGTGCCACGCGATCGCGAGCTGGTCCGTCAGGCTCGCCACCTGGTCGACCACCACGCGGCGGCGGGCGGTGTCGTCGGCGGCGGCGGCGAAGTCGGGTGCGTGCAGCGCATCGAGCGCACCGGGGTTCTCCCACATCGCGGATGCCAGGCGCTTGAGCACGTTGCGCTGCTCGCGGTACAGCACCTTGCGACCGTCGATCGAGACGACCGTGGCGCCGATGATGCCCTTGAGCACCGCCATCTCGACCTCGACTTCGGCGGGGACGATGACGTGCGCGCGGTAGCGCGTGAGCTCGTCGGCGGGATACGCCTCGCGCGTGGCGGCCGTGGCGGCTCGGGCGAAACGGCCGATGAGATCGGACGTCAGGTTCTTCAGCCGCGCCAACGCCGGTCTCGTGCCGTCGAACGACGGGATCCACTCCGGCATGGCCATGAGGCGTTCGAGCCCCGCGTCGAGGTCGTCGCGGACGAAGTCGTAGCCCACCCACCGCTGGATCGCGTCGAGCAGACCCTCGCGCCCGACGCGGGATGCCAGGCGGGCCGGGTCGACGTAGCGGTTGACGACCGCGTCCTCGAAGTCGTGCACCGAGTAGGCGATGTCGTCGGAGAGGTCCATGACCTCGGCCTCGATGCAGCGCTGGCGAGCGGGGGCTCCGCCTCGCATCCAGTGAAAGACGGGCTCGTCGTCGGGGTAGACGCCGAACTTCAAGCGCCCGCCGGGGTCGGGCACGGGCTCGTCGGCGGTCCACGGGTATTTGCACGTGGCGTCGAGGCTCGACCGGGTGAGGTTGAGACCGAACGGCTCACCGTCGGCGCCGAAGACCTTGGGCTCGAGCCGGGTGAGGATGCGCAGCGTCTGCGCGTTGCCCTCGAACCCCCCGATGTCCTTCGCCCACTCGTTGAGCGCGCGTTCCCCGTTGTGCCCGAAGGGCGGGTGGCCGAGATCGTGGCTCAGGCACGCCGTATCGACGACGTCGGGTGACAGTTGCAGCGCGGTTGCGAGCTCTCGACCTACCTGAGCCACCTCGAGCGAGTGCGTGAGGCGATTGCGGGCGAAGTCGGCGGGGCTCGCGGGGCTGAGCACCTGGGTCTTGGCGGCGAGTCGGCGAAGGGCCGCGGAGTGCAGCACGCGGGCACGGTCGCGAGCGAAGTCGTCACGTTGGGAGCGGTGCTTCTCGACGTGGAAGCGGGCAGCGTCCGCATCGTCGTACCCGAGGGGGCGGGTGGCTGTCACCGCGACCTCAGCCACCGCTGTGGTCCAGCTCGGCGTCGGCCAGGGCGCGCCCGGCGTCGTCGCCGATCTCGCGCGAGGCGAGCCAGCCGTCGGGGAGCGCCGGACGCTTGGGCGTGCCGGCACGACCGCGCTGACCCTCGGCGGCCGCGCCCGGATAGGGAGCATCCAGCTCCATGGTGGCGAGCAGGTCGTCGAACTCGTCGAGGGTCGATGCGGTCGCGAGACTCGCCCGCAGCTCGCCGCCGACGGGATACCCCTTGAAGTACCAGGCGACGTGCTTGCGGATGTCACGGCATCCGCGGCCCTCGTCGTCGAAGAACTCGACCAGCAGCTCTGCGTGGCGCCGGAAGGCCCGGGCGACGAACCCGAGGGTGGCGTCGACGGGCTCGCCGTGGGCGGCGCCGGGACCCCCGAGAGCGCGGGCCAGATCGCCGAACAACCACGGGCGGCCGAGGCAGCCGCGACCGACGACGACGCCGTCGCAGCCGGTCTCGTCCATCATGCGGACGGCGTCGTCGGCCGACCAGATGTCGCCGTTGCCAAGCACCGGCACGCTCGTCACGGTCTCTTTGAGCTTGGTGATGGCCGACCAGTCGGCGTGACCGGAGTAGAACTCGCTCGCCGTCCGCGCGTGCAGCGCGATGGATGCCACCCCGGCACCCTCGGCGATGCGGCCGGCCTCGAGGTAGGTGAGGTGATCGGCGTCGATGCCCTTGCGCATCTTGATCGTCAACGGTGTGCTGCCCGCGGCACGCACGGCCCGCTCGACGATCTCACGGAACAGCGAGGTCTTCCACGGCAGTGCGGCACCGCCGCCCCGGCGGGTGACCTTCGGCACGGGACAACCGAAGTTGAGGTCGATGTGGTCGGCGTGGTCTTCGTCGACGATGAGGCGCACGGCCGCTTCGACGGTGGCCGGGTCGACGCCGTACAGCTGGATGGAGCGCGGCGTCTCGGACTCGTGGTGACGGATGAGCCGCATCGTGGTGTCGTTGCGCTCCACGAGGGCACGCGTCGTGATCATCTCGCTCACGTACAGGCCGGCGCCGTACTCGCGGCACAACCGGCGGAACGCGGTGTTCGTGATGCCGGCCATGGGCGCCAGCACGACGGGAGCGTCGAGCTCGATGTTGCCGATGCGGAGTGTCCGCGTCGGAGCCGTTGCCGTGGTCATCGTTTCATTCTCCCAGACGTCGTGAGACAGCGGTGCCCGCGCCGGTCGAACCGGCCTCGGGCACCGCTGTGGAGGAGCGATCAGGCGTCGGCGGGCACCGATGCCTCGCGGCGCTCGCCCCACACCTGCCGGGCGATCTGCGTGAACGCCTCGACGGGCTGCGCACCGCTCACACCGTATTTTCCGTCGATGACGAAGAACGGAACTCCCGTGATGCCGAACTGCTGCGCCTGAGCCTGGTCGGCCCGTACCGCCGCACGGTAGCGCTGCGACGCGAGCGCTTCGCGCGCGGCATCCTCGTCGAGCCCCGCCTCGACGGCGAGCTGCACGAGGTCGTCATCGCGACCGACATGCCTGCCCTCGAGGAAGTACGCCGACATGAGGATCTCGGCGAGTTCGAGCTGGCGCCCGTTCTCCTTCGCGAAGTGCAGCAGCTCGTGAGCCTTGACGGTGTTGGTGTGCTTCAGCAGATCGAAGCGGTAGGTGAGCCCCGCATCGGCGGCGACGCCGGTGACCCTGTCGAGCATCTCGCGCGCAGACTCGGGCGAGATTCCCTTGTGCTGCGAGAGGTAGTCGACCTCTCCCCCGTCGAAGTCCTCGGGGGTGTCGGGTGAGAGTTCGAACGAGTGGTACTCGATCTCGACGACCGGGGCGTCGTCGTCGGCGGCCGTGGCGGCCAAGCCGTTCTCGAGATTCCGCTTGCCGATGTAGCACCAGGGGCAGGCGATGTCACTCCACACGTCGATCTTGATGGCATCCGTCATGTCGCGTGCAACCCCGTTCTCGATCGATCTATTCCGCGAGCGGCATCCGTCACGCCGTCGGCGCGTCGACCGCCCCGCCGAAGCGGCGGTCGCGCGACTGGTAGTGCCCGATCGCGTCCCACAGGTGGGTCCGGCGGAAGTCGGGCCACAGCGTGTCGAGGAACACCATCTCGGCGTACGCCGACTCCCACAGCAGGAAGTTGGAGGTGCGCTGCTCGCCGCTCGAGCGGACGAACAGGTCCACGTCGGGCATGTCGGGCTGGTAGAGGTTCTTGCGGATGAGCTTCTCGGTCACGGCCGAAGGCTTGAGCTTTCCGGCGGCGATGTCGTCGCCGATGCGGCGCACCGCATCCACGATCTCGACGCGCCCGCCGTAATTGACGCACATCGTCAGGGTCAGGGTGGAGTTGCCCTCGGTCAGCCGCTCGGCGTGCTGAAGCTCTTTGATGACCGAGCCCCAGAGACGGGGTTTACGGCCCGACCAGCGGATGCGGACGCCCCATTCGTTCAACTGGTCGCGACGGCGGTGCAGCACCTCGCGATTGAAACCCATGAGGAAGCGCACCTCGTCGGGCGAGCGCGACCAGTTCTCGGTCGAGAAGGCGTAGACCGACAGGTGCTTCACCCCGGCCTGGATCGCCCCGGCGACGACGTCGAGGAGAGCCGCCTCCCCCGCCCGGTGACCCTCGACGCGCGTGAGCCCCTGCCGGTTGGCCCACCTCCCGTTGCCGTCCATCACGATCGCGACGTGCTCGGGCACGGCCCCCTTGGGGTAGGCAGGGGGGTACTCCCCCGTCCAGTCGAGCGGGCGGTACGGCACGGCGTCGCGGTGCGTGAACGGCTTCGGTGTCATCGATACGACTCCAGGTGCGGGAGGGAGCGGATGCCGCGCTCCAGGTGGAACTGCGCGTAGGCGGCGACGAGACCCGAGGCCGCCGCCGTCGTGCGACCGGGGGCGGCGTCGATGGTCTCCCACTCCCCCGCCATCAGCGCACGGAGCATGTCGACCGTGTCGCGCGCGACGCGCGGCGAGCCCGCCGGGGCGCAGGTCGAGCAGGTCACGCCGCCGAGCTGCGGCAGGAAGTAATCGTGGTCTCCGACCGTCCCGCAACGGGCGCACTCGGTCAGCCCCGGCGCCCAGCCCGACAGGGCCATCGCGCGCAGCAGATACGAGTCGAGGACGCTCCGCTCGGGGTGCTCGCCCCGGGCGAGGGAGCGGAGCCCGCCGACCAGCAGCAGGTACTGCTGGGGGGTCGCCTCCGCCTCGTTGAGGCGGTCGGCGGTCTCGACCATGGCGCTGGCGGTGGTGTAGACGTCGTAGTTCGCCACAATGTCGGCGCCGTACGAACCGAGCGACTCCGCCTGCTGCACGATGTCGAGGTTGCGTCCCTTGGACAGCTGCACGTCGGCGACCATGAACGGCTCGAGCCGCGAGCCGAACTTCGAGGAGGTGCGGCGCACGCCCTTGGCGACCGCCCGGATCTTGCCGTTGCGGCGGCTGAGCAGGGTGAGGATGCGGTCCGCCTCCCCGAGCTTGTGGGTACGCAGGACCACGACCTCGTCGCGGTAGGTGGGCACAGTCCATTATCGTGCCGCGCGCCCGTGAGGAGCCTGCGCGGCGCGCCCCGCGAACCGGCTCCCCGGGCGGAAGAATGGATGCCGTGGACACGCCGACCTTCGTCATCCCCCTGTGGGCGGATCTCACCGCCGTCGCCCTCGGCGGCGTGCAGGGCGCGCTGTTCGCCTCCGGGTTCCAGGGGCAGCGGCGCCTCGACCTGCTGGGCGTGGCGATCATCGGCATCCTGCTGGGGATGGGCGGCGGTCTCATCCGCGACCTGCTCCTCGGGTTGACGCCCGCCACCCTGCAGAGCAACTGGTATCTCATCACCGCCACCCTCGCCTCGATCGTGGGGATGCTGCTGTCGGGCATCTTCCAGCGTCTCAACCGCGCGATCGTCCTTCTCGATGCGGTCGTGATCGGCCTCTTCGGCGCGTTCGGCACCTCCAAGGCCCTCGCCCTCGGGATGCCGGAGGTCCCCGCGATCTTCGTCGGGGTGCTCGCGGCAGCCGGTGGCAGCGTGCTGCGCGACGTGCTGATGGGTCTTCCCGTCGCGATCATGCACGTCGGCTCGCTCTACGCCGTCGCGGCCGGCGGTGGGTGCGCGGTGCTCGCGACGACGGCCGCCTTCGGCGTGCCCCTGCCGATCGCGGCCGTCATCGGCGTCGCTGTCACCACCGTCATCCGCGTGCTGGCCGTGCTGTTCGACCTGTCGCTGCCGGAGCAGCGCAAGCTTTACCGCCGCAAGGTCGCTGTCGAGACCACCGGCATCCCGATCATCCGCACCGACTTTGAGGGCTGAGGCCGCGTTCTCGCCCGTTCGATTGCCCGACGTTGCCGTTTCAGCCCTCCGAGACGACGATCTGCGGCAAACCGAGCGCCGGGATCCCCTAAGCGACGCGCAGGGGCTCAGTCGAGGAGGGTGATCTCGTCGCCGACGCGGATCGTTCCGCCGCCGTCGGTGGGCAGCAGGAGGATGCCGAGGGTGGGCTCGTCCTGACCGAACTCGGTCGTCAGCACGCGGAGGAGCCGCGCGTCGCGCACGCCGGTGTCGGGGTTGGCGGTGATCGCGGCGCACCGCTCGATGGGCTTCTGCACGTCGAACACCACCTCACCGATGCGCACGCGGCCCTGCCACGTGAGTTCCGCCCACGGCGCAGTGCCCGAGACGACGATGTTGGAGCGGAAGCGGCGGTCGTCCACGGGCGCGGGCACCGTGGCATCCAGGTCGTCGACCGAGGCGGAGCCGTGCAGCGAGACGAAGCCGCGCGGCCGGTCCTGGAAGCGGGCGGTGACCCCGTCGCCGATCAGTCCCAGGGGCAGGATGCCCTCGGCGTCGAGCAGCTTCGCGTCGCTCGTGGTGCGAAGAAAGGCCGTGACCGTCTCGCTGAGCCGCGCACGACCCTCGTCGCTGAGGTCGGCGGTGACGTCGAGATCGTCGACCCGGAGCCGCAGGGTGTGCGCCGTGTCGTCGAAACTCAGGCGCACGCGCGCCAGGGTCGGGAAGGTCATGAGCGCGAGCCCGCGACTCTTCGGGAAGGTGGCGTCCTCCGGCTCGAGGGCGTCGGCGAAGCGGAACACCAGAGCGCGATCCCCCCGCACGCGGCCGTCGTCCTGAATGACGAGGGTGTCCCGCTTCTCGGGTGTGAAGCCCTTGACGGGGTAGCGGTAGAGGGCGTCGACGCGGATCACGCTCTCATCCTGGCATCCCCTCGTTCGGGCGAGGATGCGGCGCCGACGACCCGGAGGCACGGAGATCGCCCGATGGATGTCGTTGCGGCGTCGTCACCCGCACGCCGAAGCGCCGCCATCCGGGCGGGGATGACGGCGCTTCGAGAGTCGGATCAGACGCCGGCCAGGGCGCCCGAGGCCTGACGCGTGCGGATCGCGCGGTTGACGCCCGAGACGATCGCCTTGAGCGAGGCCGTCGAGATGTCGCCGTCGACGCCGACGCCCCACAGCCGCTGGTCGTCGACCTGCAGCTCGACGTACGCCGCCGCCTGCGCGTCGCCCCCGGAGCTGAGGGCGTGCTCGACGTAGTCGTAGAGGGTCACATCGAACCCCTGCGCGCGGACGATCTCGAGGAACGCCGCCACGGGACCGTTGCCGACCGCCGACGCGGGGTGCACGGTGTCGCCGTCGCGCAGGGACACGTCGAGGTGCACGTCGCCCGACATGTCGCTCGACGAGCGCGTCGACAGCAGCTCGAACCGCCCCCACCGCTGATCGTCGTTCTTCGACGGCAGGTACTCGTCGGTGAAGATGTCCCAGATCTGCGCGCTCGACACTTCGCCACCCTCGGCATCGGTGCGGGCCTGCACGACACCCGAGAATTCGATCTGCAGCTTTCGGGGCAGATCGATCGCGTGATCGGCCTTCAGCAGGTAGGCGACGCCGCCCTTACCCGACTGCGAGTTGACGCGGATGACGGCCTCGTACGAGCGGCCCAGATCCTTGGGGTCGATGGGCAGGTAGGGAACCGCCCACTCGATGTCGTCGATGCTCCTGCCTTCGGAGGCCGCGCGGGCCTCCATGGCCTCGAAGCCCTTCTTGATGGCATCCTGATGCGATCCGCTGAACGCGGTGAAGACCAGATCGCCGGCCCACGGGCTGCGCTCGGGCACGGGCAGCTGGTTGCAGTACTCGACCGTGCGCTTGACCTGGTCGATGTCGCTGAAATCGATCTGCGGGTCGATGCCCTGCGTCAGCAGGTTGACGCCCAGGGCGACCAGGTCGACGTTGCCGGTGCGCTCGCCGTTGCCGAAGAGGCATCCCTCGATGCGATCCGCCCCGGCCATGTAGCCCAGCTCGGCCGCGGCGATGGCCGTGCCGCGGTCGTTGTGCGGGTGGAGCGACAGGATGACGTTCTCGCGGTGGTTCAGATGGCGCGACATCCACTCGATCGAGTCGGCGTAGACGTTGGGCGTCGCCATCTCGACGGTGGCGGGCAGGTTCAGGATCACCTTGCGCTCGGGCGTCGGCTGGAAGACCTCGAGCACCTCGTTGCAGATGCGCAGCGCGAACTCCAGCTCGGTGCCCGTGTAGCTCTCGGGCGAGTACTCGTAGAAGACCTCGGTCTCGGGGATCGTCGCCTCGTACGTCTTGCACAGGCGCGCGCCCTCGAGGGCGATGTCGACGATTCCCTGCTGGTCGGTGCGGAACACCACTTCGCGCTGCAGCACGCTCGTGGAGTTGTACAGGTGCACGATGGCCTGCTTCGCGCCGGCGATCGCCTCGTACGTGCGGGCGATGAGGTGCTCGCGCGCCTGCGTCAGCACCTGGATCGTCACGTCGTCGGGGATGAGACCGTCGTCGATGAGCTGACGGACGAAATCGAAGTCGGTCTGGCTGGCGCTCGGGAAGCCGACCTCGATCTCCTTGTAGCCCATCTTCACGAGCAGCTCGAACATCACGCGCTTGCGCTCGGGGCTCATCGGATCGATGAGGGCCTGGTTCCCGTCGCGCAGGTCGACGGCACACCAGCGGGGAGCGGACTCGATGCGCTTCGACGGCCACGTACGATCGGGCAGTTCGACCCGGATCTGCTCGTGGAACGGACGGTACTTGTGCACCGGAGCGGACGTGGGCTTCTGGGTGTTCTTCATGATGTGTCGCTTCTTTAGATTCGTTCGGTGGGGCCGACGACGATCTCCGCGACGAGGATGGCCCTTAGATCGAGGACTCGTCGCGGCAGCTAAGAAGAAGGAGGCCACCGAAGCGCATCCTGCGATCGTAGCAGTGCCGTCGTGCGGGTTTCACGACGCCGGCGTCCATTCCCGTGAGAGCAGGGCGAACCGCAGCTCGTCGCTCCACCGCCCCTTGAACCACTCGTTCTCGACGAAGTGCGCCTCCCGGCGCATGCCCAGGCGTTCGGCCAAAGCCACCGAACGGACGTTCTCAGGGTCGATCCGAGCCGTCAGGCGGCGCAACCCGTACACCCGGAAGGCGGTGTCGACGAGGGCACGGACAGCCTCGGTCGCGAGTCCTCGGCCGGATGCCGCGGGACTCACGACCCACCCGATCTCGGCAGACCCCGCCTGCGGGTCGAGGTGGAAGAGGACGAGGTCGCCGACCACCGGCCCGTCGCTCACCCGCTCGATCACGAGGATGACGCCGCCGCGCTCGCCCTCAGGGTTCGTGTTTCCGATCAAGTGACCGATGCGGCCGCGGATGTCCTCGGGCGACTGCGGATCGAACGGCAGGAAGCGGCACACCTCGGCATCGCCGCGGTAGGCGGCCATGGCGTCGAGGTCGGTCTCGACGAACGGGCGCAGACGCAGGCGTTCCGTCCGCACGTCGAGCGTCTCGGGCGCCGGAGGGAGCACGAACGGCGACGCGCTCACGGCAGCAGCGCCACCTTGCCGCCCGGGTGACCGGTCATGACGAAGCGCACGGCCTCGATCGCCTCGGCGAGGGGGTAGGTGCGGGCGACGGGCACCTCGAGAACACCGGATGCCGCCAGCTCGAGCACGCGGGACCGAGCGATGTCGCGGAAGCGGGCGCTCTCCGGCCGCGCTCCGGCGATCCACAGGAAGCCGTCGTTCTTCGCGCGGTCGGGGCTGACGATGGTGACGATGCGGTCGCGCTCGGCGACGAGATCGAGAGAGACGTCGATCGCCTCGTCGGTGCCCGCGGCGTCCCACGCCGCGACGATCCGTGCGCCGCCTGCCGCTTCTTCGACGCGCTCGCGAAGCCCCTCCCCATACGCCACCGCGATACCGCCGTATCGTCGCACACGCTCCGCGGAGTCCACGGCATCCCGACCCACCGTTCCGATGACGCGCACGCCGAGCTCACGGGCCTGCTGGAGGAGGCTGATCCCGACGGCGCCGGAGGCCGCGTGCAGCAGCACGGTCTCACCCTCGACGACCCGGGTGACCTGGATCATCTCGGCGGCGGTGGTCCCCGCCAGCAGCAGATTCGCGGCCTCGGGGTGAGAGAGCGGCGCGGGCTTGGCGAACACGTCGCGCGCAGGCACGATGAGCTCGGTGGCGTACGCGCCCTGCACGCGGAACGCGACGACCTCGTCGCCCACAGCCAGGGGGCCCGATCCGCCGACGGCGTCGGGGCCGACCGCGGTCACCTCGCCCGACAACTCGTAGCCGATCGCCACCGGGAACGCGGCCCCGGGACGCGCGGTGGCGACGTGCTTGGCATCCGCGGGGTTGATGCCCGCCGCACGGATGCGCACCGTGACCTCGCCGGGACCCGGGGCGGGGATGCCGACCTCGTCGAAGCTCCACGTCTCGATCGGGCCCGGAGCGGGGGCCGTCCACCTCATCGCCATGGTCACGCCTTTCGTCGTGCTCGCCCGTCGGGGTTCGCGTTCGGGGTCAGAAGCCGAGGCGTCCGAGCTGCTTCGGGTCGCGCTGCCATTCCTTGGCCACGCGGACGTGCAGCGAGAGATAGACCCGTCCGCCGACGAGGGGTTCGATGCCGGCGCGCGCACGGGCACCGACGTCGGCGAGGCGAGAACCCTTGCGGCCGATGATGATCGCCTTCTGGCTGTCGCGCTCGACGACGATGTTCGCCCAGACGTCGGTCAGGTCGCTGTCTTCGCGCGGGGCGACGTCGTCGATGGTAACGGCGATCGAGTGCGGCAGCTCGTCGCGCACGCCGTGCAGAGCCGCCTCGCGGATGATCTCCGCGATGCGATCCTCGATGGTCTCGTCGGTGACGACCCCGTCGGCGTACAGCGCAGGACCCACCGGCATGAGCGCCAACAGCTCGTCGCACAGCACGTCGAGCTGGTCGTTCGTGACGGCGGACAGCGGGATGACGGCATCCCAGTCCTCGCGCAACGCATCGACCTCGAGGAGCCGCTCGGTGATCTGATCGCGCGACGCAGCGTCGGTCTTGGTCACCAGCGCGACCTTCTTCGCCCGGGGGTAGCCCGAGAGCGATTCCGCGATGCGGCGATCGCCGGGCCCGACCTTCTCGGTCGCGGGCGCGCAGAACGCGATCACATCGACGTCGCCCAGGACCTGCTCCACCAGGTCGTTGAGGCGCTGCCCCAGCAGGGTGCGAGGGCGATGGATGCCGGGGGTGTCGACCACGACCAGCTGGCCGCCGGGGCGGTTCACGATGCCGCGGATGGCGCGTCGCGTGGTCTGCGGCTTCTCGCTCGTGATGGCGACCTTCTCGCCGACGAGGGCGTTGGTCAGCGTGGACTTGCCGACGTTCGGCCGGCCCACGAAGGTCACGAAACCGGATCGGGTGTCGCTCATCTGTCGTTCCTCTCGCGCGCGGAGGCGTCGGCCTCGGCGTCTTCGTCTGTGGGGATCTCGGCACGCTCCACGATGACCGTGGCGATTCCCCGATTGCGGCCGCGCGACGCGCCACCGGTGAGGACGAGACCGGAGTGTTCGGCGGTGGCGCCCGGCTGCGGGATGCGGCCGAGGGCCTTGCCCAGCAGCCCGCCGACCGAGTCGACGTCGTCGTCGTCGAGTTCGAGACCGAACAGGTCGCCGACCTCGTCGAGCCCGAGACGGGCGTTGACGCGATAGCGCCCGTCGCCCAGCTCGACCACCTCGGTGGAGGGGGCGTCGTACTCGTCGGCGATCTCGCCGACGAGCTCCTCGATGAGGTCTTCCATCGTGACCAGGCCCGCGACACCGCCGTACTCGTCGACGACGAGGCACACGTGGACGGCATCCCGCTTCATCTGCTGCAGCAGCGTCTCGGCCTTCATCGATTCGGGGACGAAGACCGCCGGTCGGGCGATCCGACGGATGGGCGCGTCGCGCCAGCCGGCCTCGTCGCGGAAGCCGTACTGCACGAGGTCTTTCAGGTAGAGCATGCCGACGACGTCGTCGGCCTCGTCATCGGCCAGAGGTACGCGCGAGACACCCTTCTCGAGGAACAGCGACAGCGCTTCGCGGGAGGTGGCCGCGGCATCCACGCTGACCATGTCGGTACGCGGGACCATCACCTCGCGCACGTAGCGATCGGTGAAATCGAAGACGGAGTGGATGAGCTCGCGGTCGTCCTCCTCGATGAGTTCGTTCTCCGCCGCCTCGTCGATGATGCTGAGCAGCTGCTCCTCCGACGCGAACGACGTCGAATGCGAGATGCCGGGTGTGACGCGATTCCCGACGGCCACCAGGCCGTGCGCGAGCGGTCCCAGCAGGATGCGCATCCCGCGGACGACGGGAGCACCACCGGTCAGGAGCCCCCGGGCGTGCTGACGGCCTACTGACCGGGGGCTCGCGCCGACGGCCACGAACGAGATGCCGGTCATCAGCACAGCGGCGGCGATCACGGCGAGCCAGATGTCGTCGAAGATCAGCATGAACGCGGCGGCCACGAGAACCGCGGCGGTCGTCTCGGCGAGGACGCGGATGAACGACACGGCCGTGACGTGGGCGCTGGTGTCGTCGGCGATGCGCCGGAGCGCCCGCGCGTGGCGTCCGGAGACGCCGAGCTCGAGCAGATCGGTGCGGGACGTCACCCCCATGGCCGCCTCGAACGCCGCCATCAAGCCGCCGAAGGCGACGAGCAGGAAGGCGGCGACGAGGAGCAGCGCCTCGGTCATGCGCGACGGTGGCGCTCGACGGCCTGGAAACCCGTGATGAGCTCGCGCTGCAGTCCGAACATCTCGCGCTCCTCGTCGGGTTCGGCGTGGTCGAAACCGAGGAGGTGCAGCAGCCCGTGCGTGGTGAGGAGGATCAGCTCGTCTTGCGTCGAGTGGCGGGCAGCGACCGCCTGGGTCTCGGCGACCGCCGGGCACAGGACGATGTCGCCGAGGAGCCCCGCGGGGGTCGGCGCGTCTTCGGATCCCGGACGCAGTTCGTCCATGGGGAAGCTCAGCACGTCGGTGGGGCCGGGCTCGTCCATCCACTGCACGTGGAGGGACTCCATGGCGCCCTCGTCGACGAGCACGATCGCCACGTCGGCATCGGCGCTGACGTGCAGCTCGGCCAGGTTGTACTCCATCAGGCGCAGCAGCACCTGCTCGTCGACCTGGTGGTCGGACTCGTTGTTGATCTCGATCGTCATGAGCGGTTTCGTCTCGGGAGGTGATCGCGGGGGCCGGCGGCACCGGGGCCGCGTCGCTCCGCACGGGTGGCGAACTCGCTGGCCTCGTCGCGCTCGCGACGCTGAGCCAGGCGCTTCTCGTCGTACTCGCTGTAGGCGTCGACGATGCGGCCGACCAGGTTGTGGCGCACGACGTCGGCGCTGGTGAGGCGCGAGAAGTGGATGTCGTCGATGTCGTCGAGGACGCGCGTGACCAGGCGGAGTCCCGAAGCACCCTGGGGCAGGTCGACCTGGGTGATGTCGCCGGTCACGACCATGCGGGTTCCGAAACCGAGACGCGTGAGGAACATCTTCATCTGCTCGGGCGTCGTGTTCTGCGCCTCGTCGAGCACGACGAACGAGTCGTTCAACGTGCGCCCGCGCATGTAGGCCAGCGGGGCGACCTCGATGGTGCCCGTGGCCATGAGCTTCGGGACGATGTCGGGGTCCATCATCTCGTTGAGCGCGTCGTAGAGCGGTCGCAGATACGGATCGATCTTGTCGGTGAGGGTTCCCGGGAGGAATCCGAGCCGCTCCCCCGCCTCGACGGCGGGACGCGTGAGGATGATGCGGTTGACCTCTTTGCGCTGCAGCGCCTGCACGGCCTTCGCCATGGCGAGGTACGTCTTGCCGGTACCGGCGGGACCGATGCCGAAGACGATCGTGTTCTCGTCGATCGCGTCGACGTACTCTTTCTGGCCCGCGGTCTTCGGGCGGATGACCTTGCCGCGCGAGGACAGGATCGCCTCGCCCATGACCTCGGAGGGGCGCGGACCTCCGTCGGAGCGCAGCATGCGGTTCGAGCTCGATACGTCGGACGGGTCGAGGCCCTGGCCGGAGCGGGTCATCGAGAGCAGCTCGTCGACGAGCCCGCGTGCGGCGCGCACCGCGGCCGGCGCACCCGACAGCGTGATCTCGTTGCTCCGCACGTGCACGTCGACGTCGGGGTGTTCTTTCTCGACGACGCGCAGAAGGCGATCCTGCGGGCCGAGCAGTTGCACCATCGCCACGCCGTCGACCTCGATGCGGTCGGAGACGTTGTCTTCGGGGGAATCAGCCACCCAGGCTCTTTTCGTTCAGGCCGCCCGCGAGGACGTGGGCGTGCACGTGGAAGACCGTCTGACCGGCGCCCTCGCCGGTGTTGAAGATGAGACGGAAATCGCCGTCGGAGTGCTCCGCGGCGACGGAGTCGGCGAGACCGACGACCTCTGCGAGCAGATCCGGGTCGCCCGCGGCGAGTTCGACGACATCGCGGTACTGCGCCGTCTTGGGGATGACGAGCAGGTGTACCGGTGCCTGCGGCGCGATGTCGCGGATCGCGAAGGCGTTCTCGGTCTCCGCCACGATCTCGGCGGGGATCTCGCCCCGCAGGATGCGCGTGAAGATCGACGGTTCGCTCATGGCATCCAGTCTAGTGACGGCCTCCGACACCCAGGCCTGGTGGGGTGCGGCGCGTGGTGGGTTCCGGGTTCGGGGCCGGGTGTCACCAGCGGCCGTGCGCAGCCGAGAGCACCGAGATCGCCGCCGCCCCGGCGGTCGAAGTGCGCAGCACCGTGTCGCCGAGGCGCACGAGCCGCGCGCCGGCGGACTCGAGGGCGGAGAGCTCCTCCGGAGCGATCCCACCCTCCGGGCCCACCAAGAGCACCACGTCGCGCCCATCGACCGCCTCGTCGGCGACGACGGTGAGGCGATCGGATGCCGACGGCTCGAGCACCAGGACGAGCGCGGTGCCCGAGAGGGCGACGAGGTCGGCCGTGCGGGCCACCCCCTCGACCTCGGGGATCCACGCGCGGTGCGCCTGTTTCGCCGCCTCGCGGACGATGGTGCGCCAGCGGGCGACGCCCTTGTCGGCCTTGGCATCCCATCGCGAGACGCTGCGCGCCGCCTGCCATGGCACGATCGCATCGACACCGAGTTCGGTCGCCGCCTGCACGGCGAGCTCGTCGCGGTCGCCCTTCGCGAGCGCCTGCACGAGCACGAAGCGGGGCGCAGCCGCGGGGCGGTCCTCCCGCGCGGTCACCCGCACGTCGACCTGCTTCGGCGACGCCGCCGTCACGAGGCCCTCGAGCCATGCTCCGCGTCCGTCGCCCAGCGTCACCGCCTCGTCGACCCGCACGCGACGAACGGCCGCGGCGTGGTGCGCCTCGGCTCCGGTGAGCGTGACGGCATCCCCCGGCCGAGCGGATGCCGCCGCGTCGGTGACGAAGTGCAGAGCCACGGTCAGTGACGGAAGCGGTCGCGGAACTTGCTGAACATTCCTTGCTGATGCTCGGCGAGTCGGGGCTTGGGGGCCTTGGTGCGCTTGGCGAATTCCTCGATGAGGGCGCGCTCCCGGTGATCGAGACGCGTGGGGGTCACCACGTGCACGCCGACCTTGAGGTCACCGCGCTGGCTTCCCCGCAACGGCGTGATGCCGCGGCCCTTGATCGTGAGCACGTCGCCCGACTGCACGCCCGCGCGCACCTCGAGGTCGACGTCACCGTCGAGCGCCCGGATCGTCGTGGTGGCGCCGAGGATGGCATCCGGCATCGAGACCTCGAGGGTGGCGACGAGGTCGTCTCCGTCGCGGCTGAAGGCGTCGTGCGCCTCGACCGTGATCTCGAGATAGAGGTCGCCGTTCGGGCCGCCCGCGGGACCCACCTCGCCCGAGCCGGGCAGCTGCAGACGCAGACCCGACTCGACGCCGGCGGGGATGTCGACCGACACGGTCCGCCGGGCGCGCACGCGGCCCTGACCCTGGCACGTACCGCACGGGTAGGGGATGGTCGTGCCGTGCCCCTGGCACACGGTGCACGGAGCGCTGGTGACGACGTTGCCGAGGAGGCTGCGGACGGTGCGCTGCACGTGGCCCGAGCCGTGGCAGATGTCGCAGGTGACCTCGCTCGTGCCCGGCTGGGTGCACGAGCCCTGGCAGGTCTCGCACAGCACGGCCGTGTCGACCTCGAGATCGCGGTGAGCGCCGAACACGACATCGCCGAGCTCGAGGGTCACGCGCACCAGCGCGTCCTGGCCGCGCTCACGACGCGAGCGCGGACGCGGACCACGGCCTCCGCCGCTCTGGCCGCCACCGAAGAAGGTCTCGAAGATGTCGCTGAACCCGCCGAAGCCGGCCGCTCCGCCACCGCCGAACGGGCTCTGATCGCCGCCCATGTCGTACCGACGGCGCTGCTCGGGGTCGCTGAGCACGTCGTAGGCGTGGGTCACGAGCTTGAAGCGCTCCGACGCGTCGTCGCCGGGGTTCACATCGGGGTGAAGCTGGCGCGCGAGACGTCGGTACGCCTTCTTGATGTCTTCCGGGCTGGCGTCGCGTTCGACGCCCAGGACCTCGTAGTGGTCAGCCACAGTCGCCTTCCTGCCCGCTCTCGCGGGGTCGTTCGGGTGTGATGCTCGTCAGCGTGCGCTGTCGTCGTCTTCGAGCATGCGGGTCAGATAGTGGGCGACGGCGCGGACCGCCGCCAGGTTCGAGGAGTAGTCCATGCGCATCGGGCCGAGGAGGCCGACGCGTGCACCGCCGTTGGAGCCGTCGTAGCGGCTCGCCAGTACGGATGCCTCGACGAGTCCGAACGGCTCGTTCTCACGACCGATGCTCGCCGACAACCCCTTCTCGTCGGCCACCATCTCGGTCATGAGCCGCAGCAGGGTGACCTGTTCTTCGATCGCCTCGAGCAGGGGGTAGATGCTGCCGCGGAAATCCTGCTCGCGCTTGGCGAGGGTCGCGGCACCGGCCATGACGAGGCGGTCCTGACGGAACTCCTCGAGCTCTTCACCGACGACCCGCAGAACGGCGTCGGCGATGGCCTCGATCACGACCCCCGGTCGCGGGGCGTCGGCCGTCGCGTCACCGACGCGCTGCACGCACTCGGCGACGCTGCGGCCCACGAGCACGGCCCCCACCCGGGCGCGGAGCTGGGTGATGTCGGCCTCGGTCGGCTCGGCGGGTACGAGCGCGATCCGCTGGGAGACCCGGCCGGTATCGGTGACGAGGATGACGAGCACCCGCGGACCACCCAGTGCCACGAGCTCGACGTGCGAGACATTGGCTCGCGCGAACGAGGGATACTGCACGATCGCGACCTGGCCCGTCAGCTGCGTGAGGGCCCGCACGGTACGCGCGAGGAGGTCGTCGAGGTCGCCCGCCTGATCGAGGAAGGACGTGATGGCGCTGCGCTGCGCGGTGGAGAGCGGACGGAGCTCGGCGAGGTGGTCGACGAACACGCGATAACCCTTGTCGGTGGGGACGCGCCCCGACGACGTGTGCGGGGCGACGATGAGTTCTTCGTCTTCGAGCAGGGCCATGTCGTTGCGGATCGTCGCCGCGGACACACCGAAGGCGTGGCGGTCGACGATCGCCTTGCTCCCGACGGGCTCGCGGGTGTCGACGTAGTCCTGCACGATCGCGCGGAGCACCTGAAGGCCGCGTTCCGACACCATGCGCTGCTCCTCCCGTTTGGCACTCGGCTCGATTGAGTGCCAATTCTACGGGATCGGCGCGACACCGCGTCGGGGGCACGCGGATGCCGTCTCCCGGTCCGGCGGACCCCGCTGCGCTGCCCCGGCGCCGGGAACCCGCGGTACCGAAAGAAACGCAGCGGCGCCGCGGTAAGCGCGTTGTCGCCGCGATAGATCGGCGAGTGTCCGCGAGAAACGCTCCGGCGTGGATGAAATGCCTCAACGGGGCGTTTCTCCCCCGCGCTCGCGTTTCTCGCTGCGCAAGGGGACGCGCGGCCTTGGCGCCGTGGCAGACGCTGCGGCGCGGCGAGCGACGTCGAGCGGTCGCGAGAAACGCCCTGGCGTGGCAGAAACGCCTCGACGGGGCGTTTTTGCCCGGCGTCCGCGTTTCTCGCGCCGTCGCGGGCGCGCGGCGTCGGCGCCNCGAGCGGCCGCGAGAAACGCTCCGGCGTGGGGGAAACGCCTTGACGGGGCGTTTCTCCCCCACGCTCACGTTTCTCGCTGCAGTACCGGCGCACGGCGCGTGCTCGCCGGCGCAAGGCGCAGCGTCCGGAGCGCACGGCGCGTCCTCGATTCGCGCGGAACGCGCGGCGCGCGGTCAGGCGGTGAGCGCCCGCACCACGGCATCCGCCAGCAGACGCCCGCGGCGGGTGAGCACGATGCGGCCGCGCACGGCATCCGGCCCCTCGACGAGACCGTCGGCGATGAGGGATGCCACGGCCCTCCGCCCCTCGCCGAGCAACTCCGACACCGCGAGACCCTCGCGGATTCGGCTGCGCAACAGCACCGACTCGAGCCGACGGGCGGTCTCGTCGGGCCGTTCGCGCGCCGCAGCCGGGGATTCGTCCGCGGCCAGACGCTGCGCGTAGGCGGCCGGGTGCTTCACGTTCCACCAGCGGAGTCCGGCGACATGGCTGTGGGCCCCCGGACCGAAACCCCACCAGTCGGTGCCCTGCCAGTAGGCGAGGTTGTGGCGCGACCGATGCTCCACGCCTCGCGACCAGTTCGACACCTCGTACCAGTCGTACCCGGCGGCCGCGAGCATCTCGTCGGCCGCCTCGTACATGTCGGCCTGGAGGTCGTCCGAGGGTTCCTCGACAACACCCGAGCGGATCTGCCGGGCGAGCTTGGTGCCGTCCTCGACGATCAGCGCGTACGCCGAGATGTGGTCGGGCTCGAGGGCGGTGGCGGCCTCGACCGAGGCACGCCAGTCGTCGAGCGACTCCCCCGGCGCGCCGTAGATGAGGTCGACCGAGACGTCGAGTCCGGCTCGTCGCGCGGCGGCAACCGCCGTGGCGACATTGGCGGGGTCGTGCGTGCGGTCCAGTGCGGCGAGCACGTGCGGCCGGGCGGACTGCATGCCGATCGAGACGCGCGTGATCCCCGCCGACGCGAGCGTGCGCATCACGGCGTCGCCGACGGTGTCGGGGTTGGCCTCGACGGTCACCTCGGCACCCTCGACGATTCCGAACTCGGTGCGCACGGCATCCAACATCGTCGCCAGATCGCCGGGTGGGAGGAGGGTGGGCGTGCCGCCTCCGAAGAACACGGTGGATGCCGCGCGGCGACCGCCCGCGGCATCCATCACCCGACCCGCCAGACGCACCTCCGCGGCGAGGGTGTCGGCGAAGTCGTCTTGCCGCGCACCGCGCAGCTCGCTCGCGGTGTACGTGTTGAAGTCGCAGTAGCCGCAGCGCACCCGGCAGAACGGTACGTGCAGGTACACGCCGAAGTCGGTGGCGGGGTCGATCTCGAGGTCGCCGGGGAGGCGGCCGTCGGTGGGAGCGGGATCTCCGAGGGGAAGAGGCCCGCCCATCAGGACGTGTACAACGGCGAGATCGCGCGCAGGTACCGCGCGAACAGCGCCTTGCGGCGCCGGCGCACGCGGCTGGTGAACAGCCGGTAGGTCGGCGCGGTCGGACGATCGAACGCGCGCACGACGAACCAGACCTCGTCGTTGTCGCGCCATTCGAGCGAGAACAGCTCTTCGCCGCTGACGATCGAGTGACCGACGGTGCCGAGGATGAACCCGACGCGACGGGGCTCCTCGAACACCGAGATCACCCGCAGCTCGGCGTCGGCGCGGTGGCCGTCGACCTTCCCGTGCAGGTGCACACCCGTGCCGGGGCTGACAAAAGGCGTCCCGTCGGCGGCGAAGCGCTGCTCGGCTTCGAGGCGGCTGGGGGCGACCGGGGAGCCGTCGGCGTCGAACCCGACTCCGGCGTAGCCTTCTCCGGATGCCGGACGCACGTCGGTGATGCTGAGCTCCTCGCCGCGCAGCGGCGCCCACGAGAGCAGAAGCTCACCCGCGGCGACGAAACGGTCCTCGCCGCTGCCGATGCGCCACGCGTCTTCGGCGGGCACGGAGTGCTCCGGCGGGTACTGCATCAGGTCGGGCGCCTGGGTGGCGCCGACCGCCGCGTAGTCGACCGTGTCGTCGGTGAAATTCTGCCGTCGCATGATTCACCCCTCTCGGTTGGGTGCGTTACTTCTTGGCCTCGACGTCGCCCGAGAGGGCGGCGATGAACGCCTCCTGCGGAACCTCGACACGACCCACCATCTTCATGCGCTTCTTGCCCTCTTTCTGCTTCTCGAGGAGCTTGCGCTTGCGGGTGATGTCACCGCCGTAGCACTTGGCGAGAACGTCTTTCCGGATGGCGCGGATGGTCTCGCGCGCGATGATGCGGGCGCCGATGGCGGCCTGGATCGGCACCTCGAACTGCTGGCGCGGGATGAGCTTGCGCAGGCGCTCGGCCATGAGGGTGCCGTACGCGTAGGCCTTCTCGCGATGCACGATCGAGCTGAACGCGTCGACCTTCTCGCCCTGCAGCAGGATGTCGACCTTGACCAGATCGGCGGTCTGCTGGCCGGCCGGTTCGTAGTCGAGGCTCGCGTACCCCTGCGTGCGCGACTTGAGGTGATCGAAGAAGTCGAACACGATCTCGCCGAGGGGCATGTGGTAGCGCAGCTCGACCCGGTCTTCGCTGAGGTACTCCATGCCGAGCAGGGTGCCGCGACGTGTCTGGCAGAGCTCCATGACGGTGCCGACGTAGTCCTTCGGCAGCAGGATGCCGACCTTCACGATCGGCTCCGACACCGAGGCGACGCGCCCGTCAGGGTACTCGCTGGGGTTGGTGACCGACACGGTCTCTCCGGTGTCGGTGGTGACCTCGTACGTCACCGACGGCGCGGTGGTGATGAGGTCGAGCCCGAACTCGCGCGAGAGGCGCTCAGTGATGATCTCGAGGTGCAGCAGTCCGAGGAAGCCGGCGCGGAAGCCGAAACCCAGCGCGACCGAGGTCTCGGGCTCGTACTGCAGCGATGCATCGGACAGCTTGAGCTTGTCGAGGGCTTCGCGCAGTTCGGCGTAGTCGCTGCCGTCGATCGGGTAGATGCCCGAGAAGACCATGGGCTTCGGGTCGGTGTACCCGGGCAGCGCCTCGGTGGCGGGCTTGCGGTGGGTGGTGATCGTGTCGCCGACCTTGGACTGGCGCACGTCTTTCACGCCGGTGATCAGGTAACCGACCTCGCCGATGCCGAGACCCCGCGTGGGCTGCGGCTCGGGGCTGGAGACGCCGATCTCGAGCAGCTCGTGGGTCGCGGTGGTCGACATCATCTGGATGCGCTCTCGCGGCTGGAGCGATCCGTCGATCATGCGGACGTAGGTGACGACGCCGCGGTAGGCGTCGTAGACCGAGTCGAAGATCATGGCCCGCGCCGGGGCGTCGGCCTTGCCGACGGGGGCGGGGATCTTCTCGACGATGAGGTCGAGCAGTTCTTCGACACCCATGCCGGTCTTGCCGCTGACGCGCAGCACGTCTTCCGGCTTGCCGCCGATGAGCCCGGCGAGCTCGGCCGCGTACTTCTCGGGGTCGGCGGCCGGCAGGTCGATCTTGTTCAGCACGGGGATGATCGTCAGATCGTTCTCGAGCGCGAGGTAGAGGTTGGCCAGCGTCTGGGCCTCGATACCTTGAGCCGCGTCGACCAACAGGATCGCGCCCTCGCACGCGGCGAGCGAACGGCTGACCTCGTAGGTGAAGTCGACGTGACCGGGCGTGTCGATCATGTTGAGGGCGAAGGTGCCGTCGGCGGTGGCCCACGGCATCCGCACCGCCTGGGACTTGATCGTGATGCCGCGCTCGCGCTCGATGTCCATGCGGTCGAGGTACTGCGCGCGCATGTCGCGGTCGCTCACGACGCCGGTGATCTGCAGCATGCGGTCGGCCAACGTCGACTTGCCGTGGTCGATGTGAGCGATGATGCAGAAGTTGCGGATCTGCTCCGGCGGGGTGGCAGACGGCTCGAGGGGCTTCAGGGCGCGCGGTGACATGTTCCGTCGATTCTACGGTGGTGCGCCGACATCGCCGTCCGCCGATGCTCAGGGTCCCGGCATCCAGGCTCCTCCGCGGCCGCGACGGCGGTCGCGAGACCACGCCGTCGGCTGGAGAGCACACGCTCGTGTCGAGCGCGATCGTGCGACCGCGGCGCTCGCGCTCACAGGCCTCGCAGCGCCACGCCCTCCTACAGTGGATGCCATGACGGTCCAGGTCGTGTTCGTGCACGGCATCCGTACCTCGTCCACGATGTGGCGGGCGCAGGTCGAGCATCTGCAGGAACGCGGTAACCCCGTGACAGCCGTCGACCTTCCCGGTCATGGCACACGCCGCGGGGAGCCGTTCACTCTCGAGGAGGCGTCCGCCACCATCGATCGAGCGGTTCGGGATGCCGCCGAGCACGGTCCCGTCGTGCTGGTCGGGCATTCGATGGGCGGTCTGCTGTCGATCGACTACGTCGGACGGGAAGACCCGCCGCCGGTGGCCGCCCTGGTCGCCGCGTCGTGCACGTCTCTCCCCCGCGGTCCGGCACTCGCGACGTACCGCTATCTGATCCGTCGCGCCGACAACCTCCCCGACCGCGGGATGGGTTTCACCGACCGGGTGCTCGATCTCACCCTGCCGCCGGAAACGCGCCCCGACTTCGGCGCCGGGGGCTACGCCCTCGACGCTCAGCACATCGCCCTGGCCTCCCTCTCCGACCTCGACCTGCTGGCATCCCTCCGCCGGATCGGGGTGCCGCTCTGGTTCGTCAACGGCCAATGGGATCAGCTCCGCATCAACGAGAGGCTGTTCACGACGGTCGCCCCGCACGCCGAGCTCGTCATCGTGCCGCGCACGACGCACATCGTCACGGCGATGCGCCCCCGCGTGTTCAACGCCGTGCTGGATGTGGCGCTCACCACGGTCGAGGCGTCTAGCTGATAGACTCGGTCCTTGGCTTGCGTGTGGGGTTTTTCCCGACCTCCACGACCGCCGGTGCAGCGCCCCTCTACCGCTCGCCCGGCACTTCCAACACTCACTCAAACGAAAGACCGTCGACGTGGCGAATATCAAGTCGCAGATCAAGCGCAACAAGACCAACGAGAAGGCGCGCGAGCGCAACAAGGCCGTCAAGAGCGAGCTGAAGACGCACGTGCGTCGCACGAAGGAAGCCGTGCTGGCCGGTGACAAGGAAGCCGCTGAGAAGGCCCTCGTCGTCGCGACCAAGAAGCTCGACAAGGCCGTGAGCAAGGGTGTCATCCACTCGAACCAGGCTGCGAACCGCAAGTCGGCCATCGCGAAGTCGGTCGCCGCTCTCTGAGCGCACTTCTTCGACAGCCCGTCCCGCATCTGCGGGGCGGGCTTCGTCGTTTCCGGTATGCGTCGCTGCGTCAGGGCGGAGGCGTGCGCGGGTAGGGGAAGCATCGGCGGCGCAGGCAGGGTGAGGCTGGACGGCTCGCGACGGCTGAGCGGTGCACCAGGGCTGAGCGGAGCGCGAGGGCTGAGGTGGCGTGCGGAGCGGAGGAGCTCGGACGAGCGGAGGACGCACGAGGGGCAATCGGTCCTCCCTTCGCCGCGTCTCCTCCCTTCGTCACCCGCAGGGGACATGACGGCGGTCAGTGGTCCCGGCCGGAGCGGAGCGCGACCGTGCTGGTCGACGCGCGGAACCGGAGGGTGCATCGCGCAACGAGCGAACTCATCCCCTCGGAGGATGCGGGCCGCGGGGGCTGCTTCATAGCGTGGAGGCCAGGAGGTACGACATGCAGAGTGAACGCGCAGCGAAGTTCTTCGGTGACCGGGAGGACCCCCGGCAGCGACTCGTCGAACTGTTCGGTGGGGATGTTCCCGAGGGCGGGCAGCCCCCGGAGTCGGCCCTGCGGTGGGCGGCCGTGGTCGCTTCACCCGACCACGGAGAGGTCGTCGTCGTCCGCGACCTCCGCCGGGCTGAGCCTCGACTCACGTTGATGGCGGCGACGTTCCTCGCGCGGCACCTCATCAGACGCTGACAGGATGGCCCCGCACGTGGCCGTGTACTCAGTCGCCGTAGGGTGCGCGCGTGGCGATGATCGTGATCATGCGCTCGAGGGCGAAGACCGAGTCGCGCGACGCACCCTTGACCTCGGCATCGGCCCGGGCCGTGGCGTGGATGGCCATGCCGAGCGTGTTGCCGGTCCAGCCGACGAGGTCTCGGCGGGCGCGATCGACCTGCCAGTCCTTCATGCCGAGTCGGTGCGCGAGCGTCGACGACGATTCGCGAGTGCCGGCGACACGCGCCATCGTGCGCAACTTCATAGCGACGGCGGCGACGAGCGGAACAGGATCGGCCCCGGATGCCAGGGCGTGCCGCAGCGCGAGAAGAGCAGGACCGTACTGGCCGGCGATGGCGGTGTCGGCGACCGTGAACGCCGACGTCTCGACGCGTCCGCCGTAGTAGCGCTCGACGGTGCGCTCGTCGATGTCACCGGGAACGTCGACGATCAGCTGCTGACAGGCCGCGGCGAGTTCCGTCAGATCGTCGGCGAACGCCGAGACGAGTGAGCGCAGGGCGACCGGCGCGATGCGCTTCTGCGCCGCCTTGAACTCCCCGACCGCGAAATCGAAGCGATCGGAATCGCGTTTGACGGCAGGGCAGGCGATCTCGATGCCGTCCCCCTCACCCGACCGGATGCCGTCGAGCAGCTTCTTTCCGCGGACGCTCGCGCCGGTGTGCCGGAGGACGACCGTGGCGCCGTCCTGCGGGAAGGCGAGATACGACACTGCTTCGGTGAGAAAGGTGTCGCTGCACTTCTCGACGCCGCTCACACGCACCAGTCGCGGCTCACCGAACAATGAGGGCGAGGTGACGCCGAGCAGGGTGCCGGCGGCGTAGTCGTCGGCACGGATATCGGTGACCTCGAGGCTCGGGTCTTCGCTCTTGAGCATGGCGCGAATGCCGGCTGTCGCGCGCTCGGCGCAGACTTCTTCGGGCCCGGAGATGAGGACGATCGGTGCCGGCTGCGGAGTTCGCCACGACACCTGGGGGATGGCCGACTTCGCCTTGGCGGGGGCGGAGCGTCGAGGTGCCGGAGTCACTCCCCCAGCCTACCGATCGGCTCCGACACCGTGTCGTCTGCCCGCTCCCGCCAGAGCGTCAGCTGCCCGCCGTCGTCGAGCCAGGCGGCCAGCGCTCCATCGTGATCGGTGCGACCGATCGCGGTTCCGAGGGTCCGTAGCATCGAGAGCAGCGAGGCGGTCGGGTGGCCGTAGTCGTTGTCGGCGCCCACGCCGATCAGACCGACGGCCGGATGCAGATCCTGGTAGAGAGCGGCATCCTGATCGGCGCTTCCGTGGTGCGAGACCTTCACGATCTGCACGCGAGGCACGTCCACGCGCCGACGCAGGGCCGCCTGCGATTCCTCGCCGAGGTCGCCGAGGAGAACCGTTCGAGGGAAGCCGCTGCCCGCGACGTCGAGGGCGACGCTCGCGTCGTTCCCGGGCTCGGCGCGCGGAGGTGGACCGAGCGCCTGCCATCGCGTGGCTCCGAGCTCCCCCGTGGTCCCTGTCGTGACCTGCTGCAGCTGCGCACCCGCGGCGGCGAAACGGTCCAGCAGTCGCTGGTCGGCGGAGCCGTCCACCGGGCCGTGCACGACGAGGGCGGCCCGACCGATCACGGTCGGGGATCCTCCGACGTGGTCGAGGTCGAAGTGCGTGAGGACGAGGAGGTCGATGCGGTCGATGCCGAACTGCGTCAGGCAGCGGGCGAGAGCCGTCGGTTCCGGACCGGTGTCGACCAGCGCGATCGCTCCACCCGACCGCCACAGCGTCGCGTCGCCCTGCCCGACGTCGCACATCGCGACCTGCCACGCCGCGGGCACGGTGAGGGGGCCCGCGACCGTTCGGACCGCGGTGGTCCCCAGCACGAGACCGATGACGACGGCCGTCGCTGCCGAGGCGAGACCGGTGAGGCGGGGCAGGTGTCGAGGACGCGCGATCGCCAGATGAAGGGCGGCACCGACGAGAGCCAGGAGCAGCGCCCCAGCCGGCCCGTCGGGCCACGGGAGATTCTGCGCCGCGACCGAAGAACTCGTGTGCGCGACGGCGGCGATCCACGCCGCGGGGACCCAGGCCAGGGCCGTCAGTCCATCGCGCAACCACGGGAACGGCACGATGCAGGCGAGTGCTCCGGCGATGGTGGCGGGGGCGGCGGCCGGGTCGGCGACGAGATTGGCCGCGACGCCGAGCAGGGGAACGTGCGGGTCGATGAGCACGATGAGGGGTCCGCAGACGATCTGGGCCGATGCCGGCACGGCGAGCGCGAGGGCGAGGGCCCTCGGCATCCACCGCCCGAGTCCCACGGCGAGCGGACGTGCAAGCACGAGCAGGGCGCCGGTCGCCGCGGCGGAGAGCGCGAAGCCCAGGGAGCGCGCCAACCAGGGGTCGATGACGAGCAGCACGGTGACGGCGAGGGACAGTACCGCAACGCCCACCGCCGGGCGGCCCAGGGCAACGGCGATCATCGCCACCGAAGCCATGGCCGCCGCCCGTACGACACTCGGTTCCGGAGTGACGAGGGCGACGAAAGCGGCCAGAACGACGAAAGCCCCACCGACGCGGACGCCGCGGGGTGCGCCGCACAGGGCGAGGAGCCCGAAGGCCGCTCCCACCACGAGTGCGCAGTTCGCACCCGAGACGGCGGTCAGGTGCGAGAGCGAGGACGCGTTCATGGCCGCCTCCGTCGCAGGGTCGAGGCTGAAGGTGTCGCCGACGGCGAGGCCCGGGACGAGACCGGCCCCCGGCTGGGGCAGACCTCGCGTAGAGGCGACGAGTCCGTCGCGCAGACCTTCGAACCACGCCCACACGCCCGTCGGCTCGGTCGCCGAGGTGATCTCGCCGGCCCGGACGACGAGCGCCGCACGCTCCCCCGCCGCGGCCGGGATCGCGCGCCCCGACAACGACACCGTGCTGCCCATGCTCGCCCGCGCCAACGCCGACCGTCCGTCCGGATCGACGAGCACACGGGCCGGAATCGCACCGACCACCGTCGCCTCTCCCGCTCGCACGCTCGACGCGACCGCGTCGAACCAGGCACCTCCGTCTGCCGACCCGTCGATGCGCCCGGTTACCGTCACGTCGAGCTCCAGGTGTCGACCGCCCTCCGCTTCCAGGGCAGCGATCTGCGACCGGACGGGAGCGAGCGAGGCCACGGTCCCCGCGGTCGCGGCAGCGCACGCGAGCGCCACGGCGGCGACGGCCAGCACGGGGTGCCGACGCCACACGAAGGCGATGGTGATGAGGCAGGACAGGATGCCGACACCGACGGCGAGGAGGACGGCATCCGGGATCGCGGTCGAGAGTCCCGCGGAGATCCAGGTCGTCGCCGCCACCGACACCGGGCGCGACGCTCTGCGCCGGAGCGCGCCACGCGCACTCACACCCGCACCAGGTCTCGGAGGGCGGCCAACATCTTCTCTCCGATGCCCGGTACCGACTGCAGGTCGTCGACGCTGGTGAACCGGCCGTTCGCCTCGCGCCATTCGATGATGCGTTCGGCCATCGCGGGACCCACGCGCGGGAGGGTGTCGAGCTGCTCGGGGGTGGCGGTGTTGAGATCGATCAGTCCGTCCGACGCCGAGCCTCCGGTGGGGGAAGCCGCGGCCTCCGCCCCCACCGCCGGCACGACGATCTGCTCGCCGTCGGCGACCGGACGCGCGAGATTCACCCCGTCACGCGCCGCGTCGTCGGCGAAGCCGCCCGCCCGCGCGATGGCGTCGGCCACCCGGTCCCCGGCGTCGAGTCGGTACAGACCGGCCTCGCGCACGGCCCCGGCGACGTGGACGTAGAGTCCGGCCTCCGCCGGCATCCCCGGAGACGAGGATGCGGTCGACACCGGCGCCACGACCTCGGTCCCCGTCGCGCCGCGCAGCATGCCGATCCCGATCGTGACCGCGAACGCCAGCAGCACCAGCACCACGACGGCACCGACGCCGAGGCGCGTGCGCGGCGCCAGTTTCTCGCTCGGTGCGGGGTCGGAGGGGGAGGTCACACGAGGACGCTACGAAGCGTCACCCTGTCTCCGCGGCGACCCGGAACGGATCCGTGCACACGCACGACGACTGGTCCGCCGGGGAGGAGCCGCCTCTAGCCTGGGGAGATGTCCGTGCATTCCTGGCGCCCTCTCATCGCGGCCCTCGCCGACGACCGTGCGCGTGAGGTGTACGCGCTCGTCGTGCTCGGGCGACCCCTCGACGCGCACCTGTCGTCGCTCTCGCCCGGGAAACGCCGCCGGGTTCTCGAGACCCTGCAGGGGGCGGGACTGATCTCCCCCGTCGACGGCGGTTGGCGCGCGGATTCCGAGATCTTCCGCACCGCCCTCGCCGCTGCATCCGCGCCCGCCCGCCCCGAGGGGGTCGCGCGGTTCTTCACCGACGGACGCCTGTCGACGTACCCCTCGCGCGCGGCCGATCGCCAGGAGGTGCTGGCCCATATCGCGACCCGGGTCGTGCAGCCGAGCGAAACCGTCGGCGAAGCGGCGATCACCGATCGACTCGCCGCGATCACCGACGATCCGGTCTCGATGCGGCGCTATCTGGTCGACGCGGGCCTGCTCGCCCGCACCCCCGACGGGGGCACATACACCTCGGCATCCTCCTCGCCGAGCGGCGGGCCGTCGTGAGCCGCGGAGCCGACTGAAGCGGTGCATCCTGCCCGAAACACCGGATGCCACGTCCCCCGCCGCAGAGCGTGGGGGACGTGGCATCCGGGATCGGGAACCTACTTCGTCGAGAAGCTGACCACCTTCGGCGGACGCACCACGGCGCGCACGATCTCGCGGTCACCCAGCGCGCGGCGGACGCGTTCGTCGCCGCGGGCGAAAGCCTCGAGCTGATCGCCGCCGATCTTGGCCGAGACCGTCAGGGTGGCGCGCACCTTGCCGTCGATCTGCACGACGGCGACCACGTCGTCTTCGACCAGCAGGGTGGGATCGGCCTGGCGCCAGGTCGCGAGTCCCACGAAGCCGGTGTAGCCGAGCGTCTGCCACATCTCTTCGGCGGTGTGCGGGGCGAACAGGTCGAGGGTCATCGCGATGACCTCAGCGGCCTCGCGAACAGCGGGATCGCCGGCGCCGGCCGAGCCGTCGATCGCCTTGCGGGTGGCGTTGACCAACTCCATCAGGCGGGCGACGACGACGTTGAACTTCGTCTGCTCGACGAGGTTCGGCGCCTCCGCCAGCAGGCGATGCGTGACGCGGCGGAGGGACTTGTCGCCCTCGGCCCAGACCACGTCGGTCTCGCTGTCGACGTCGTGGGCGATACGCAGGGCGCGGGCGAGGAACTTCGCCGCGCCCGTGGTCGAGACGTCGTTCCAGTCCTTGTCGTCTTCCACCGGGCCGGCGAAGGCGAGCGCCACGCGGAGGGCGTCGGCGCCGTGCGCGTCGAGCTCCTCCTGGAACAGCACCAGGTTGCCCTTGCTCTTGGACATCTTGGCGCCGTCGAGGATGACCATGCCCTGGTTGATCAGGCTCGAGAACGGCTCGGTGAACTCCACCAGACCCATGTCGAACAGCGCCTTCGTGATGAACCGCGCGTACAGCAGGTGCAGGATCGCGTGCTCGACGCCGCCGATGTAGAAGTCGACCGGGCCCCACTTCGACGCCTCGCGGCCCGAGAACGCCTCGGTCGAGCTGTCAGGCGACAGGAAGCGCAGGTAGTACCAGGAGCTGTCGACGAAGGTGTCCATCGTGTCGGGGTCGCGCAGCAGCGTCTGCCCCGTCTCGGGGTCGGTGACCTGCACCCACTCGGTGGCCGCACCCAGCGGAGAGGTGCCCTTGGGCTTGAGGTCGAGACCCTCGACCGAGGGCAGGACGACCGGCAGCTGGTCGGCCGGGACGGGGGTGATCGAGCCGTCTTCGCCGTGCAGCATCGGGATCGGCGTCCCCCAGTAGCGCTGACGCGAGATGAGCCAGTCGCGCAGGCGGTAGGTCTTCGCGGCTCGTCCCACGCCCTTCGCCTCGAGCTCCTCGATCATGCGTGTGATCGCGTTGCGCTTGGACAGTCCGTTCAGCGAACCGGAATTCATCATGCGACCGTCGCCGGTCAACGCGACGCCGGTCTTGGCGGGATCGAGGTCGTCGATGTCGCCCAGCGGGTCGATCGGCACCCCGTCGTCATCCAGCTCGATCACCGGGATCGCGCCGGTGATGGGGGCGTTGGTGTCGACGACCACCTTGACGGGCAGGTCGAACGCGCGCGCGAAGTCGAGGTCGCGCTGGTCGTGGGCGGGCACGGCCATGACGGCGCCGTGACCGTAGTCGGCGAGCACGTAGTCGGCGGCCCAGATCGGCAGCTTCTCACCGTTGATCGGGTTGATCGCGTGGTGCCCCAGGAACACGCCGGTCTTCGGCCGGTCGGTCGACTGCCGCTCGATGTCGGTCGCGCGCTGCACCTGCGCCAGGTACGCCTCGAACGCCGCGCGCACGCCCTGGTCCGCGGATGCCGCGAGCTCGGCCGCGAGTTCGGACTCGGGTGCCACGACGAAGAACGTCGCACCGTGCAGCGTGTCGGGGCGCGTGGAGAAGACCGTGATCTTCTCGTCACGGCCCTCGATCTCGAACTCGATGTCGGCGCCGACGGAGCGACCGATCCAGTTGCGCTGCATCTGGATGACCTTGCTCGGCCAGAAGCCCTCGAGCTGGTTCAGGTCGTCGAGCAGACGGTCGGCGTAGTCGGTGATGCGAAGGAACCACTGCGTCAGCTTCTTCTTGACCACCACGGCGCCGCTGCGCTCGCTCGTGCCGTCGGGCAGCACCTGCTCGTTGGCGAGCACAGTCTGATCCACCGGGTCCCAGTTGACCAACGCGTCCTTGCGGTAGGCCAGGCCCTTGTCGTACAGCTTCTGGAACAGCCACTGGTTCCACCGGTAGTACTCGGGGTCGCTCGTGTGCAGCACCCGGCTCCAGTCGAACGAGACGCCGTAGTCCTTGAGGCTCGCCTTCTGCTGGGCGATGTTGGCGTAGGTCCACTCGACCGGGTCGGCGCCGCGTTTGATGGCGGCGTTCTCGGCGGGCAGGCCGAACGAGTCCCACCCGATGGGGTTGAGCACGTTGTACCCGCGGTGGCGCCAGAAGCGCGCGACGATGTCGGAGTAGAGGTAGTTCTCGGCGTGACCCATGTGCAGGTCGCCCGAGGGGTAGGGGAACATCGCGAGCACGTACTTGCGCGGGCGCGTGTCGTCGTCGCCGCCGGCGCGGAACGGGTCTTTCTCGGCCCACGCCTGCTGCCACTTCGCCTGGATGGCGTGGGTGTCGAAGCCACCGTCGCGGGCGTCGGGTGCGGAGTTCTGAGACACGGGGAAGCCAATCGTGTGAGTCGGGGAGGCCCGGAGGCCAGCGTCCAGGTTATCGGAACCGGGGTCACCACCCCGGCGGCACCTCGGCCCCGAGAGCGGCGAGCGGGGCACGCGCCTTGATCCCCACCTCGGCGACCTCGGATGCCGCGACCGACCGCCAAGTGATCCCCCCGCCCGCACCGACGTGGGCGGCATCCGGATGCACGATGACGCTGCGGATCACCATTGCGAGATCTGCGGCGCCGTCGTCGCCGATCCATCCGAACGCTCCCGAATAGATACCGCGAGGGGCCTGCTCGAGACCGGCGAGGATCTGCATCGCCGACTCCTTCGGAGCCCCGGTCATGCTGCCCGCCGGGAACGTGGCGTCGAGCAGGTCGCCGACGGTGGTTCCGCGGAGGAGCGTGCCCGACACCTCGCTCACGAGCTGGTGCACGTGCGGATACGTCTCGACCTCGAGCAGTCGATCGACCCCGACCGTCGACGGCTCGCAGACCCGCGAGAGGTCGTTGCGCATGAGATCGACGATCATGACGTTCTCGGCACGTTCCTTGGGGTCCGTCCGCAGGTCTTCCGCGAACGCCGCATCACGGTCCGGGTCGGTGGACCGTGGCCGGGTGCCCTTGATCGGGTGCGTGTGCACGGCGCCGTCGCGCACCTCGAGGAAGCGCTCGGGCGACGCGCTGACCAGCGTGACCTCGCCGATGCGGACGAAGCCGGCGTGATGCGCGGGCGAGGCGCGGCGAAGCCGTCGGAACACCGCGAGGGCGTCGACGGCTCCCGGCACCGTGAAGCGCGTCGTGAGGCAGAGCTGGTAGGCGTCGCCCTCGCGGATGCGGTCGCGGCACGCTTCGATGAGCTCGGCGTAGCCGTCGGGCGCGACGCGGGCGGATGCCGTGCCCCGGCCCTCGGCGGGATCGACCTCGCCGGGGGTCGGCGCCTCCGTCACGCGAGCCGCGAGGGCGGGGTCGCCCACGGCGTAGACCCGGCGGGACGCGTGGTCGAACGCGAGCAGAGCGTCGACGCGCAGCCACGCGGACTCCCCTTCGTACGTCCTCCATCCGACCCATCCCCCGCGGAACGGCCCGGGCCCGTCGTGCACGGATCGCGAGGCCGCGGCATCCTGTTCCTCAGGCCGGGATGACGGGTCGAGCCGGCCCGCTCCCATCCAGCTCCATCCGGTCGACGCTCCCGTCCCGGCGTCGAGCCAGAAGGCCTCGGGTGCGTCGGCGAACAGGTGCAGGAACGCCGCCTCGGGATCGACCCACGCGACGGGGGTGAACGAGGGGGCGGAGTGCGGCACGCTCCCAGGCTAGGCGGGAGCGGCGGTCGTAGGCTGACGGAGGTGAACGAGATCCTCACGTGGCTGCTCGACGTCGTCCAGAACGTCGACCCCGTGCTGCGCACCGTCATCGCCGGTCTCGCGGTCATGCTCGAGACGAGTGTGCTGGTCGGCCTCATCGTCCCCGGTGACACGATGGTCATCGTCGCGGGCACGGCCGTCGGCTCGCCGCTCGAGGGCGTCCTGTTGGCCGCGGCCGTCGTGGTGGGTGCACTGCTCGGCGAGAGCTTCGGATTCTGGCTCGGTCGGTTCTTCGGCCCGCGCATCCGTGCGTCGCGCCTCGGCCAGAGACTGGGCGAGCGCAACTGGGTGCGCGCCGACCGCTACCTCAGCCGCCGCGGCGGGCCGGCGATCTTCCTGTCGCGGTTCCTCCCCGTGCTGCACTCGCTCGTTCCGCTGACCGTCGGGATGAGCGGCTACAGCTATCGACGCTTTCTCGCGTGGACGACCCCCGCGTGCATCATCTGGGCGGGGCTGTACATCACCGTCGCGGCCACCGCGGCCGGTACCTACCGCGAGCTCGCGGACCAGCTCCACTACGCCGGCTACATCTTCGTCGGCATCCTCGTCGTCTTCCTCGTGCTCGTCTTCGTCGGCAAGAAGCTGATCGAGCGCGCCGAGCGACGTCATCTGGCCGATGACGTGCCCGTCCTCGGCCGCGAGGACGGTGACGTGAAAGACTGAGGCCGATGCCTCGTTCTCCTCGCTCCACCCGCGCAAAGGTGCTCTGGTTCGCCCGACTCGAGCGCCGCTTCCACCGGTGGCGCGAACGACGGGCCCGCTCTCGCGGCCTCCGGCCCGCCGTCACCGGTTTTCCGGGATACGGAACCGAGGAGTGGGTGCGCGTCCTCGGGCGCGTGCTGATCGCGCCGCCGATCAAGCGCACCTCCACCGGGGAGTTCGCGAGCCTGCGCGGCTGGCGCAGCTTCGCGGCCGTTCCGGTGGGCATGGCGAAGGTCGACGTCGTGATCGACGGGGTCACGCACCGCGTGGCGGCCGATCGCGGCGGCGTGATCGACGCGAAGCTCCCCGCCAGGCTGGCACCCGGCTGGCAGTCGATCACCATGTCGGTCGAGGGGAGCGAGCCGGCCGAGACCCGTGTGTTCATCGTGGGCTCCGACGTGCGCTTCGGCGTGGTGAGCGACATCGACGACACCGTGATGGTGACGCTCCTCCCCCGGCCGCTCCTCGCCGCGTGGAACTCCTTCGTCGTCGACGAGCACGCGCGTCAGCCCGTGCCGGGTATGGCGGTGATGCTCGAGCGGCTGACGCGCGAGCACCCCGGCACTCCCGTCATCTACCTCTCCACCGGCGCTTGGAACGTCGCCCCCACCCTGACCCGGTTCATGCGCCGCCACCTGTTCCCCGCGGGTTCCTTCCTGCTGACCGACTGGGGCCCGACGCACGACCGCTGGTTCCGCAGCGGGCGCGATCACAAGGAGCTCAACCTCCGCCGCGTCGCGAGCGAGTTCCCGCACGTGAAGTGGTTGCTGGTCGGCGACGACGGCCAGCACGACGATGCGATCTACACCGGTTTCGCGATCGAGCACCCCGAGAGCGTCGCGGCCGTCGCGATCCGCCGACTGCTGCCGGCCGAAGCCGTGCTCGCCGGTGGCCGCACGGTCGTCGACGATCACTCCGCGGCCGAGGTGCCCTGGGTGACCGGGTCGGACGGCGCCGCCCTGCTCGCCCGACTCGAGGACGTCGGGGTCATTTCGCGCGACGGCTGAGCGGCGGCGGATGCCGCGATGTGCGCGACGTCAGCGATACGCACGAGGTGAGGGGCATCCGGGGCGTGCGGGCTGAGGTTGTACGGATCGCTGAGGTCGTGCGCGGGCGCAGGACCGGTGTGCGCGGCCTCAGCGATCTGCGCAGCGTGAGTGGCATCCGGGGCGTGCGGGCTGAGGTCGTGCGGATCTCTGAGGTTGTGCGCGCGTTGATGCGGCGGGGGCGACGCCGGGGCCGCGCCGTCGAGCCGATGTCGGAGGGGGCGCGTACGGTGGAGGCATGTGCGGTCGATTCGTCGTGGCCAATGTGGCATCCGAGCTCGTCGGCGTGCTCCGCGTCGACGTCGAAGCCGACGAGCTCCCCCCACCGTCGTACAACATCGCGCCGACCTCGCAGGTCGGCATCGTGCTCGACTCGATCAAGAGCGAACCGCCCGTGCGGCGTCTCGAGGTCGCGCGGTGGGGTCTGGTCCCGGGGTGGGCGAAAGACGTGAAGATCGGCGCGCGGGCGTTCAACGCGCGCAGCGAAGAAGTCGAAGACAAGCCCATGTTCCGCAGCGCCCTCATCAAGCGTCGCGCCGTGATCCCGGCATCCGGGTATTACGAGTGGAAGACCACCGAGGCGGGCAAGACGCCCCATTACATCCACCCCGCCGACGGCTCGCCGCTGTTCTTCGCCGGTCTCTATGAGTGGTGGAAAGATCCCTCCCGGGCCGACGACGACCCTTCACGGTGGGTGCTGAGTTGCACGATCCTCACGCGGGACGCGATCGGGCGCCTGGGCTCGATCCACGACCGCATGCCGCTGTTCCTGGACCCCGATTTCGCCGACGCCTGGCTGGATCCGACGACCGAGAACGTCGGCGACGTGCTGGATGCCGCGATCGACGCCGCGCCCGACGTGGCCGACACCCTCGACGACCACGTCGTCTCGGCCGCCGTGGGCAACGTCCGCAACGACTCCCCCGACCTCATCGACGCCGTCGAGTGACCTCGCTCCTTCACGCGCCGGCGCTGACGCGCGCCGAGTGGACCGCACTGGCCGACGCTCACGCCGAACGCGCCGACGCCCTGACGGCCGCTCACCGCGCCCGCGCGAGCCGCGCCGAGAAGCATCCGGTCGAAGACTTCCTCTTCACGTACTACTCGTACAAGCCCGCGATCCTGCGTCGCTGGCACCCCGGTCCCGACGTCGTGCTCGCCGACGCCGACGAACGCGTCGGCTGGCGCTGGTACCGCCCCGAGCCGGGGGGCGTACGCGTGGATGCCGAGCGGTTCCGCGACGAGCGCGGATCGCTTTTCCGCGGCGTGGTGAACCTGCTGCGCGCAACCGCGGACCGACCGGCGCAGTTCGGCTGCTTCGGGTTGCACGAGTGGGCGATGGCGTACCGCGCCGACGACGTGCGGCACGCGGTCCCGCTCCGCCTCGGTCGCGCCGGCACCGACGCCGTGGTCGACGCGCACGACCTGAAGTGCACGCACTTCGACGCGTTCCGCTTCTTCACGCCCGACGCCGTACCGCGCAACCGCTCGCCGCTGACGCGCGACGACCAGGTCGAGCGCGAGCAGCCCGGATGCCTGCACGCCGGTATGGACGTCTACAAGTGGGCCGTGAAGCTCGGCCCGCTGGTACCGGGGCCACTTCTGCTCGCGGCGTTCGAGCTCGCGCGCGACATCCGCACCCTCGACATGGAGGCCTCGCCCTACGACCTGAGCGATTGGGGATACGCGGCGGTGCCGATCGAGACGGCGGAGGGCAAGGCCGAGTACGTCACCCGCCAGCGGGCGCTGAGCGAGCGCGGGCAGGGGCTCCGTCGTGCCGTGATCGCGGCCGTGACGAGCGGCGACGACACGCCCGGTCGCGCCGATTTCCTGCCGTCGCGGACTGTGTTGTAAGCTCATGGAGTTGCCTCGAACGGGGCGGAAAACAAAACAAGGGCCTGTGGCGCAGCTGGTAGCGCACCTGCATGGCATGCAGGGGGTCAGGGGTTCGAGTCCCCTCAGGTCCACCTCCAGACAAAGCCTCCGCTTCGGCGGGGGCTTTCGTCGTTTCCCGCTCGCGGCGAGTGCGGAGCTCCGGGAGACGGGGCTCACGGCATCCGGATCCCTCGACCGCGAGCTCCGGGGTATCGCCGCTCGCAGGATGTCGCACGGTTCGCAGTGCGCCTCGCGAACTCCGTGAGCAGACCGTGATGACGAGATTCGTGCACGGGCACTCGTGCGCGTTCGGTGAGACCCACACCCGAACGCCCACGAAGCCCCGAGACACGCCGCTGGTGGGTGCCGTCCCGAGCGGGGCGACGCCCACCGGCGTGTCGGGGTCAGCGCGTCGAGACCGGCACGCGCGTCCGTGCCGTCTGCGCCTCCCGCATGACGAGCTCGTCCTCGAGCCAGTTCGGCGCCTTGTTGCGCAGGGCGAAGATGTACACCGCGAGCGAGGCCGAGATGATGACGGTCACGTAGACGATGAACAGCGGCACCTGCTCCGTGCTCTGCGCCCCGGCGTACAGCAGGGGGGCCGTGCCGCCGAACAGCGAGTTGGCGAGGGCGTATCCGAGGCCGACGCCCAGCGCTCGCACGTGGGTGGGGAAGAGCTGGGCCTTCACCAGGGCGTTGATCGAGGTGTAACCGGTGAGGATGACGAAGCCGCCCAACAGGATCGCGAAGGCCGCGAACTCATTCGTCTGCTGCGGGAGCATCGTGATGAGGAACCACGTGTACAGCACGCCGCCGACGCCGAAGAAGACCAGCAGCGACTTGCGGCCGACTTTGTCGCTCAGCCACCCGCCGAGGGGCTGCATGAGCATCAGAGCGGTGAGCGCGATGAGGTTGATCACGGTGCCGGTGACCACGTCGCCGCCCGAGAAGGCCGTCTTGACGATGTTCGGGCCCGTGACCGAGTAGGTGTAGAACGCGACCGTGCCACCCGCGGTGACGGCGAAGCAGAGCAGCAGCGGACGCCAGTTGTTCACGAGCAGGTCGCGCATCGAGCCCGAGTCCTTCGACCGGCCCGACTTGGTGTCGTCGATGACGCTCTTCTCGAGCGACTCGTCCATGGTGCGCCGCATCCAGAAGACCGCGACCGCGGCGACACCGCCGATGGCGAAGGCGACGCGCCAACCCCAGGATGTGATCGCTTCCTCGTCGAGGGTCAGCACCATGACGAGCAGGGTCGTCTGAGCCAGCACGTGACCGCCGACAAGGGTGACGTAATGGAACGACGAGAGGAAGCCCCGCCGGCCGGGCATGGCCGCCTCCGACATGTACGTCGCGCTCGTGCCGTACTCGCCACCGGTCGCGAAGCCCTGCACGAGACGGGCGAACACCAGGATGACGACGGCGCCGACGCCGATCATCTCGGCGGTGGGGGCGAAGGCGATGACCAGGGAGCAGAACGCCATCAGGGAGACCGACACGGTCAGCGACAGCCGTCGGCCGTGCCGGTCGGCGAAGCGGCCGAAGAACCAGGAGCCGATGGGACGCATGAGGAAGGTGACCGCGAAGATCGCCCAGACGTAGATCGTCGAGTTCTTGTCGTCGGAACTGAAGAACTGCGACTCGAAGTACACCGCGAACACCGAGTAGACGTAGACGTCGTACCACTCGACGAGGTTGCCCGCCGATCCTTTCAGGGTGTTCGAGATGGAACGCCGGAGGCTCGTGGGGATCGTGGTCGTGGTGGCCGGTGGTGTCGTCGTTGACATGGGAGATCCGATCGGTCGATGGACGGTTCTCGTCTCGCGTGCCGTCGGGACATCCCGGCGACGACGACGAGGCGTATGCCGACATCCTGTCGAGAAGTCATCGCCCACGGCGCGGATCCTTACATGCGCCTTACATTCGCGCCCGCTCTGCCGCGGTTCCCGGCGCGGGTGCGTGCCTACGATGAACACATGCACGTACTCGTGGCCGAGGACGACGGCTCCGTCGCCGCAGCGCTCGTCTCGGCGTTGCAGCGCGCCGGCCACGCGAGCACGCGCGTCAGCCGAGGCAGCGACGTGCTGCTGCGCCACCGCGACGCGCAGGTCGTTCTGCTCGACCTGGGCCTGGAGGACATGGACGGCCTCGACGCCCTCCGTCAGCTGCGCGCGGTCAGTCAGATCCCTGTCATCGTCGTCACCGCCCGGGGCGATGAGCGATCGACGGTTCGAGCCCTGTCGCTCGGCGCCGACGATTACCTGGTGAAGCCCGTGCGCCTGCACGAGCTGCTCGCGCGGCTGCTCGCCGTCACCCGCCGGTACAGTCCGCCCGAGGATCCCATGCGCGTGCAGGTCGGCCCGGTCGACATCGAGGTCGACGCCCGTCGCGTCATCGCCGACGGCCGCGACGTGGCGCTCACGCCCAACGAGTTCGGCATCCTGTTCTCCCTGGCCCGGCGCGCAGGCCAGATCGTCAGCCGCCCGCAGATCCTCGACGAGGTGTGGGGCGACGCGTACGCGACGTCGTCGCGCTCGTTCGACGTGCACCTGGGTCAGGTGCGCCAGAAGCTCCCCGAGCTGACCATCACGACCGTCCGCGGCGTCGGCTACCGCCTCGAGGATTCCGGATGAGGCTGCGCGTCCTGCTGCCGCTGCTCGTGTTCGGGTTGATTGCCGTCATCGCCGTGCTGATCCCCGTCGCCCAGTCCCTCGCGGATTCCCGCACGCAGCAGCTCGCCCTGCAGCGCACCGCGGCTCTCGACCAGGTGGTCCAGCGCGCGCGTACCGCACTCGTGCAGGGCGACGCCGACGGCCTCCAGACCTACCTGCAACGCTTCCACGCGGTCTACGGCGAGTCGGTGCTCGTCCTCGATGAGGGCGGAGATGCCGTCGCCTCCGCGGGTGAGGTGTCGCGCGACGAACGCGTCGACGCGCTCGTGACCGCGGCATCCCGGGCCCTCCCCCAGCTCTCGCTCCCCCGCGTCACGCCGTGGGGACCGGACACAGCCGTCGTCGCCGTGCCGGTGATCGCCGCCGGGGACCTGTCGACCGGTGTCGTGGTGCTGGCCGTCGACCTCCGCGACGCGCAGGCGGACGTCTCGCGCGCCTGGGCCGTGATCGTCGTGGTCGGGGTGGTGCTGCTCGGCGCCCTGATGGGTGCGTCACTGCTGTGGACCTGGTGGATCCTTCGTCCGGTGCGCGCCCTCGACGCCGCCGTCGCCGACGTCACCGCCCACCGCGACCCCTCGCCCCTGCGTCCCTCCGGACCGCCCGAGCTCCGACGCCTGAGCCGTGCCTTCGGGGAGATGACGGCCGAGGTCGAGAGCAGCCTGGAGCAGCAGCGCGGATTCGTCGCGGACGCCTCGCACCAGTTGCGCACGCCGCTCGCCGCGATCCGGCTGCGCGTGGACGGTCTCCCGCGAGAGGGAGAGGCGGCCACCGACCTCGCGGCCGTCGACGACGACCTCGACCGGCTCGAATACACGGTGGAGCGCATGCTCACCCTCGCCAACGCGGAGCACCGCGCCTCGGCGCGATCGCAGGGGCGCGATCCGGCCCGCGACGACGGCGCCGCGCGCGAGTGCACGGTCACGGCGACCGAGATCGCCGACCGCCACCGTGACCGTCTGGAGGCGGCCGGACTCCGGCTGGTCACGGTGCCGGGCCCGGCGGTCACGGTCCCGTGCGGGCGCGCCGACCTCGACGAGATGGTCGATGTGCTGCTCGACAACGCGGTCAAATACGCCGGCCCCGCGGCCGACGTGCGCGTGAGTTTCGCACAGGATGCCGACGGCATCCGGCTCGCGGTCGAGGACTCCGGGACGCGACTCGCCGACGACGACCTCGCACGCATGGGCACCCGGTTCTGGCGCGCCGGCCGCGACGCGACGCAGACGGGAACGGGCCTCGGGCTCGCCATCGTCGCCCAGCTGATGCGTGCCGCCGGCGGGCGGCTCGAGCTCGCCCGCTCGGCGTGCGGGGGGCTCGCGGCTCGCCTGGTGTGGGAGCGATCGTGACGACGCTCACCCGGCGCGGGTTCCTGGTGGCGGGCGTGGCCGCCGGGGCGATGGGTCTCGCCGGCTGCTCCCCCGCCCCGCCCCGCGTCCTCACCCTCGCGTGCGGCGAGCCGGGCGGGAGCTACCTGCAGTTCGGCGAGCTGTTGAGCGCGGTCGCGCGAGAGAGCGGTGACGTCCAGATCACGGCGCTCGCCACGGAGGGCAGCGTCGACAACCTCGCGCTGCTCGACGCGGGCAGCGTCGACCTCGCGCTCTCGCTCGCGGACTCCGCGGCGGCGGCCCCCGAGGGCGACCGTCTCGTCGCCATCGGAAGGGTGTACCAGAACTACCTGCAGTGCATCGTCCGCGCCGCTGACGGCATCACCTCGCTCGCCGACCTGTCAGGCCGCGTCGTGTCTCTGGGAGCTGCGGGATCGGGGGCGGCCGCGACCGCGCGACGGCTCCTGGATGCCGGGGACCTGACGTCGACGTCGACGCCCCCGGTCCTGATCGAAAGGCCGTTCCGCGACGCGGTCGACGATCTCGCGGAGGGTCGCATCGACGCCCTCTTCTGGTCGGGCGGCGTGCCGACACCTCAGATCGCCGACCTGGCCGATCTGACGCCGATCCGCGTGCTCGACACGACACCCGTCCTGCCCGAACTGCTGCAGAAGTACCCCGACGCGTACGTGGCCACGACGATCCCCGCGGGCGTGTACGGAGCCGACGCGCCGATCCCGACGATCGGCGTCGCGAACCTTCTCCTCGCCCGGCCCGATCTCGACGACGATCTGGCGCGCCGCCTGGTCGACGTGCTGATCGACGACGCCGCGCGCCTCGTGCCGCCCGGTTCCCTCGGGATCCAGTACCTGACGCCGGCGAGTCTGATCGACACCGTGCCCGTGCCGCTGCACCCCGCCGCCGAGCGGCGGTACCGCGAACGGTACGCCTGACCGATACGACATCACCGGTGCCACGAAGAACGCCCCCTGCCGCGGGCAGAGGGCGTCGTCGAATGAGGGTTACTCCGCGGCGTGCGCCGGCGTGGGGATCTCGAGCGGGACGATGGGGCAGTCCTTCCACAGTCGCTCCAGGCCGTAGTACACGCGCTCCTCCTCGTGGAAGACGTGCACGACGAGGTCGCCGAAGTCGAGCAGCACCCAGCGGGACTCCTGACGCCCCTCGCGGCGGAGGCGCTTGTGGCCCGCTTCGAGCAGCTTCTCCTCGATCTCGTCGGCGATCGCGGCGACATTGCGCTCGTTGCGACCGGTGACGAGGAGGAAGACGTCGACGAGGGGAAGGGGCTCCGACACATCGAGGGCGACGAGATCGTCTCCGCCCTTGGCGTCGGCGGCGAGGGCGGCGATCTGCGCCATCTCTTTGCCGTTGGTGGTGGCGGTCATCGGAAGACTCCTGTCGTGAAGGCGAGGCCGAGGGTTCCGACCACCGCCAGGAAGAGAGCACCCGTCGTGATGATGAGACCCACGAGGAGCTTGCTCCCCTTCTCGGGTGCCGGGGGACGGATGATCTCCCCGGGTTGTTTGACGGTGCTGATCGCGGCACTGGCCGCGATCGGGGTGGGTGACGAGGCGGCCGGAAGCTCGCCGTCGAGGAGGACGGCGTCGGCGTCGCGACCGTCGGTGGTGCCGGGGGCGTGCCCAACCGAGCCGAGCCCGTCGGGCAGGTCGAAGGTGCCCGTGATCATGATCTCGCCGGTCGCGCTGACCGGGCCGACGAGCGGTGCACCCGTCGGCGTCTGCGAGAGGATCAGCGAGTTCGGCGTCGAGACGGTTCCGGTCGCGCCGGTGGTACGCGAGATGAGCTGGTCGAACGAGGACGGGAGCGACGCGTCGGGCGTCGCGCCGTCGAGCAGTTCGGAACCGAGGGCGGGGTTGACGACCGACGGTGCGGGAGCCGCCGCGGGGGCGGGGGCCTCTGCCGCCGCCGGGCGGAAGATGGCCGGCCGCGGGGAGTCGTCGGACGCGGGCGGAGCCGCGACGAGCGGCGCCGAGGTCTCGAGGTCGGGACTGATCACCGGCACGGATGCCGTGCGGATCTTCTCCTGTGCGCGCGCCTGCCGACGGGTGAGGCCGGACACGCCGTGGTCGACGCCGGCCTCGGCGTAGGGGTCGAAGGCGGCGGCGGGCGCCGGCTCGACCGGCCGCGCGGCGTCGACCGTGGACGTGCTCCCGTCGGCGGCCGGGACGGCCTCGATGACCGAGGGCGCCTCCGGTGCGGCGGTCGCTGCCCTGGCGTCCGGGGACGCGGGCTCGGCGCTGGGAGCCGGCGCGTCCGAGGACGGGGACTCGGCGCTCGGAGCCGGCGCGTCCGAGGACGGGGACTCGGCGACCGGGGGCTCGGGGTCAGCGGCCGGTGCCGTGGCGTCCGGGACCGCGGGGTAGTCGTTCGGCGTGATGATCGGCGTGGCGCCGGTCTGACGCAACTCTCGCAACTGACGGCGGGTCAGGGCGGGCGTCTCGGGGGTATCGGGAGTGCTCATGCCTTGCTCCGGTAGAGATGGTGCTTCGCGATGTACTGCACGACGCCGTCGGGCACGAGGTACCACACGGGGTGTCCTCGGCGCACGCGGGCGCGACAGTCTGTGGACGAGATCGACAGGGCGGGGATCTCCAACTGGCTCACGTTCTCGGAGGGAAGCCCCTCGGTGCTCAGCACGTGGCCGGGACGCGAGACGGCGACGAAGTGCGCCAAGTCCCACAGCTGCTGGTGACTGCGCCAGCTGAGGATCTGCTCGACCGCGTCGGCGCCGGTGATGAAGAACAGCTCAGCGCCCGGACGCTGCTCGCGCAGATCGCGCAGGGTGTCGATCGTGTAGGTGGGGCCGGCCCGATCGACGTCGACCCGGCTGACGGTGAACTGCGGATTGGATGCCGTCGCGATCACCGTCATGAGGTAGCGGTGCTCGCTCTCGGTGACGTCGTCCTTCTGCCACGGACGGCCCGTGGGGACGAAGACGACCTCATCGAGATCGAACGACTGCGCGACCTCGGATGCCGCGACCAGGTGACCGTGATGGATGGGATCGAACGTCCCACCCATGACCCCGATGCGAGGGGCGCGCGTCACCGACATACGGTGGGCCTCAGTGGCCGTGCGCCTCGGGGACAGGCGCACCGTGCTTCTGCGCGTAGGCCTCTGCCTTGTGCGCGTGACGGTTCGACACGTTGCGGTACGACAGCGTGACCAGGCTCAGCAGCACGAAGACCACGAATGCCACGGCACCGGCCCAGAAGGTCTCGGCCTGCACGTTGCCGCCGTGGTGTCCGCCTTCTTCGGCGGCGTGGGCGAGAAGCGTGGCGAAAGTCATCAGTACTCCGTTCGAGTGGTCTGCGCGGCGCGCAAAGCCATTTTAGGCGGTCAGGCGCGGACCTGGCCGCCGCCGCGCCCGAGCCACTTGGTGCTCGTCAGCTCGGCGAGACCCATGGGTCCGCGGGCGTGCAGTTTCTGGGTCGAGATGCCGACCTCGGCGCCGAAGCCGAACTCGCCCCCGTCTGTGAAGCGGGTCGAGGCGTTGACGAGCACGACGGCCGAGTCGACCTCGGCGAGGAAGCGGTCGGCGGCGGCCTGGTCGTCGGTGATGATCGACTCGGTGTGGTGCGTCGAGTAACGACGGATGTGGGCGAGGGCGTCGTCGAGGTCGTCCACGACGCGCACGGCCAGGTCGAGCGTGCCGTACTCGCGCGCCCAGTCGTCGTCGGTGGCCGCCACGACGCGCGCGTCATGCGCGCGGGTCTCGTCGTCTCCGTGCACCGTGACCCCGGCGTCGGACAGGGATGCCAGCAGCTCCGGCAGCAGACGATCGGCCGCGCCGCGGTGCACGAGCACGGTCTCGACGGCGTTGCAGACGCTCGGGCGTTGCGTCTTGGCGTTGAGCACGATGTCGCGGGCCCAGTCATCGCGGGCGGTGGCGTCGAGGTACACGTGGACGACGCCCGCCCCCGTCTCGATCACCGGCACAGTGGATTCGGTGACGACGGTCTCGATCAGACCGGCACTCCCCCGCGGAACGAGCACGTCGACGAGACCGCGGGCGTTCATGAGCGCCCGCGCCCCCTCGCGACCGAAGTCGTCGACGCTCTGCACGGCCTCGGGCGTCACGCCCTGCGACTGCAGGGCATCGCGCATGACCGACACCAGGACGGCGTTCGTGCTCTGCGCGGCAGACCCCCCGCGCAGCACCACGGCGTTGCCGGAGCGCAGCGCGAGCGAGGCGATGTCGACCGTCACATTGGGGCGGGCCTCGTAGATGGAGCCGACGACGCCGAACGGCACCGCGACCTTCTGCAGGCGGATCCCGTTGGGCAGGGTGCGCTCGTCGAGTACCCGTCCGACCGGATCCGGCAGCTCGGCGACGTCGCGGACGGCGGCGGCCAGGGCGGCCACCCGCCCGGTGTCGAGGCGCAGACGGTCGAGCAGTGCCTCGCCGATGGCATCCGTACGCCCCCGCTCGAGGTCGTCGGCGTTCGCGGCGACGATCTCGTCGGACGCGGTCACGAGAGCGTCTGCCACGGCGTTCAGCAACACGCTCTTGCGAGCGGAATCGAGGAGGGCGATCTCACGCGCCGCGTCTTTCGCGAGACGCAGGCGCTCCTCGACGGAGGCGGCGATGACGGTCATGCGCTCAGTGTACCGGCGCGTTCACGGCGCCCACGGGCCCCGTCGCCAGGGTGACGGGATCGGGGTTCGGCGCGAACCACGTGCCGACGGACGCACCGGCGAGGGCGGATGCCACCAGATCGGCGCTCGTGACGAGCACGCCCACCCCGGCGGTCGAGGCGAGCTTCGCGGCCGAGGCCTTCGTGGCCGCTCCCCCGGTGCCCACGCCGTTGACGACGCCGGCGCCGAACTCGAACTCCGACAGGTCGTGTCCCCACTCCACGTCGGTGATGGGGCGCGCGCCCGGCTCGCTGGGCGGCCGGGTGAACAACGTCTCGATGTCGCTCAGCAGCACGAGGGCGTCGGCGCCGATGAGCTGGGCGACGAGGGCGGCGAGGCGGTCGTTGTCGCCGAAGCGGATCTCGTGGGTCGCCACGGTGTCGTTCTCGTTGACGATCGGGAGGATGCCGAGTCCGAGCAGTCGCTCCATCGCCCGACGGGCGTTGGAGCGGTGCGTGGCGTTCTCGAGGTCACCGGCGGTCAGCAGCACCTGACCGGCGAGCAGCCCGAAACGATCGAGCGAGGTCTGGTAACGCCACATGAGCACGTTCTGCCCGACGGCCGCTGCGGCCTGCTGGGTGGCCAGATCGTTGGGACGCCCGCCGAGATCGAGCAGCGGCAGCGCCGTCGCGATCGCACCGGACGATACCAGCACCACCTCGGTGCCGGCGCGACGGGCGTCGGCCAGGGCCTCCACGATCGTGTCGATGCGGTGCGCGCCGTCGCCGCTGATGGACGACGACCCCACCTTCACCACGACCCGGGAGGCGCCGGGGATGTCGGCGCGGGTCTCGGCCGTCACCGGGCGTCGTCCTCTCCGCCGATCACCGTCGAATCGCCGTCGGGGGTGATGCCGGCGGCACGCGCCGCGCGGCGCTCGGTCTCGAGTTCGGCGCGCGCCTCGGCCTTGGCATCCATGCGCTCGTGGTACCGCTCGCGGCGCTCCGACGACGTGCGGCGGGGGTTCTGCACGAGGCGCGGATCGGTGCCTCGCGGAGCCGTCATGAGCTCGGCCGCCGAGGTGAGCGTGGGCTCCCAGTCGAACACGATGCCGTCGCCGGGACCGATGACGACGGTCGCGCCCGCGACCGCACCGGCTCGGAATAGACCCTCTTCCACGCCGAGGCGCGCGAGGCGGTCGGCGAGGTAGCCGACGGCTTCCTCGTTCTGGAAGTCGGTCTGCTGCACCCACTTGACCGGCTTGTCTCCGAGGATGCGGTACACGGGACCGTAGGTGCCGCCCTCGACCTTTACCTCGAAGTCCTTACGCGAACCCTGCGGGCGGATGACGATGCGCTCGGTGGGCGCGTCGTCGATCGTGGCGAGACGGTGCTGCTCGACCACGTCGGCCAGCGCGAAGGTGAGTTCGCGCAGCCCCGCGCGGCTGACCGTCGAGATCTCGAACACGCGGAAGCCGCGGGCCTCCAGGTCGGGGCGCACGAAGTCGGCGAGCTCGCGGGCCTCGGGCACGTCGATCTTGTTGAGGGCGACGATCTGGGGACGCTCGAGCAGCGGCGTCTGCCCCTCGGGTACGGGGTAGGCGCCGAGCTCGGCGAGGATGATGTCGAGGTCGCTCAGCGGATCGCGGCCCGGGTCGAGGGTCGCGCAGTCGAGCACGTGCACCAGCGCGGTGCAACGTTCGACGTGGCGCAGGAACTCGAGTCCCAGGCCCTTGCCCTCGCTCGCGCCCTCGATGAGCCCGGGGACGTCGGCGATGGTGAAGCGAACGTCACCGGACTGCACGACGCCGAGGTTGGGGTGAAGGGTGGTGAAGGGGTAGTCGGCGATCTTCGGACGCGCGGCGGACACCGCGGCGATGAGGCTCGACTTGCCGGCCGAGGGGAAGCCGACCAACGCGATGTCGGCGACGGTCTTGAGCTCGAGGACGACGTCGCCCTCCCAGCCGGGAGTGCCCAGCAGGGCGAAACCGGGTGCCTTGCGCTTGGGCGAGGACAACGAGGCGTTGCCGAGACCGCCCAGGCCGCCCGGCGCGACCACGAAGCGCATTCCGGGGGTGAGCATGTCGACCAATACCGTGCCGTCGGGGTCCTTCACGACGGTGCCGAGCGGGACGGGGAGTTCTTGATCCTCACCCTCCGCGCCGGAACGGTGGTCGCCCATACCGAAACCGCCGTTGCCGGCCGACCGGTGCGGCGAGTGGTGATACGACAGCAGGGTCGTGACCTGCGGGTCGGCGACGAGCACGACGTCGCCGCCACCCCCGCCGTTGCCACCGTCGGGACCGGCCAGCGGCTTGAACTTCTCGCGGCGCACGGAGACGCAGCCATTGCCGCCCTTGCCCGCACGCAGGTGCAGGGTGACGCGGTCGACGAAGGTGACCATGGCGGGTCCTTCCGGGTGATCGAGCAAACCAGACGCGCGGCAGCCGGTTCGGGAAATGAAACGAGGGGGTGGGCTTCGCCCACCCCCTCGAGCGCCGAAGCGCGGGAATTACTCCGCTGCGGCGGTGACGATGTTGACGACCTTGCGGCCGCCCTTGGCGCCGAACTGGACCGCACCGGGAGCCAGAGCGAACAGCGTGTCGTCGCCCCCACGGCCGACGTTGGCGCCGGGGTGGAAGTGCGTGCCGCGCTGGCGGACGATGATCTCGCCGGCGAGCACGACCTGACCACCGAAGCGCTTCACGCCGAGGCGCTGTGCGTTGGAGTCACGACCGTTACGGGTGGAGCTTGCGCCCTTTTTGTGTGCCATCTCTGCGTCTCCTGGCTCTTACTTGATGCCGGTGATCTTGACGCGCGTGAGGTCCTGACGGTGGCCCTGGCGCTTCTTGTAGCCGGTCTTGTTCTTGAACTTCTGGATCACGATCTTCGGACCGCGCTCCTCGCCGAGCACCTCGGCCGTGACCGAGACCTTCGCGAGCTTGTCGGCGTCGGTCGTGACCGCGTCGCCGTCGACGAACAGGACGGCGGGCAGCTGGATGCTCTCGCCGATCTTCGCCTTCTGGCGGTCGAGCACGACGACCGTGCCGACCTGGACCTTCTCCTGGCGGCCGCCGGCGCGCACAACTGCGTAAACCACTTCACACCTGTTTCGTTCGGGAGCGCGGGGCTCCGGTTGTCTGATGACGTTGGGAGGGTCTGATGACCCAAGTCTCGGTGCGATCCGGCCGACGGAAGTCAGCGGGGTCACGCTCCCGAAGAGCGGACGCGACGCACCAAGGGTCGAGTTTAGCTCACCGGGCGGCATCCGGCAAAAGCTTCGACCCGCGTGTCGACCGTAGGATCGCGGAATGGCGATCCTCATCGACGACCCGCAGTGGCCTGCGCACGGACGCCTGTGGGCGCACCTCGTGAGCGACAGCGACCTCGACGAGCTGCACGCCTTCGCCGCAGCCGCCGGCATCCCCCGCCGCGCCTTCGACCTCGACCACTACGACGTGCCCGACGAGCGCCACGCCGACCTGGTCGCGGCCGGCGCCGAGCACATCGGCGGCAAGGAACTCGTGCGGCGCCTGCGGGCCTCGGGGCTGCGCATCACCGCGCGCGAACGACGCTCCTGACACGCGCGCCGCGGGCTTTCTGAGCGGCCCCGGCATTCCGCGTGGTCCGGGCGTGCACGCGCCCGACGGAGACGTGGGCAGGGGTCGCCCCGCGTCGCGCGCGAGCGCGGCTCGGCGGCGAGGAGCGACCCCTGCGGACGGCGTCGTGTTCAGGACTCCGTCGTGGGCTGCGCGTTGACCGGCGTGCCGGTGAGGGCGGCCGTGGTCACCCGTCGGCGCGAGCGACCCTGACCCGGGGCCTTCGGCTCGGGCAGAGCCTCGAGCACCGACTCCAGCAGGGCGTCCTTCTCGGTCCGCGGCGCCTTGGGCTCGCGCTTCTTGCGCGGGCGCTTCTCGCGCGCCGGNGTCGAGCTTGGTGTCGAGGACGGCCTCGACGGATGCCACGACCGCGGCCTCGACGACGGCGGGGTCGTCGACCGTCGGCTTGACGGTGGATGCCGCGATCTGCGCGAGCGCGGACTTCACGCCCTCGGTGATGACGTGCGTGCCGCCGTTCGCAGCCGACGCCGCACCGTTGCCGGTACCGTGACCGGTGCTCGCCGCGGCGGACGAAGCGTTGTTCGACGGACCGGCGTTGCCGCCGCGCCCACGACGGTTCGAGGAACCGCCGTTGGCGTTGCCGTTGCCGTTCGCGGTGCCCGACGGACGGTGCTTGACGACCGGGTCGTGGTGCACGACCACGCCGCGACCGGCGCAGACCTCGCACGCCTCGCTGAAGGTCTCGAGCAGGCCGAGGCCGAGCTTCTTGCGCGTCATCTGAACGAGGCCGAGCGAGGTGACCTCGGCGACCTGATGCTTCGTGCGGTCGCGGCTCAAGCACTCGATGAGTCGGCGCAGCACGAGGTCGCGGTTGGACTCGAGCACCATGTCGATGAAGTCGACCACGATGATGCCGCCGATGTCGCGCAGACGCAGCTGGCGGACGATCTCTTCGGCCGCCTCGAGGTTGTTCTTCGTGACGGTCTCTTCGAGGTTGCCGCCCGAGCCGACGAACTTGCCGGTGTTGACGTCGACGACGGTCATCGCCTCGGTGCGGTCGATGACCAGCGAACCGCCGGAGGGCAGCCAGACCTTGCGGTCCAGGGCCTTCTCGATCTGCTCGGTGACGCGGAACGCGTCGAACGGGTCCTGATCGCCCTCGTACTTCTCGACGCGCTCGAGCAGGTCGGGCGCGACACCCTGGAGGTAGCTCGAGATCGTCTGCAGCGCCTCTTCACCCTGGATGAGCATGCGCGTGAAGTCCTCGTTGAAGACGTCGCGCACGATCTTGACCAGCAGGTCGGGCTCGGAGTGCAGCAGGGAGGGAGCCTGGATGGTCTTGAGCTGAGTCGAGACGTGCTCCCACTGCGAGGTGAGGCGCTGCACATCGAGGGTGAGCTGCTCTTCGGTGGCGCCCTCGGCGGCCGTGCGCACGATCACGCCCGACGACTCGGGGAGCACCTCCTTCAGGATCTTCTTCAGGCGCGCCCGCTCGGTGTCGGGGAGTTTGCGCGAGATGCCGTTCATCGTGCCGTTGGGCACGTACACGAGGTAACGACCCGGCAGCGAGATCTGACTGGTCAGACGCGCACCCTTGTGGCCCACCGGGTCTTTCGTCACCTGCACGAGCACGCGGTCGCCCGACTTGAGGGCGAGCTCGATACGGCGGGGCTGGTTGTTGGTCTCGACACCCTCCCAGTCGACCTCGCCGGAGTACAGCACGGCGTTGCGTCCGCGACCGATGTCGACGAACGCGGCCTCCATGCTGGGCAGCACGTTCTGCACGCGACCGAGGTAGACGTTGCCGATGAGGGAGGCGTCCTGGTTGCGGGCGACGTAGTGCTCCACGAGCACATTGTCTTCGAGGACTGCGATCTGGATGCGACCGGCCTTGGAGCGGACGACCATGACGCGGTCGACGGCCTCGCGGCGGGCGAGGAACTCGGCCTCGGTCACGACGGGGCGACGACGCCCCGCCTCGCGACCGTCGCGACGGCGCTGCTTCTTGGCCTCGAGCCGCGTGGAGCCCTTGATGCGCTGCGGTTCGGTGATGACCTCGACGGCGCGCTGGCGGACGGGGGCCGCCGGCGGGTCGTTCTGCTCGACGGGGGCGGATTCGGTGCCGCCGCGGCGCCGGTTGCGGCGACGGGCATTGGCGGACACGCGCTCGGTGGGGCCCTCGTCGTCGCGGTCGTCACGATCGTCGAAGTCGTCGCGCAGCGCGACCGGCGGCAGCGCGGGTGCGTAGAAGTGCAGCGCGGTCGACACGGCCGACACGAAGTTCTCGGGCAGCAGGCCGAGGGAGACCGCGGTGGGGCGCGCGGGCTTCTCGGGTGCGGTCGCGACCTCGGGCTCGGGCGTCGTCGTGGGCTCGGGCGCCGTCCGGGCGGGAGCTTCTTCGGGGGCGGCGTCGTCCTCGCCGGCAGCGGGGGGCGCGGCCTCGGCCGAGGGCTCGGTGTCGCGCGGGGAGTCGACGGCCGTCGACGGCGCCGGAGCGGGCTCGTCGGCAGCGGTCGCGGTCTCGTCGGAAGCGGTCTCGGCGGTATCGGTCGCCGCGGTCCCCGTCTCCGCGGGGTCGGTCACGGCAGCGTCGCTCTCCGCGACGTCGTTCTCCGCCGACGCGGTGGACTGCTCATCCTCCACGTCGAGCACCGCGGGGGCACCGGCGTCGCCGACGACGGCGTCCTCGGCATCCTGGATCGCCGCCTCGTCCTCGTGGACGGCCGAGCCGTCGACCGAGGCGGATCCGGTCTCGGCCGAATCACCGTCCTCGATGGTCTGAGCGTCGGAGGCGTCCGTCGCGGACGTGTCGCCCGCGCTCTCGTCGGTGGGGGTCTGATCGTCTGTCACATCGGCCATGTCGGGGTTCTCCCTGGCGGGCGACACCGCGCGTCGCCCGACGAAATCTCATGCAGCGCCGCACCCGGCGGGCCGCGAACTCATTCGGTCTGCAGCAGGCCTGCGGCTCGTGCTGCGAAGGGCGGTCATCGCCCGAAGTCTTCTGGGTGATGTTCCTGCGGCGCGGCCGCGGTCACATCGACCTTCATTATCGCACGGACGGGCGCCAGGGCCAGCGGACACGTCGGTTCGCCCTCGGCGGAACGCCGACCGTCCACCGGCCGGCCGCGCGTGGGCCGATGGATGCCAGGCCCTCAGCCCCCGGAAAAGTCACGGTGGCAGGATGGCCGTATGAGCGAAACCGTCACCTCCCGACGCCCGGTCATCGTCGCGATCTGGCTGATCTTCGCCGGCGTCGTCGGTTGGTGGGCGGCTTTCTCGCTGACGATGGAGCGGTTCCACCAGCTGCAGAACCCGGGGGCTGCGGCATCGTGCGACATCAGTGTGCTCGTGCAGTGCTCGGCCAACCTGCAGTCGACGCAGGGCGCGGTCTTCGGATTTCCGAATCCGCTCATCGGCATCGCCGCCTGGATCGCCCCGATCGTCGTGGGCGTCGCGCTGCTGGCCGGCGCGCGATTCGCGCGATGGTTCTGGGCGCTGTTCTGGCTCGGCTTCGCGCTCGCACTGACCTTCGTCATCTGGCTCATCGCGCAGAGCCTGTTCGTCCTCGCAACGCTGTGCCCGTGGTGCATGGTGACGTGGTCGGTCGTGATCCCGTCGTTCTTCGTCGTCACGCTGCACGTGCTGCGCGAGGGCGTCATCCCGGGAGCCAGAGTGCGCGAGGTCGCTGACCGGCTCATGGTGTGGGTGCCGCTGATGACGATCGTCGCCTTCGTCGTCGTCGCGGTGCTCGCGCAGGTGCGCCTGAACGTGCTCGCGCAATTCTGAACCGTCGCGGGCGCATTCCGTCGCCGTCAGCAGTGCGGGGATAGCCGGCGCGCGTCACTGGCCTTGAGCCGCGACCCCCGCACCCACCCCCGCGCCGCGCACGACCTCAGTGATTCGCACGACCTCAGCCCGAAATCCCCCGATGCCGCTCACCTGATGCGAATCACCCACCTCGCGCCACACCCGCGGCGCGCATCCTCCGCGGTCCGCGCAACTTCGCCGATCCGCACAATCTCAGCGATCCGCAGGATCTCAGCCCGAAAGCGCCGGATGCCGCTGACCTCGCGCAAACCACGCACCTCGCGCCGTCGTCCGCACGACGTCAGCGATCCGCGCGATCTCAGCGACTCGCACGACCTCAGCCCGAAAGCCCCGGATGCCGCTCACCTGAGCGAATCACCGACTCTGCGCCGCCGCGCGGGACGCGGGAACGACGATGGCCGCCATCCTGTCGGAGTGGCGGCCATCGTGGCATCCGGGATCAGGCGAACCAGATCGCGAGCTCGCGCTCGGCGGATTCGACGCTGTCGCTGCCGTGCACGAGGTTCTGCTGCACCTTCAGGCCCCAGTCGCGGCCGAAGTCGCCGCGGATCGTGCCGGGGGCGGCGGTGGTGGGATCGGTGGTGCCGGCGAGGGAACGGAAGCCCTCGATCACGCGGTTGCCCGCGAGACGGATGGCCACGGAGGGGCCGGAGAGCATGAACTCCAGGAGGGGTTCGTAGAACGGCTTGCCCTCGTGCTCGGCGTAGTGCCGGGCGAGGGTCTCACGGTCGGGCTCGACGAGGCGGATGTCGACGAGCGCGTAGCCCTTCGCCTCGATGCGGGCGAGGATCGCGCCGGTGAGGCCGCGAGCGACGCCATCGGGTTTGACCAGGACGAGGGTCTCTTCGGTGGCCATGGGTCATTCTCCGTTCGAGAGGTCGGGGTCGGCGGCCCGCCGCGCATTCGCGCGATCGAGTGCCGCTCCCTTGATCGTCGCATACGCCCACATGCCGCCGAAAATGAGGGCGACAACCGCGAGGGCCGGAACGAGCAATCCGCCCAGCAGCAGGAGCACCTGCAGTCCCCATCCGGCGAACAGGGCCCAGCGGTGACGGAGCATCCCCGACACGGCGACCATCGCGATCGCCATCACGACGCCGCCGACGATGCCCCACCACGGCGCGATGCCGAACGGCAGCACCTTGAGGCCGTAGACGACGAGCCCGCCGAGGAAGACGATGATCGACTCGAAGCCGAGCACGACCGCGCCGAGCGACTCCTGCGCGCCGCGCTGGCGACGCGGGCGCGGCGCGCGCGGTTCGCGGGGGCTCACGCCTGCCACCCCGACTTCCAGTCCTCGAGTTCCGACAGACGCAGGGCTTCGCCGGCCAACACGACGGAGCCGGCGATGACGACGGCGCGGCGGTCGGACTCCGCAGCCCACGCGCGCGCGGCGTCGGCGGCGTCTTCGAGCGTGGGGTGGACGGTCACGGAGAGGTCGGCCGCTTCGGCGACGTCGGCGATCACGTCGGGGTCGGTGGCGCGGTCGCTGTCGGGGGCGGTGGCGAACACCCGCGCCACGGCGGGCACGAGCGCCGACATGATGCCGACGGCATCCTTCCCGTCGAGGATGCCGACCACGGCGCCCCACTCGTCGATGTCGAACGCCTCGTCGAGGGCGGCGACCAGCGCGCGGGCGCCGTGCGGGTTGTGGGCGGCGTCGACGAGCACGGTCGGCGCGGTGCCGACGAGCTGCAGGCGGCCGGGCGAGGTGGCGTTGCCGAGACCGTCGGCGACCACCTCGGCGGCCAGCGGCTGGGTGCCTCCGCCGATGAGCGACTCGACCGCGGCCACCGCCAGCGCGGCGTTGCGGCCCTGGTGCGCGCCGTACTGCGGCAGGTACACCTCGGAGTACGTGCCGGCAACCCCGCGGATGGAGAGCTGCTGGCCGCCCACCGCGAGGGTCTGCGCTTCGAGGGCGAAACCGTCACCCGCCACGGCGACCGTCGCGCCCTCTTTCTCGGCGCGGGCGCGGATGACCCGCAGGGCTTCGTCGGGCTGTTCCGCCGAGACGACGGCGGCGCCGGGCTTGATGATGCCGGCCTTGACGGTGGCGATCTCGGTGATCGTCGAGCCCAGGCGGTCGACGTGATCGATGTCGATGGGTGTGAAGACCGCGACGTCGCCGTCGGCGGTGTTCGTGGAGTCCCACTCCCCTCCCATGCCGACCTCGAGCACGAGCACGTCGATCGGCGCGTCGGCCGCGACGACGAACGCGAGCACCGTGAGCAGCTCGAAGAACGTCAGCGGCGCGTCACCGGCCGCGGCCAGCTCGGCGTCCACCATGGCGACGAACGGCTGGATCTCGTCCCACGCGTCGGCGATCGCGGCATCCGCCACGGGTTCTCCGTCGATGAGGATGCGCTCGGTGAAGCGTTCGAGGTGGGGGCTGGTGAACAGGCCGGTGCGGAGCCCCATGGCGCGCAGCAGGCTCTCGATCATGCGGCTGGTCGAGGTCTTGCCGTTCGTCCCCGTGACGTGGATCACGCGGTAGGTGCGCTGCGGGTCGGCGAGCAGCTCGAGCACGCGGCGCGTGCGCTCGACGCGCGGCTGCACCCACTGCTCGCCCTGTCGCTCGAGCAGGGCGCTGTAGACGGCGTCGGCGCGGGTGCGGTCGCTCATGCGGGGGCTCCGATCCGTGCGACGGCGACCGTGACGGCCCCGGCGTTCGCGTAGGTCTTGGCGGCGAGGACGTTCTCGAACTCCGCGGGGGCCAGGGACCCCCGCTCGACGAGTCGGCCCTCGGGACCGGCCAGCACGACGGCTTCGGCGAGAGTCTCGGATGCCACCCCCGCGATGTCGAACGCCTGGGCCACGGCCTGCGCGTCGGCGTCTTCGACGAAGGTGAGCGACAGGAAGATCCGGTCGCTCACGTCGAAGCCGGCGGCCTTACGGGTGTCCTGGATGCCGCGGATCATGTCGCGCGCCAGGCCCTCGGCCTCGAGCTCCGGCGTGGTGACGGTGTCGAGCAGCACGAAGCCGCCGCCCGCGAGCACGGCCAGCGCCTCTCCCTCGGGGCGGCCCGCGGTCTCGACGACGAGGTCGTACTCGGCGGGCTCGAGCGGGATGCCGCCCGCGACGACCTGTCCGTCGACCTCGCTCCAGTCGCCTTCGCGCGCCGCCTTGATGGCCTGCTGCACCTGCTTGCCGAGGCGGGGACCGGCGGCGCGGGCGTTCACCGACAGGCGGTGGGTGATGCCGTACTCGGCGGCGGTGTCGCCCTGCAGGGCGACCTGCTCGACGGCCTTGACGTTGAGCTCCTCGCGGAGGATGTCGTCGAACTGCGCGAGCCCCGCGGCATCCGGGGTCACCACCGTCAGACGCGGCAGCGGCAGGCGCACGCGCTTGGCCTCGCGCTTGCGCAGGGCGTTGGCGACACTCGAGACCTCGCGGACGGTGTCCATCGCGGTGCGGATGTCTTCGGCCGCCGGGAACACGGAGGCGTCGGGCCAGTCCTTGAGGTGCACGCTGCGGCCTCCGGTGAGCCCCTGCCAGACGCGCTCGGTGACGAGCGGCAGCAGGGGTGCTGCGACGCGGGTGAGCGTCTCGAGCACCGTGTAGAGGGTGTCGAACGCCTCGCGGCTCGAGGGGTCGTCGGTCACCCCGACCCAGAACCGGTCGCGGGAGCGGCGGATGTACCAGTTGGTCAGCACCTCGGCGAAGTCGCGCAGGCGCTCGGCCGCGGTCGTCGAGTCGAGGCCCTCGAGATCGGCGGCGACATCGCGCACGAGGTCGCCCGTGAGCGCCAGGATGTAGCGGTCGAGCACATCGGTGGAGTCCGTGCGCCACTCGGCGGTGTAGCCCTCTGCGCCGGACGCGTTCGCGTAGGTCGCGAAGAAGTACCACGCGTTCCACAGCGGCAGCAGGAACTCGCGCACGCCGGCGCGGATGCCCTCCTCCGTCACGACGAGGTTGCCGCCGCGCAGGACGCTGGACGACATGAGGAACCACCGCATGGCATCCGAGCCGTCGCGATCGAACACCTCGCGCACGTCGGGGTAGTTGCGCAGCGACTTCGACATCTTCTGCCCGTCGTTACCCAGCACGATGCCGTGGCACGAGACCCCGGTGTACGCCGGGCGGTCGAAGAGCGCGGTCGAGAGCACGTGCATCACGTAGAACCAGCCGCGGGTCTGCCCGATGTACTCGACGATGAAGTCGGCCGGAGCGTGCTCGTCGAACCACTCGTGGTTCTCGAACGGGTAGTGCACCTGCGCGAACGGCATCGAGCCGGAGTCGAACCACACGTCGAGCACGTCCTCGATGCGGCGCATCGTGGAGCGGCCGGTCGGGTCGTCGGGGTTGGGGCGCGTGAGGTCGTCGATGTAGGGGCGGTGGAGGTCGACCTCGCCGTCGGCGTTCACCGGAAGGCGGCCGAAGTCAGCCTCCATCTCGGCGAGCGAGCCGTACACGTCGACACGCGGGTAGTTCGCATCGTCGCTCTTCCACACCGGGATCGGCGAGCCCCAATAGCGGTTGCGGCTGATCGACCAGTCGCGTGCACCCTCGAGCCACTTGCCGAACTGGCCCTCCTTGACGTTCTCGGGCACCCAGGTGATCTGCTGGTTGTTCGCCAGCAGGTCGTCCTTGATCTCGGTCACGCGCACGAACCAGCTCGACACGGCCTTGTAGATCAGGGGGTTCCGGCAGCGCCAGCAGTGCGGGTACGAGTGCTCGTACGACGCCTCGCGCACGAGACGCCCGGCCTGCGTGAGCAGGCGGATGAGCGGGCGGTTCGCCTCGAACCAGAGCTCCCCCGCCACGTCGGTCACGGCCGAGAGGAACCGGCCGCCGTCGTCGAGCGAGATGATCGTCGGCAGGCCCGCGGCATCCGCGAGACGCTTGTCGTCCTCGCCGTAGGCCGGAGCCTGGTGCACGATGCCCGTTCCGTCGGACACGGTGACGTAGTCGTCGACGAGGATCTTCCACGCGTTCTGCGTGCCCCAGGCTTCGGCGTCGGCGTAGTAGTCGAAGAGGCGGTCGTAGGACACGCCCTCGAGCTCTGCGCCCGAGACGGTCTTCTCGACGGCCGCGCGGGCGGCATCCGCGCTCTCGTACCCGAGATCCTTGGCGTAATTCGGAAGCAGCTCCTCGGCCAGCAGGTACCGGTGCGCGACGGCTTCGAACGCCTCGTCGGCCGTGCCGTCGGGCGCGCGGTGCACGTCGGCGGCGCCGTTCGGGCCGCCCTCGATCACGGCGTACCGGATGCCGGGACCCACCGCGAGCGCGAGGTTCGTCGGCAGGGTCCACGGCGTCGTCGTCCAGGCCAGAGCCCGCACACCGGTCAGGCCCAGGGCCTCGGCCTTTGCGCCCACGAGCGGGAAGGTGACGGTGACCGAGGGGTCCTGCCGCATCTTGTAGACGTCGTCGTCCATGCGCAGCTCGTGCGTCGACAGGGGCGTCTCATCGCGCCAGCAGTACGGCAGCACGCGGTAGCCCTCGTAGGCGAGACCCTTGTCGTGCAGGGTCTTGAACGCCCACAGGACGCTCTCCATGTAGGTCGTGTCGAGCGTCTTGTAGCCGCGGTCGAAGTCGACCCAGCGCGCCTGGCGGGTGACGTAGTCCTGCCACTCCCGCGTGTACTCGAGCACCGACTCGCGGGCCTTGGCGTTGAAGGTCGCGACCCCCATGGTCTCGATCTCGTCCTTCTCGGTGATCCCGAGCTGCTTCATCGCCTCGAGCTCGGCCGGGAGGCCGTGGGTGTCCCACCCGAACACGCGGTCGACCTTCTTGCCGCGCATGGTCTGGAAACGCGGGAAGACGTCTTTCGCGTAGCCGGTGAGCAGGTGCCCGTAGTGCGGCAGGCCGTTCGCGAACGGCGGGCCGTCGTAGAAGACCCACTCCTGGGCGCCCTCGCGGTTCGCGATCGAGGCGCGGAAGGTGTCGTCGGCCGCCCAGAACGCGAGCGTGTCGTTCTCGATCTCCGGGAAGCGGGGGCTGGGGACGACGGATGCCGCGGACGCGGCGCCCTGCGCGGACGCGGCGCCCTGCGCGGACGCAGCGCCCTGCGCGGCCGTCGAGGTCGTGGCGTCCGGGGCCGACGCATCGGCGGCGGGGCCGAAGGATGAGGGGCGTGGGTAGGTCATGTCACTCCGCGGGTCGAGGTCTGCTCGCCGGGACGATCCTCACGGACCGCGGTACCACCCTGCATTGCCCACCCTCACGGGTGCGCCGCTCTCACTGCGGCTGTGACGGGCCTGCCCCGCGCGGTTCTAATCGGGGCCTGGACCCTTTTCTTCCGCGAGCTCCCCGGTGATGGCCGGATCGGTGCTGATGGATCGAGTCTACGCGCTCGCCGGTCTCAGCGCGGCGGGGCTGCACATCTGGTGGCCGGTGGCCACGCGAGTGTCCACGACACCCGGACGGCAACGCGATGAGCCCGGGATTCGTGGACACTCGCCGAGCCCGCCGAGCGGGTCAGTCCGTCGCGGGCTCCCACCCGGCGGAACCCAGCCCCGCTGCCTCCAGCAACTCGCGTGTGAACGCGTGTCCCGGAGAGGCGAACACGCGCGACACCGCTCCCGAGTCCACGACCCGGCCGTCCTTCATCACGATCACGTCGTCGGCGACCGCCGCCACCACATCGAGGTCGTGGGTGACGAAGACCATCGCCAGCTCACGCTCCCTCTGCAGGTCGAGCAGCCGCTCGAGGATCCGCGCCCGGACGGTCGCATCGAGGGCCGACACCGGCTCGTCGAGCACGAGCAGATCAGGCGAGGCGGCCAAGGCCCGGGCGATGGCGACGCGTTGGCGCTGACCGCCCGACAACTGCGCCGGCCGGCGACCCGCGAACGCCGCTGACAGCCCGACCTCCTCCAGCAGCGCGGCCACGGCCGGCCGCCGCTCGGCGCGCGCGGTGCCTGCCGCGGCGACCGCCTCGCTCAACGTTCGACCGACGGTCCACCGCGGGTCGAGTGCGCCCCAGGGGTTCTGCTGCACGAGTTGCACACGCCGCCGGTCGGCGCCGTGGGCCGCCGCAGACCCCCACGGCTTTCCGTCGAAGGTGAGGGTCCCCGCATCGGGAGTCGTCACCCCGACCACCATCCGCGCGAGGGTCGTCTTCCCCGAGCCCGACTCCCCCACGACCGCCAGGGTCCGGCCTCGTCGCACCTCGAAGGAGACCTCGTCGACGGCCATCCGGTCGCCGAACCACTTCGTCACTCGCTCCGCCGTGAGGATCGGTGCGTCCGACCGCGGGTCCCGCTCGAGCGGTTCGTGCGACACCGCCGCCACGAGCTCTCTCGTGGCCGGATGACGAGGGGATGCCAGAACCTCGGCCGTGACGCCCGCCTCGACGACGCGACCCTCGTGCATGACCACGACGCGATCGGCTACGCGCGCGACGGCGCCGAGGTCGTGACTGATGAAGACCACGGCCACGCCGTCGTCGCTGATCCGCCGGATCAGTTCGAGTACGCGCGCCTGCACAGTGGCATCCAGTGCCGTCGTGGGCTCGTCGGCGACGAGAATCGCGGGCGCCGCCGACAGGGCCGCGGCGATGAGCGCGCGCTGGCGCAGGCCACCGGAGAGCTCGTGCGGGTACTGGCGGGCGCGCAGGTCGGGTTCGGGCAGGGCGACACGTTGGAGCATCCCGCGCACACGATCAGCGAGGACGCCCCTGCGAACGGCCGGCTCGTGGATACGGATGGACTCGGCCACCTCGGCACCGATGCGGCGGAGAGGGTCGAGCGAGACGAGGGCGTCCTGCGAGACCAACGCGATACGGCGGCCGCGGAGCGCGCGCCACTGCCTCTCGGTCAGCGCCCCCGCATCGATCCCGTCGACGGTGAGCGTCTCCACCGACGACGTCAGTCCGCGCGGAACGAGACCGAGCAGGGCACGGGCGCTGAGCGACTTGCCGGCGCCGGACTCCCCCACGATCGCGACGCACTCGCCGGGCGCCACATCGAGGTCGAGGCCGTGCACGAGAGCGCCGTCGGGGCCGTCGATGCGCAACCCGCGCAGATGCAGGCCGTTCGTGCCCGACGCCCCCGGCATCCCGGCATCCGCTCCGCTCATGCCCCGCGCTCCTCGGCCCGCGCGCGCAGGGTCCGGCCCACCACGCTCACGCCCACGACGGTCGCGGTGATCGCGAGGCCCGGGAAGACCGCGACCCAGGGCGCCTGCAGGAGCAGGTTGCGGCCGGCTGAGAGCATCAGCCCCCACTCCGGCACCGGTTCGGTGGGCCCGAGACCCAGGAAGCTCAGCCCCGCGGCGGCGAGGATACTCGTGCCCACGCCGATCGTCGCGAGCACGCTCACCGCGCCGAGGACTCCCGGCAGCACATGGCGCACGTGCACGAGAGGGGCCGGCACCCCGCTGATGCGTGCGGCCTCGACGAATTCGGCGGTGGCCAAGGTGCGCGTCTGCGCCCGTGCGAGACGGATGTACACGGGGACGGCCGCGATGGTCACGGCGAGAGCGACGTTCGCCGGCCCCGGCCCCAGGACCGCCACGACGAGGAGCGCCACGAGGAATTCCGGAAACGCCAGCAGCACGTCGACGATTCGCATGGCGACCGTGTCGACGACACGCGGCGCGATCGCGGTGAGGGAGCCGGCCACGACCCCGACGACGAGGGCGAGACCCGTGGCCAGCAGGCCGATCCCGACCGATCGCCCCGCGCCGTACACGACGCGGGAGTAGACGTCGCGACCGCTCTGATCGGTACCGAACCAGTGCGCGCCGCTCGGGGGCTGCAGCGCCGCGCGCACGTCGGTGAGCAGGGGGTCGTGCGTGGCGAGGAGCCCCGGCGCGACCGCGGCGAGGGCGATGACGGCCAGCACGGCACCGGCGAGAGAGAGGGCGGTGGTGCGGCCGGGGCGCGCCCCGGTGCGGGCGGTGGCGACGCTCATGAGGGCACCCTCGCGCTCATAGCGGCGCCGCCGTCCCGACCGCGCGCGAGGGCAGTGACGGTGACGCTCACGACGGCACCGCCGCGCGGACGTTCAGGGCGGCGGTCGCCGAGCGGAGTCGGGGGTCGATGAGCGGGACGACGATGTCGACCACGGTGTTCACGACGACGAACACCAGCGCACTCAACAGGATCACCCCGGTGATCACCGGCAGATCGCGGTCGGTGATGGCCGTCAGCGTCACCCGTCCGATGCCCGGGCGCGCGAAGACCGTCTCCACCAGCACCGCCCCGCCCAGCAGCGACCCGACGAGGTAGGCGGCCAGCGTCAGACCCCCCACGCTCGCGTGGCGCAGCGTGTGGTGCACGCTCTCGCGAAACGGGCTCGCCCCCCGGGCGCGCACGGTCAGCACGAACGGCTCGCGTTCAGCCGACTCGACGCCGTCGCGCAGCACCTGAGACAGCAGGGAGGCGACCGGGAGCGCGAGCGTCACGGCGGGGAGCACGATCGCCGCGGCATCCCGCGCACCCGATACCGGGAACCACCCGAGCTGGAACGAGAACACGCTCAGCAGCACCAGGCCGGTCCAGAACACCGGCGACGACAGTACGACGAGCTCGACCCCGGATGCCACGGCCCGACCCGCCCGCCCACGCACGAGAAGCGCGGACGCCAACGCCAGCACGACCGCGATGACGAGGGCGAGCAGCGAGAGCTGCACGGTCGGCCCGAGCTGCCGACCGATGACCTCGGCGACCGGCAGGCGCAGTTGGTAGGACTCTCCGAGGTCGCCACGCAGAAGCCGTCCCAGGAAAGCGCCGTACTGCTCGAGCACCGGTCGATCCAGCCCGAGGTCGGCGCGAATGCCGTCCTTCACCGCGTCGCTCACCTGCGCCTGCGGACCCAGCATGACGTCCACCGGGTCGCCCGGGATGATGCGGAACGCCACGAATGCGAGTGTCGCCGCCCCCCACAGGACGAGGACGACGGATGCCACGATCCCGCCGAGGCGCGTCAACAGCGCGCGCGGGCGAGAGCGTGGCATCCGGGGGTCGAGGGTCAGCCGACGGAGGCGGTGGCGAACAGCGGACGGCCGTACAGGTCGAACGTCAGGCCGCTCACGTCGGGACGCACAGCACTGATCAGCGCGGGGCTGTAGAGCGGCACGATCGCGGCGTGCTCGGCGTTCCACTGCTGCACCTGCGCGTAGACGTCGTTGCGAGCGGCGGTGTCGGTCGTCGAGGCACCCTGCTCCAGCAGCGCGTCGAGGGCGGGGTCGCTCACCTGCGAGGCGTTCTGGAACCCGTCGGTGGCGAGGTGGCTCCGCAGCAGATCGGCGTCGACGCCCGAGAAGCCCCAGTCCGTGACGTCGAAGGTCTTCGGGCCGTACTGCTCGTTGTAGGCGCCCGGCTCGAGCACCTCGCGCTGCAGGTCGAAACCGACCGCCTTGAGGTCGCTCTGCACGGCGTTCGCGAGCGCGGCGCGGTCGTCCGGCACGGGGGTCCAGGCGATCCAGCGGGCCGTGAGGCGCTGACCGTCTTTTGTGCGGATGCCGTCGGCATCCCGTCCCGTCCAGCCGGCCTCGTCGAGCAGTGCGTTCGCGGCCGACGCGTCGAAGGGCCAGGAGTTCTCGAGGCTCGCGTCGTAACCGGGGGTGGTGGAGCCGAGGATGCTCCACGCGCGCGGGTACTGACCGAAGAAGATCTCCTGCACGGCGGTGTCGACGTCGATCGCACGGGTGAAGGCCTGGCGCACCTTCTCGTCGGCGAACACGCCGTTCTTCTCGTTGAGGAACAGCGAGTAGGGCAGGCCGGGGTACTCGAGCGACTCCACGGTGTCGTCGGCGGGAACCTGGCTGACGAGGTTCGGCGGCAGGTTGGTCACGACATCGGCCTGGCCGCTGGATAGCGCGCCCACGCGCACCGACGCCTCGGGCAGGATGTCGACGCGCAACGTCTGGAAGCTCGGCGCCCCGGAGCCGTCGGGGCCCCACGTGTAGTCGTCGTTGCGGGTGTAGACGATGTCCTGGTCGGGCGTGTACTCGGTCAGCTCGAACGGGCCGGTGCCCACCGTGACGCCCGGGCCGCCCGCCTTGAGCTGGTCGGCCTTGCTCTCGAGCACGGCCGGCGAGTAGAAGCCGAGCAGCGACGTGCTGGCGGCCTGGAGGAACGGCGCGTACGGCTGCGAGAAGCGCACCCGGACGGTGTGATCGTCGACCACGTCCGTGCCGGCGTACAGCTCGCCGCCGAGCATGGATGCCGCCTGCGCCGACGCCGTCTCGGGATCGACGATGCGGTCGAAGTTGGCCTTCACGGCCGCCGCGTCGAAGGGCGTTCCGTCGTGGAAGGTCACGTCGTCGCGGAGCTGGAAGACGTAGGTCGCCCCGTCGTCCTCGACCTCCCACGAGGTCGCGAGCCAGGGCGAGAACGACCCGTCGGCCTCCTGGAAGACGAGAGAGTCGAGCACGGCGCGCTGGACCATGGCCGAGACGTCGAGCTGGCTGGTCTGGGGGTCCATGTGACCGGCCGAGAGGTTGGCTCCCTCGATGGCCCAGACGATCTCGCCGTCGCCGGAGGCCTCGGGGTCGGCGCCGGCGCACGACGACAGGGACAGGGCGGCGACCGCGGCGACGGCGACCGCCGTCAGAACGCGGCGGGCAGGCACAGAAGGCATGGAAAGACCTCGGAAACGTCGATGGGGAACCTCCAGCCTACCCGCGTTCCTGGACCCGGTGCGGAAACCCCGGGCGCCGCGCGCTCGCCAGCGGCGAACGCTCGCCCGCGGCTCGGACGGTCGTCCGGGCGCGCGAGTGTCCACGACACCCGGACGGTTTTCGTGCACTCCCGGGTGTTCTGGACATTCGCCCGGCCAAGGGCGCCCCGCCCACATCGCGGCCCGGGCCCCGGTATCGTGGATGCCACACCCATCAGGCACGCTCACACAGTGCCGCCCATATCGCTCGAGGAGTACCGCTATGGCCACGATCCCGGAAAAACCCGCGCTGGAAGGCCTCGAGCAGAAGTGGGACGCCGCGTGGCGCGAGCGCGGCACCTACGTCTTCGACCGCCTGCGCGCCGCCGAGGTCGGTCGTCAGGGCGTCTACTCCGTCGACACGCCGCCGCCGACGGCATCCGGAAGCCTGCACATCGGGCACGTGTTCTCGTTCACGCACACCGACGTGAAGGTGCGCTTCGAGCGCATGCGCGGCAAGACGGTGTTCTACCCGATGGGCTGGGACGACAACGGCCTGCCCACCGAGCGCCGCGTGCAGAACTACTACGGCGTGCGCTGCGACCCCTCGCTCCCCTACGACGGCGACTTCACCCCGCCGTTCGCGGGCGGCGACAACAAGAGCAGCAAGGCCGCCGACCAGGTGCCCATCAGCCGCCGCAACTTCATCGAGCTCTGCGAGCAGCTGACCGTCGAAGACGAGAAGCAGTTCGAAGACCTCTTCCGCGAGCTGGGCCTCAGCGTCGACTGGACGCAGACCTACCGCACGATCTCCGACGACTCGATCCGCACGAGCCAGCTGGCCTTCCTGCGCAACATCGAGCGCGGCGAGGCGTACCAGGCCCTGGCACCGACCCTCTGGGACGTGGACTTCCGCTCCGCGATCGCCCAGGCCGAGCTCGAGGACCGCGACCAGCCCGCCGCCTACCACCGCGTCGGCTTCGCCAAGACCGACGGCTCGGGCGACGTGTTCATCGAGACCACCCGCCCCGAGCTCCTCGCAGCGTGCGTAGCGCTCGTGGCGAACCCCGACGACGAGCGCTACCAGCCGCTGTTCGGCACCACCGTGCGCACCCCGCTGTTCGACGTCGAGGTGCCCGTGCTCGCCCACCCGCTCGCGCAGAAGGACAAGGGGTCGGGCATCGCCATGATCTGCACCTTCGGCGACGTGACCGACATCATCTGGTGGCGCGAGCTCGACCTCCCCAACCGCACGATCATCGGCAAAGACGGGCGGATCGTCGCCGACGCCCCCGACGTGATCGTGACGGATGCCGCGAAGGCGGCGTACGACGAGCTCGCTGGCAAGACCGTGTTCAGCGCCAAGAAGCGCATCGTCGAGCTCCTGCAGGAGTCCGGCGCCATGGAGGGCGCCCCGAAGCCCTTCACGCACCCCGTGAAGTTCTTCGAGAAGGGCGACCGGCCGCTCGAGATCGTGTCGACGCGCCAGTGGTACATCCGCAACGGCGCGCGCGACGCCGAGCTGCGCGAACGTCTGGTGGCCCTCGGTCGCGAGATGTCGTGGCATCCGGACTTCATGCGCGTGCGCTTCGAGAACTGGACCAACGGCCTCACCGGCGACTGGCTCGTGTCGCGCCAGCGCTTCTTCGGCGTGCCGATCCCGGTCTGGTACGGCCTCGACGACAGCGGGGAGCGGGACTACTCCCGTGTGATCACCCCCGACCTCGCGTCGCTCCCCGTGGACCCCACGGTCGATGTGCCCCCGGGCTACACCGAGGATCAGCGCGGCGTCCCCGGCGGCTTCGACCCCGAGCGCGACATCCTCGACACGTGGGCGACGTCCTCGCTCACCCCGCAGCTCGCCGGTGGCTGGCAGCGCGACGAGGAGCTGTGGAACCTCGTGTCGCCGTTCGACCTCCGCCCGCAGGGCCAGGACATCATCCGCACGTGGCTCTTCTCGACCATGCTGCGCAGCGCCCTCGAAGACGACCGCAGCCCCTGGACGGATGCCGCGATCTCCGGCTTCATCGTCGACCCCGACCGTAAGAAGATGTCGAAGTCGAAGGGCAACGTCGTCACGCCCGCCGACATCCTCACGCAGCACGGCTCCGACGCGGTGCGCTACTGGTCGGCGTCCAGCCGCCTGGGCACCGACGCGGCCTTCGACCCGCAGAACCCCACGCAGGTCAAGATCGGCCGCCGCCTGGCCATCAAGCTGCTGAACGCGGCGAAGTTCGTGCTGTCGTTCCCCGTGCCCGAGGGCGCCGAGGTGACGCACGCGCTCGACGCGTCGATGCTCTCGACCCTGGATGCCGTGGTGCGCGACGCCACGGCCGCCTTCGAGGCCTACGACCACGCCCGGGCGCTGGAGATCACGGAGTCGTTCTTCTGGACGTTCTGCGACGACTACCTCGAGCTCGTCAAGGAGCGCGCCTACGACCAGTCCGACGTGGGTCAGGCCTCGGCCGCCCTCGCGCTGCGCACGGCCCTGTCGACGCTCGTGCGCCTGTTCGCTCCCGTGCTGTCGTTCGCGTCGGAGGAGGTGTGGTCGTGGTTCGAGGAGGGCTCGGTGCACACCGCCGCGTGGCCCGAACCGCTGGGCATCGAGGGCGACCCGGCCGTGCTCACGGCCGTGAGCGCCGCGCTCATCGGCATCCGTCGCGCCAAGACCGAGGCCAAGGCCTCGCAGAAGACGCCCGTGACCTCCCTCACCGTGGCCGGTCCGAACGTCGAGGCGCTGCGTCTCGCCGAGGGCGACCTGCGCGCCGTGGGTCGCATCGAGACGATCGCCTTCGCCGAGGGCGACTCCACCACCGTCACCGACATCGTGTTCGCACCCCAGGAGGACTGATGCAGCTCGGAACCCGTTGGACCGCCCGTGAGCAGCCGCCGAAGGCCGTTCCCGAGGCGCTGCACGCGCAGATCGCCGCGGTCGAGGCCGCGCTCAACCCCGACGGCCTGAGCGCCCCCGCCCCGCGGTGGACGCTGACCTTCCTCGAGGGGCGGCCCGTCGCCGAGCTCGACACGGGCGTCATCGTGTCGCAGGACGCATCGGGCGAGGTCGTCGTGCGTTACGACGACGACGCCGAGTTCGCCTGAGTCGGCCGTTCTCGTTCGGGGCGGCTCACCGCACCCGCAGCGTGAACTCAGCCTCGGCGATCGGGGAGTGCCCGCGGTCGCGTGCGGCGCGGCGGGCGTGATCGCGCAAGACGCGTACTGCACGTGCCTGCATGCGGGTTTCTACGGCGCGCGCGAGAGCGCGCGAGAGGGCCAGGAGCGCTCGGTCCCCCGCGGTCGGCGAGAGGACGCGGGCCGAGGTGGGCAGCGACGTGGTGAGGGTGGTCATGATCAGGCTCCTTCTGCGGGGAGGGGGAAGACGTCGGCGCGCATCGTGACCACGCGGACGTCATCGCCGGTCTGATCGCGATAACGCTCGACGGTCTCTGAGATGACCGCTTGGAGGCGGTCTGCGAGGTCGGCCATCTGCGCGACGGTCAGCCGCGCACTGGCGGTCGAGATGAGGCTCTTGTCGAGCCACTGCTCGTCTTCGTCCCACCCGTGAGTTACGAACGTCATGAGCTGCTGCTGACGGAGGGTCAGCGTCTCGGAGTGCACGGCCTCCATCACGGCCCGGCCGGCCGGAGTCGTGGCCATCTGCGGATTCACCAGTGTCACCGACCCGGCGGGGCGTTCCCACCACCGCTCACGAGCCGTGCCTCGTCCCGGTACTTCCCGGATGAGGTCCTGCCGCGCGAGCGCACGCAGGTGGTAACTGGTCGATCCCGTCGATTCGCCGGTCAGCGCGGCCAGACCGCTAGCGGTCTGGGCACCGTACTGGCTGAGGAGATCATAAAGACGCACGCGCAGGGGGTGGGCCAAGGCGCGCAACGCCCCGGCGTCGAGGACGCGTCCTTCGGGGCGCTGATCTGTCGTCATGGTTACAAAGATATCTTTGCAAATAGGATTATGCAAATAGTCCTTTGCACTCCGGCGGGGACGGCGTGACTACGCTGGGACGATGACGGATGCCGTGACCAATCCCCTCCTCGCACCGCCCGCTCTCCCCTACGATCTCCCCCCGTACGGCAGCATCCGGCCCGAGCACTACCTGCCCGCCTTTCATGAGGCGTTCGCCGCCCACCGCGCCGAGATCGACGCCATCACGGCACAGGACGAGCCGCCGACGTTCGAGAACACCCTCGTGGCGCTCGAGCGCAGCGGCGAGCTGCTCGGCCGCGTCGCCCGCACGTTCTACACGGTGACGGGGGCGGACGGCACCACCGAGATTCAGGCGATCGAAGAGGAACTGGCCCCGCTCATGGCCGCGCACAGCGACGCGATCCAGCTCGACGCCGCCCTGTTCGCGCGCATCGCGGACGTGCACGCCCATCTCGATCGGCTCGATCTGGATGCCGAGAGCCGCTACCTCGTGGAACGGCACCACCGCGAGATGTCGCTGGCCGGCGCGGGACTCGACGACGCGCAGAAGGCGCGACTGACCGACCTCAACCAGCGCCTCTCCGTCCTCACCACGACGTTCGAGAAGAACCTGCTCGCCGACACCAACGACCTGGCCGTCGTGTTCGACGACGCGGCCGAACTCGACGGCCTGGGCGCGGGCGAGTTGTCGGCCGCGGCGCAGGCGGCGACCAGCCGAGGTCTCGACGGGCGGTACGTCGTCACCCTGACCCTGTACACCGGTCACCCCTACCTCGCGTCGCTGACCAATCGCGAGAGCCGTCGACGTCTGCTCGAGGCGTCGCGCTCCCGCGCCGCCCGTGGCAATGCCCACGACAACCGCGACGTTCTTCGCGAGATCGTGCGCGTGCGCGCGGAGCGCGCCGCCCTGCTCGGATACCCCTCGCACGCGTCCGCCGTGCTCGCAGATCAGACGGCGGGGTCTCCGGATGCCGCCCGAGACCTGCTGCGCCGACTCGCTGTGCCCGCCGCCGCCAACGCGCGTTCCGAGCAGGACGCCCTCCAGAACATCGCCGATGCCGACGGCATCCGCATCGAGGCGCACGACTGGGCCTTCTACACCGAGAAGGTCCGCGCCGAAAGATACGACCTCGATCGCGCAGCGCTGCGCCCCTGGTTCGAGGCCGAGCGCGTCTTGCGCGACGGCGTCTTCTTCGCCGCCGCGCAGCTGTACGGCGTGAGCATCGCCGAGCGTCACGACCTGCAGGGCTACCACCCCGAGGTCCGCGTCTTCGAGGTGCGCAACGCCGACGGCGGCGAGCTCGGGCTGTTCCTGCTCGACCTCTACACCCGAGACAGCAAGCGCGGGGGCGCGTGGATGAACTCGATCGTGACGCAGTCGGCCCTCCGCGGCACGGCCCCGGTCGTCGTCAACAACCTCAACGTGAACAAGCCCGCCCCCGGCACCCCCACCCTGCTGACGCTGGATGAGGTCACCACCCTTTTCCACGAGTTCGGCCACGCCCTGCACGGCCTCTTCGCAACGGTCACCTACCCGCACTTCGGCGGAACGGCCGTCTACCGCGACTTCGTCGAGTTCCCCAGCCAGGTGAACGAGATGTGGATCCGCTGGCCCGAGATCCTGACGAACTACGCCCGGCACATCGACACCGACGAGCCGCTCCCGGCCGATGTCGTCGAACGCCTCCACGCCTCGGAGGCGTTCAACCAGGGCTTCGCCACGAGCGAGTACCTCGCGGCATCCTGGATCGACCAGGCGTGGCACGGGCTCTCGGTCACTGAGGCCTCGGCCGACATCGATGTCGCCACGTTCGAGGCCGCCGCGCTGGCCGATATCGGCCTCGACAACCCCGCCGTGCCGACGCGTTACGCCTCGACGTACTTCGCGCACGTGTTCTCGGGTGGGTACAGCGCCGGGTACTACTCGTACATCTGGAGCGAGGTGCTCGACGCCGACACCGTCGAGTGGTTCCGCGAGAACGGCGGTCTGACCCGCGCGAACGGGGAACGCTTCCGCGACCGTCTTCTGGGCGTCGGCGGTTCGGCCGATCCGCTCGCGGCCTACCGCGACTTCCGGGGACGGGATGCCGAGATCGAGCCGCTCCTGGAGCGACGCGGTCTCACCGGCTGACACCGACCGGGTGCGCGGGGCGTGCGTATCGCCCCCGCACCCAGGACGGGGTGGCTCGTCGTCGCGCGCTTCCGCGTCGGACACGTGTTGCGGGTCGCACGCTCCGATGCGCGGCCCGCACACAGTGGTCTCGCGCGTGAACGCGACCGACGCGCCCTCGACTCGCGCGGGCACGTCCGTCAGCCTCGATGGCGTCGCGCGGGCGCGTCGATAAGGATCGACGCTCGCGCGTACGCATGGGTCAGGATCGACGCTCTCGCGCGGGCGCGCGGCTCAGGATGGATGGCGTCGGGCTCGCGCGCGGGTCAGGATCGACGCTCCCTCGCGGGCGCGCGGCTCAGGCTCGACCGCTCTCGCGCGAGGGCGCAGGTCAGGCGCTGCGGCGTTTCTGCGCCAGCACGATCGTCGGCTGGGCCCCGTCGTCGACGGCGGCACGGGTGATGACGACCTTGGCGATGTCGTCGGCCGAGGGAACATCGAACATGATCGGCCCGAGCACGTCTTCGAGGATCGCGCGGAGCCCTCGGGCGCCCGTCTTCCGCAGCACGGCGAGGTCGGCGATGGCCCGCAGGGCGTCGTCGTCGAATTCGAGCTGCACTCCGTCGAGCTCGAACATGCGCTGGTACTGCTTGACCAGGGCGTTCCGCGGCGCCGTGAGGATCTCCATCAGCGCGTCCTGGTCGAGCGGCGACACGGATGCCACGACGGGCAGTCGACCGATGAACTCGGGGATCAGCCCGAACTTGTGGAGGTCTTCCGGCAGAGCCTCGCTGAACAGGTCGGGGGCGTCTTCCTTGCGGTGCAGCGGAGCACCGAAGCCCACGCCGTGCTTGCCCACACGCGCGGAGATGATCTCTTCGAGGCCCGCGAAGGCACCGGCCACGATGAACAGCACGTTCGTCGTGTCGATCTGGATGAACTCCTGGTGCGGGTGCTTGCGGCCGCCCTGCGGCGGCACCGAGGCGACGGTGCCCTCGAGGATCTTCAGCAGGGCCTGCTGCACGCCCTCACCGGAGACGTCGCGCGTGATCGAGGGGTTCTCCGCCTTGCGGGCGATCTTGTCGACCTCGTCGATGTAGATGATGCCCGTCTCGGCGCGCTTCACGTCGAAGTCGGCGGCCTGCAGGAGCTTGAGCAGAATGTTCTCGACGTCTTCGCCGACGTAACCGGCCTCGGTCAGAGCCGTGGCATCCGCCACCGCGAAGGGCACGTTGAGGCGCTTCGCGAGCGTCTGCGCGAGGTAGGTCTTGCCACACCCCGTGGGACCGAGCAGCAGGATGTTGCTCTTGGCGATGTCGATCTCTTCGGCGCGGGCTTCGGCGGGCTGCAGCGTGCCGTGCGAGCGGATGCGCTTGTAGTGGTTGTAGACGGCGACGGCCAGGGCGCGTTTCGCGGCATCCTGACCGACGACGTACTCCTCGAGGAAGGAGAAGATCTCGCGGGGCTTGGGCAGATCGAACTCGGCGACCTCGCCGGCCGTCGACTCGGCCATGCGCTCTTCGATGATCTCGTTGCACAGCTCGACGCACTCGTCGCAGATGTACACACCGGGACCGGCGATCAGCTGCTGGACCTGCTTCTGGCTCTTGCCGCAGAAGGAACACTTGAACAGGTCGGCGCTCTCACCGATGCGTGCCATGCCGGTTCCTCCCGTCACCCGGCCCCCGCCGGTGTGTAGTCGAGCCTAACCCGAGCCCGCGACATTGGAGGGCATTGGGGCCGCGTACCGCAATACCCGTCTTGACGACCAGCACTAGGGACCCGCGTGCGCGCGCCGTGCGGCACCCTCGTCGATTTCTCCGCATCGCCCCGCACACGCACGAGTGCCCCGCCGGCTGAGCCGACGGGGCACTCGGAAAGGCCGACTCAGGCCGTCAGCGCGGCCGGCACGCGCTTGCGGGTGGTGAGCACCTGGTCGACGATGCCGTACTCCATCGCCTCGGCGGCCGAGAGGATCTTGTCGCGGTCGATGTCCTTGTTGACCTTCGCGACGTCCTGACCGGTGTGGCGGGCCATCGTCTCTTCGAGCCACGTGCGCATGCGGAGGATCTCCTGCGCCTGGATCTCGATGTCGGACGCCTGCCCGTGACCGGCCTCGCCCATGGCGGGCTGGTGGATCAGGATGCGGGCGTTCGGCAGGGCGAGACGCTTGCCGGGGGCGCCGGCGGCGAGCAGCACGGATGCCGCGGAGGCGGCCTGCCCGAGCACGACGGTCTGGATCTGCGGCGACACGTACTGCATGGTGTCGTAGATCGCCGTCATGGCGGTGAAGGAGCCGCCGGGCGAGTTGATGTACATGATGATGTCGCGGTCGGGGTCCTGCGACTCGAGCACGAGCAGCTGGGCCATGACGTCGTCGGCCGAAGCGTCGTCGACCTGGACGCCCAGGAAGATGACGCGGTCCTCGAACAGCTTGTTGTACGGGTCCTGACGCTTGTAGCCGTAGGCCGTGCGCTCCTCGAACTGAGGGAGGACGTAGCGGCTGGAGGGCATGTGGGATGCGGCGCCGCCGAAGGTGGGGATGTTCATGTCGATGTCCTTTTCCTCTCGCCTCAGACCGCTGCGGTTCCGCCGCCGCCGGTGACGTCGGTGGCGTGCTCGCGCATGTGGTCGACGAAGCCGTACTCGAGGGCCTGCTGCGCCGTGAACCAACGGTCGCGGTCGCCGTCCTCGTTGATTTGCTCGACGCTCTTGCCCGTCTGCGCCGCGGTGATCTCGGCGAGGCGTCGCTTCATGTCGAGGATGAGCTGCGCCTGCGTCTGGATGTCGCTCGACGTTCCGCCGAAGCCACCGTGCGGCTGGTGCAGCAGCACGCGGGCGTTGGGCGTGATGTAGCGCTTGCCCTTGGTGCCGCTGGTCAACAGCAGCTGGCCCATCGAGGCGGCCATTCCGATGCCGACGGTGACGATGTCGTTCGGCACGAACTGCATGGTGTCGTAGATGGCCATGCCGGCCGTGATCGAACCGCCAGGCGAGTTGATGTAGAGGTAGATGTCCTTCTGCGGGTCCTCTGCCGCGAGCAGCAGGATCTTGGCGCAGATCTCGTTGGCGTTCTCGTCGCGCACCTCGGAACCGAGCCAGATGATGCGGTCCTTCAGCAGCCTGTCGAAGACGCTCGTTGCCATAAGGGGTTCGGGCATGTGTGCTCCTCTTCCGGTGATCTTCCACGAATCTACCGGCGCGTTCCGGGGCGGGATGCCGTGTTCGCCGCGGGCGGATCAGCGCGGTTCTTCGGCGATTTCTCGCGCGTATCCGTTGACGGACCGGGTATAGCGCGACAGGTGCGGCGCGAGGGCCTGCAGGGCGATGGATGCCGCTCGCTCGGGCTCCCCGTTCGACACCAGTGCCAGTGCGTAGAAGGCGGCCGCCGCGTCGTGCAGGTCTCCGTGCGGATCGCGCTCGTACTCCCCGCGCAGCAGGTCCAGCGCCTCCGCGGTCTTCCCGAGGTTTCGGATCGTGCTCGCGAGCTGGATGGTCGCCCGCGTGCGACGCTCGTCGTCGAGACCGGTTGCCAGCGCCTGCCGGTACAGCCATTCGGCATCCGCTTCGAGGCCGGCCGAATCGCGGGCCCCCGCCCTCTCGAACAGCGCGATCGCGTCGTCTTCGGGTCGCTCGCGCGCCAACGCATCGATGCGCCGGATCACCTCGCCGGGATCGAGGGTCTCATCTGCCCAAACGGCATCCACCCTGTTCTGCCAGTCGTCCATCGCTCGTGCCTTCTTCTCCTCGTCGACGTCGCGAGAGTGTCATCGGCACCTTCGCGCGACGGTCGACTACCTCTCGTGAGCATCGGCCACACTTCGCGCGCGCGGTCGACTCCCCCGCTCGAGTGTCCACGACACCCGGACGCCCGTGGGGTCCGGCCCGGGTGTAGTGGACATTGACCGGCGTCTCGGGTCGCGCGGTGGCACCCGGGAACGCGGAAGGGGGCGGATGCCTCAGCATCCGCCCCCTTCGTCACGAATCACTCGCTGTCGGCGACCTTCTCGGCGGCCTTCTTCTTGGCGGGGGCGCGCTTCTTGGCGGGGGCCTTCTTGGGGGCCTCCTCGGCGGGCGCCTCTTCGGCCTCGACGACGGCGTCGGCGTCGGCCGCGGCATCCGCGATCTCCTGCGCCTCTTCGACGACCTCGTCCTCACCGTCGGTGGGCTCTTCGCCCTCGACGGCGACGAAACCGGTGAGGTCGACGGGCTTGCCGTCGGTGTCGACGACCGTGACCTTGCCCAGCGCGATGGCCAGGGCCTTGTTGCGGGCGACCTCGCCGACGAGCGCGGGCAGCTGGTTGCCCTGCTGCAGCGCGTTGACGAAGTCCTGCGGCGCCATGTTGTACTGCGCGGCCGACTGGATGAGGTACTGGGTCAGTTCATCCTGCGAGACCTGCACGTTGGCGTCTTCGGCGATCTTGTCGAGGACCATCTGCGTGCGGAACTGCTTCTCGCTGGCCTCGGTCACCTCGGCGCGGTGCTCGTCGTCTTCGAGACGGTTCTCGCCCTCGAGGTGGTTGTGCACCTCGTCTTCGATGAGCGCCGGCGGCACGGGGATCTCGACGGCCTCGAGGAGCGCTTCGATGAACTTGTCGCGTGCGGCGGCGCCCTGCGTGAACACCGACTGCTGCGAGACGCGCTCGCTGAGCGACTCGCGGAGCTCGGCGATCGTGTCGAACTCGGATGCCATCTGCGCGAAGTCGTCGTCAGCCTCGGGAAGCTCGCGCTCCTTGACGGCCTTGATGGTCACGGCCACCTCGGCCTCTTCGCCGGCGTGGTCGCCGCCGACGAGCTTCGAGCGGAACGTGGTCTCTTCGTCGGCGGTGAGCGACTCGATGGCCTCGTCGATGCCCTCGAGCAGCTCGCCGGAACCGATCTCGTACGACACGCCCTCGGCGCGGTCGATCTCGGCGCCGTCGATGGTGGCGACCAGATCGAGCTCGACGAAGTCACCGGTCGTCGCGGGGCGATCGACGGTGACGAGCGTGCCGAAACGGGCACGCAGGCGGTCGAGCTCGGCGTCGATGCCGGCCTCGTCGACCTCGGCGGCGTCGACGGTCACGGTGATGGTGTCGTACGCGGGCAGGTCGAACTCGGGACGCACGTCGACCTCGACGTCGACGATGAGGTCGCCCGAGAAGTCCTTGAGCTCGGGCAGTTCGATGATCTCGGCGTTGGGACGACCGATCACACGGAGGTCGTTCGCCTCGACGGCCGCGCGGTAGAACCCGTCGAGCCCTTCGTTGACGGCGTGCTCGATGACGGCGCCGCGGCCCATGCGCTGGTCGATGATGGGCGCGGGGACCTTGCCCTTGCGGAAGCCGGGGATCTGCACGTCTTTGGCGATGTGCTCGTAGGCGTGGGCGATGCTCGGCTTGAGCTCGTCGGGCGAGACCGTGATGTGGAGCTTGACCCGGGTGGGGCTGAGCTTCTCGACGGTGCTGTTGACCATGCGGTTCGTTCTCCTCGTGTGGCCCGCGCGCACGCGGGGGCCGGCTAGGCCTGTGGTCTGTGGGGCCGTGACGTCGGGGCGACAGGATTTGAACCTGCGGCCTCCCGCTCCCAAAGCGGGCGCTCTACCAAGCTGAGCTACGCCCCGGGGCGGCGCGCGGCACGCGCCGACGAAACGACCGCTGAAAGTCTAGTCGATCGGCCTGAGCGCACAGGTCTCGCCATCCAGGAACCGACGGGCGCGACCCGCCGCCGCGTTCGCAGGACCCGCGCGGGTGTCGTAGAGTGGTCGAGTTCGAGTTCGTCGCCCCGTCCAGGGCGCTGAATTTCGGGGCTGTAGCTTAGTGGTAAAGCCTCTGTCTTCCAAACAGATGATGCGAGTTCGATTCTCGTCAGCCCCTCTCCATTAAGTGCCTGGTCAAGCACCGTTTCCGTAGCTAGTTCAGCTCCTTCCGCTGGAGCTGATCGGCGTCCGTGGCCAATTCGTGGCCAATAGCCGTTCTCATGCAACCGCCTCCGGCGTAGTACGAACATGAACGGACGCAGCGTGGACAAGCGCAGCCATGGCCAAGGCCAGATCACCGCACACAAGGACGGCTTCAGACTTCGCTGGTCTACCCCGGAGGGTGGACGCAGCTCGAAGGTGCTGAGGCCCGCGACCCGGCGACAGGCAGAGCAGGAGCTTCGGCGCATCTTGGCCGAGGTCGACAAGGGCGAACACCAGGACGACCGCCGCGGGTCGGTCACCTTCGATGACTTCTGGAGGGACTGGCTTGCTCTGCGCGAGCTGGAGGTGAAGCCCTCCACATACAAGAACCTGGTGAGCATCCATCGCACGATGCTCAGCCCTACCTTCGGGAATCGAAAGCTCAACACCATCACGCGCCGATCCGTCGACGTCTGGTGGGCGCAGCACTCGAACCACCCCGTCCAGCGCCGCAACAGCTACTACGCCCTCAGAGGGGCGCTGGAGCAGGCGCTGGACTGGGGCCTGCTCACCGTGTCTCCGTGCAAGGTGAAGGACCCCGGCAAGGACGTCTCTGTGAAGCGTCCAACGTGGGGAGTCGAAGACTTCGATGCGGTCCTCGCGCACGTGGACCCGTTCTATCGTCCGGCGCTAGAAGTCATGTTCGCGGGCCACCTTCGACTGGGAGAGGTCATCGCGCTCGATTGGGCGGACGTGTCCCGAGACGGCATGATCACCGTCACGAAGCAACGCCTGGGAATGGGCTTCACCGCGGACACCAAGACGGGCCAGCACAAACGCATCCGACTTCTCCAGCGGGGCACTGACGCCCTCCAGGCACTCCCCCGGGGCTTCGGGTCCACTCCCCTGTTCGCAGGAGAGCGCGCCGAGCGGATGCCGCGACGCAGCCTCCAGGATGCCTGGAACGATGCCGTGACCGCGGCCGGTCTAGAGAACTTCCACGTGCACGACGTGCGGCATATCGGGCTGAGCCTGGTGGCGGAAGCTGGGGCCTCTGAGCGCGTCGTCCAAGAGCGGGCGGGCCACGCGAGCGCGACGAGCACAAGACGCTACCTGCACTCGAACGAGCGGATGCACGCTGACGCCGTGGAGCGCGTGGACGCTCTCGTGGCAAAGCTTCGTGAGAAGGCATCGTGACGCCGCGGTGCCCCGCCATGGGAAAAGCGTGCAGCACGGCGTACAAGACCTATGGGTGCCGCTGCCCGAGCTGCCGAGCATGGAAGGCGGCCCGGAGCCTGGACGCCTATTGGGGCAACGCTTCGGCCTTGCCTGTGGATATGCCCCTGGACATCGACTTGAAGGAGTTGGTGAAACTCGCAGACATCGCGTTTAGGGAGGACCCGTCTTACGCGCTCGACATCGTGGAGGCGTATAGCGCGAATAGGCGTTAATGCGTATAGGCAATAAAGAAGGCCCGGAATGTGTGGGACAACACTCCGGGCCTTCTGCATGTGCGGGAACCGCTCAAAGCTCCGTACAGCTTCGAGTGTAGTTCCAACACGACATCAATTCGAGCCACTGAGCATGGCTCAAATAGCTAAGGCCTGCCTGGTCCAACTAACTAGAGATCAGCTAGGGCCAATTAACTTATCCCTCCAGGGATAGAGAAGAAATCAAGGAATCTCCGCTCTTGCACGGGTGAAGAATTCGGCTAGGCTGTACTCAACAACTTCAGAAGCCGTGACTCCGTGGGACGGGTCAGGCGAGCGACTAGGGCTCAGGATTCCCAGCACCTCTTCCGAGGAAGCTGACGTACCTACCTAGGAACCGCTCATGAAACTGTTTCCCTACCCGCAGCCCCGACTGCATCTCCGTCGCACGGCCTCTTCCAATGGCTCTCCGGAGGCGTACTTCGATCACTCAACTCGCGTCATTCGATGGATGGGCCGCAACGCTCTTCGTCGTATCACCGAGTTCCGCAAGGCGTTCCGCCGCTACCCCACCGTGGACGAACTACAGAGCTGGCTTGAAGACCACTGCACCGCCGCACTGGATCACTTCGAGGACAAGTACGAGCGAATGACCCAAGACGCGGCTATCTACGCGCTCAGCGCGTACGACGAAGCCGCATACGACGTCATCGTGAAGCGCGCCAGCAAAGGCGGCAAGACCTCACGCCGGGGCAAGACGTACACGGTCGACCAGCTCCGCTCCGTGCAGGATCTGAGCATCGCAAAACAGGCCGAGGCCCTCGGATGCTCGCTGACCACGATCAAGCGGCTACGCGCCTCTGAGAAGGTCCAGAGCGAGGCTGAACAGCTCGCAGCCGCCCAGGCCGACTATGAGTCTTGCTTTGGCCCTGAGCACGCGCGTATTACGAGAATGCCTGACACTGTGCCCACGTCGTGGGTGGACGAAGTGCACGCGCTTGTGAAGATCGAGAAACGAGAACGCCAGGACGCCCTGAGCGCGGCCGACTTCGACGATCTGGAGGTGTCCTGATGGGCGCGGCAGACGACCTCAATTTGGCGGCTCTCCTGTTCGCCATTGCCGGAGATGCACTCGACGCCGACTCGCTCCGCATCCGGGCACGGGCGCAGGCAATCGAGATCAAGACGCTCGACACCATGGAGGACGCATCATGAGCCGTCTGCATCCCATCAACTGGGGCGTCCGTTCGTGGGTGTCCTTCATCGTCATCATGGGTGGCTGGGGCCTGCTGGGAGGTGTGCTGTGAGCAAAGGTCTAGCGACGACGACCCCGCCGAGTGGTCGGGTCGGGCAGGGCCGAGAGCTTGAATCGAAGGCGCTTAGTACGGAGCTTCTTCAGGTTGGGCTCTTGACGCCACGTCAAAAGGAAACGGCCCGTTCCGTGGGCCTCTGGCCCGTAGGCCATCGTGACGGTCAGCTTGTTACCGAACCCGGCTTGATCAGAGCGGGAAGCGGAGATTGCAGCCATGAGGTTATTGATGTCCGGCGCGAGCTTCGCTTCCCGGGCGACTCCGCTGCCACGGTTGATGGCGGTTGCCTGGACTTCGCGTTCCCCTTCTTCTGCCAGCCGAACGACGACGCTTGTCTCCCAGTGTGGAACGCGGGTCCGGTTACGCCAGAAGGTCGCGGCGCTCACAGCGAAGCTGCCTATCGAGACGATCAGTGCCCACCATCCAACTTCCACGAGCCACAACGTAGCGGGGTGAGGTACGCATGACGACGAAGCACGCCGACCCGCAGTGGGTGGCAGTCGTACGCATCCTTCGTGCACAGGTGCGTGCGTCATGGGCCAGGGGCGAGGAGGTCTATTGCCGTCGATGCGGTGGAGAGATCCGACCGAACCAGTTGTTCGACGCTGGCCACATCGATGCACACGCTGAGCCGAGCATCGAGAATGCCGCGCCCGAGCACAGACGCTGTAATCGCAGCGCGGGCGGCAAGGTCGGAGCCGCCATCACCGCAGCCAAGCGCGGCAAGTCAACCTTCATTCCACTTCCGTGGGCATAACCCGATTCCAGAAATAGGAGCACACCATGACGAACGCAGCAGTCACCGCACTGATCCAGACCACCCTTGCCGACATGCGCCCGCGTATCCGGATCACTGCCACCAACGTGGACACACTGACCACCCAGCTCGCAGCAGCAGAGGAAGAGCTGTCCAGCCTGGTCGATCAGTACAACTCATTGGCCGCATCACTGCCGCAGCCTGAGCAAGACGCAGCGTACGCGGCCATCAGCGCTGAGCTGAACCCCGACGACGCGGACTGAAGCTCAGTCTGTGTCGAGGGAACGCAGGAAGCGCGCCTCGTCCGCACGCTGTGCCCGGTCGGCAGCCAGAGCGGAGACCACAGCTGCACGGATCACGAAGAACGAGATCAGCAGGTTGAGACCGACGACCACTACGACGAAGACGCTGCCTCCGATGATCCAGCCAACAACCTCAGGAGGTAATGCACCCATGACCGTCACCCTATCGACCACCTCGACGCCGACCCGAGTTTTTTGGCGGACGGCATAGCAACCCCCGCCTCCGGCTCTATCTCGCTTCCCTTCCCCTGACAGAGGACCCCCCATGACCGTGCACCCGACGCTGGCCGATCTCCAGAACGAAGCCACGTGGCTGGAGCGCCGTTCGCTCATCCCAGCTCCCCTGGTGCCCGTCAACTTCGTCACGACCGAGGAGTCTCGGCGCGAGTTCCTGGAAGGCGCACGCCTTCTCCGACTCGACCAGCTACGCAACTTCGAGGGCGAGACCATCGGCCCATCCCCGGCACAGCTCGCAGTGGCCGACACCATCGCCGCAGGTGCGTCGCTGACAGCGATCCTGGAGCCCCGGCGTACCGGCAAGACCTCCGGTATCCAGGCCGTGCTGGTGGGCCGCTGTGCCCTCCGGGATGACTATCTGGTCGGCTGGACGCTGGCCACGACGGGCGCGAAGGCCGGTGAGCGATTCAAGAAGGACATCGCCGCCCCCCTGGTCCGCCTGTATCCCGAGAAGCGAGCGCGCGAGGAGTTCGTCAAGGTGGAGCTGTCGAAGGGATCGGAAGGTCTGGTCTTCCGCAACGGCTCCTACTTCAACGTCTACGCCCCCGGTGGCGACGGCTTCCGCTCCAACGCCTTCGACGCCGCGTGGGTCGATGAGGCCGGAGAGGCAGAACCGGCGCTGGGTGAAGATCTCGTTGCCGCCATCCGGCCGACGTTGCACACCCGCCACGGTGCGCAGTTCATCGTGTCCGGCACCGCGGCGAAGTACCGCGCCGGGAACCTGCTGTGGGATCACCTGAACGACCCCCGCGCCGTTGTGCTCCGTCACGGTGTGCCCGACGACCTAGACCCCCGAGCGCTCGAAGCCTGGACCGCCGACGAAGAGCACCCCCTGGCGCGAGTCCGCGAGCTGGTTATCGCCGCACACCCTGGCATCGGGTACACCACGCCGCTGGACGTCATCGAAGAGGACTGGAACACCCCGGCCATGCGGAGAAACTTCCCGGCCGAGATCCTGGGCCTGTTCTCGCTGGAAGGCTCTAACACCGCGCTGATCTCCGCACCGAAGTGGAACGCCGCCGCCAAGCCGATGAGCAACGCGGGCAAGGCCGCTCCCCGCAAGTTCGCCCTGGCCGCGTTCATTGACCGTGACTCCCTGTACGCCTCCGTCGCTGCCGCATGGACGGGCGCGGACAAGAAGATCCACGTGGGCCTGCTGCACCATCAGACGGGCGTACAGGGCTTCGCCACCGTGCTCTCCAAGCTGGCGAAGAAGCACAAGAAGGCAATCACCCACGACTCCTTCAGCAACGCCATGGCGGTGCAGCTCCGCAGCATCCGCGAGGCCCGTCCCGCACCACTGGAGCGCCCCCTGGGGTCCCGTGACGTGGCACGCGCTGCCGTCAACTTCGTGAACGAGATTAACGACGACAACCTCCGTCACCACGACCAGGCCGAGCTGAACGCTGCCGTGGACGTGGCGACGAAGCGCGCCTTCTCTACCGGCACGGGCTGGGCTTTCGGTCGACCCAAGGGCCGAGAGGATGCCGATATCACCGGCCTGGAGGCCGCAGCTCTCGCCGTTTATGCGCTCGATCAGGAGACGGACGGCACGGCGAACATCAAGGACGCCATTTTCTTTGCCTGACTTTCCACAGATATCTGTGGATAATTCCCATTCTCTCCCTATTCACGTTATGCTGAGACCGGCTGAAACAGACCTGTTTCCCGGCCCAATAGTCACTGCACGACTATTGGGAGACGGAACAGATGGGACTGTGGTCTTTCTTGACCGGCACTCCGTCGCCACCCTCTTCTTTCGGCGCTCCCGCCCTTGCCGCTCCCGGCTCCGGTGACTCTCTCGCTGCCGCAATCGTCGGCGATATCTTCGGCGCGCTGCCGAAGGAGCTGATCACTCGCGAGGTTGCGCAGCGAGTTCCGGAATTGAAGCGCGCCCTTTCCGCGCACCAGGCACTGGTTGCCCCTCTTCGTTTCGAGAAATACGAGAACGGCAAGAAGACCACAGCCCAGCCCTATTGGGTAGGCAATTGCGATTACCCCGGCATGTCCCGGTACATCGCGTTTAAGAAGCTCACCGAAGAGTTGTTCTGGGAGGGCCTGGCCGTTCTCGCCTGCCGCCTGGACACCGAAGGCCACGTATACGACTGGGTGCCAGTGCCCCGCTCGCTGTGGTCCATCGACAACAACACCCAGAAGGTCACCCTCCACGAGAGCATCCCGGCCGAGTTCCGCCAGCGCATCGTCCTGGTCCCGCTGGGTGCCAACGGTCTGATGGTCGACGGCATCGACAGCATCCGCCAGGCCCGCAAGTTGGAGCTGGCCCGACAGAACCGCCTGGACTCGCCTCCGGCGTCGACCGAGCTGCACATCACGGACACCAAGTACGACGAGATGACCCGCGAGGAGCAGGCCGAGCTGGTCGCCGCGTACGTCGAGAACCGCAATAAGTACAGCGTCAGCGTCACGAAGAGCTTCGTGGAGGTCAAGGAGCGCGGCACGACAGGCCAGCTTGACCTCTTCGAGGACGCCACCGCCAGCCTTTCCCGCGCTCTTGCCATGCACGCAGGCGTCCCCTCCAGCTTCGTCGAGTCCGCCGCCAAGGGTGGCGGTGGGGCCATGTCCTACTCCAACGAGAACGACCGCCACTCCGAGCTGTGGACCTACGGCTCCGCCGCGTACGCCTACGCCATCGTGGCGGCCCTCTCCGGGGATGACGTGGTTGGTCCCGGCGCTGAGGTCCGCGCCGATCTCTCGCACTTCTCCGTGCCCGCCCCCACCGCCATCGACCCGGAGGCCGGCGACGCCTCCACGGAGGTACAGCCATGACCGACGAGACCACTCCTGAGGTGGGCATGTTCTCCCGCGTGGAGAACACCCGCACCGTCCGCGGGCTCCTGCTGCCATTCGGTGAGCTGAGCCGCCCAAGCCTGAGCAAGACCGAGCCCGTCATGTTCAGCGCCGCAGCGGTGTCGCTCCCCCGCGACCCGTCCGCCATCACTCTGAATGACGAGCACTCGCAGTTCGCACCCATCGGCCGAGCGACCGAGCTGGAGGTCACGGAGGGCGGCATCGTCGCCTCCTTCTCCATCTTCGAAACCGACGAAGGGGACGCCTACCTGGCCAACCCCACGAAGCGGAAGTTGAGCGCCGAGTTTGGCTCCCTGGTGCGCAACGGTGCCAACGCCGTTCGCTCCCGCCTGACCGGTGCCGCCGTGTGCACCGAAGGCGCGTTCGAGTCCGCCGCCCTCTTCTCCCTCGCTCCCGGCGTGGATGCCGAGGAGACCACCGAAGAGCCCACCCCCAAGACCACCGACGCCGCGCCCGTGGCCGAGGAAACCCCAAACGACTCCCAGGAGGAAGTCATGACCGCAGCAGCCGCGGGCCAGATCCCCGCACCCCTCGCCACTCCCGGCGTTACCGCCCCCGTCGCGCAGGAGGTCGACCTTCACGCGGTCTTCTCCGCCATGGCCTCTTTGAAGGCTGGCGCTCAGTCCGAGGACAACGAGAAGGCCCTCTTCGCCCTCGCCGACATCAAGACCACCGGTACGGGCGCGCTTCCCGCCGCGGGTGTCGTCCAGCCCGCATGGGTCGGCAAGCTCTGGCAGGGCAAGGAGTACGTGCGCAAGTACCTGCCCCTGAACGCCCACACCTTCGGTCCCATCGAGATGGGTGGCCGCGCGGGCTTCCGCATCGACGGCACGGAGAACCTGGTCCAGAAGCGCACCACGGGCGAGAAGACGGAGCTGCCCACCGGCAGCGCCACGACCTCGCGCCGTGACTCGACCCGCGACAGCTTTGGCTACGCGGCCGACGTGGCTCAGGAGTGGGCGTACCTCTCCGGTGGCGCGGAGGTGCTGGAGGCGTTCTGGAAGGGCGTGGCCAACAGCTACGCGCGCATCACCGACCAGGAGGCGCTGGCCACCATGTTCCGCGTCGCTTCGCGTGACACGGGCGCGGCTCTCTCGCGCCGCGTCGCTCCGGGCTCGCTGCCCGCTGGCACCCCCGCCAACTCCGCGTACTACCCCGGCGTTGTCCAGCTCATCCAGGCCATCGAGGCCATCACCGACGCCGACGACGACCCGTCGTGGGCCGTCGTAAACCCCGTGCTGTGGTCGCAGCTCATCTACACGCCGAAGGAGCTTCTGCCCGAGTTCGTCTCGCTCCAGGTCGGCGTGGGCACGGGCCAGGCGAACGTGGACGGCAAGGTCACCGTCCGCAAGGCTCCCCAGTCCGCCTTCATCGGCACCAACGCCGCCAACCCGCAGGTCATCGCGGGCGCGAAGAGCGCCATCGAGTTCCGCGAGCTGGGCGAGACCCCCATCCAGATCGACGCCGTGAACGTCGCCAAGTTCGGCGTGGACCGCTCCATCGTCGGCTTCCTGGAGACGTTCGTCGTCCGCCCCGAGGCCACGGTCTTCATCGGTACCGCGGCGTAAGCGAAGAACGAGAAATAGAGGGGGTGAGCACGATGACCGTTCTGGGCATTGATCTGGAGAAGAGCAACGACCGCGACCGTCTCGTGCTCACCCCTGTCCTCTCGACGGGTGACGGCACAGGCGTACCCGGCCCCGCAGGCCCGAAGGGTGACACGGGCGCGCAGGGTCCTCAGGGCGTCGCTGGTCCTAAGGGTGACACGGGCGCTCAGGGCGTCGCTGGACCCAAGGGAGACACCGGAGCACAGGGTCCACAGGGCATCCAGGGCGCTAAGGGAGACACCGGCTCCCAGGGCCTCCAAGGCATCCAGGGAGTGAAGGGTGACACCGGAGCTACTGGGCCGAAGGGCGATACCGGAGCGCAGGGCATTCAGGGTCTGCAAGGCGTTCAGGGCGTGAAGGGTGACACCGGAGCACAAGGTCCCGCTGGTCCGGCCGGTAGCGGTGGCGGAGGAGCAGACACGACTGCCGACGCCGTAAGCATCTTCCGCGGTGCCATGTCCAAGCGCCTGACCACAACGCCGGTCACCATCGTCTGGCTGGGCTCTTCGTCGACCGCAGGCAACAACGCCAGCTCCGCCGACGCCCGCTACGTCAACAAGACCATGGGCTTCATCCGAGCCGCGTATCCGCTGCCCTCCGGATCGCACCCCACGGGCGTACAGACGCTCTCTCAGGCCGCTTCGTCGGCACCTTCGGGCGCGGGCATCTTCGGCGTGAACGCTGGCGTGTCCGGCTCCCGCTCCGGTAACCAGAACGGCGCGACGCCCTACATCACCGCGAGCACCCGCAGTCAGATCGCCGCGCTGAACCCACGCGTCCTGGTGCACATGATCGGCGCGAACGACTACGGCAATGGCGTTCCCGTCGCAACGTACAAGAGCAACCTTCAGAGCGAGATTGCCGCGCTGGACGCAGCCATCGGCGTGCAGCACGTGCACGTCCTCATCCACACGTACCCGCGCTTTGACTCCGCAGCGCTGTCTGCCCGTGTGGCTCCGTGGAGTGACTACCTCACTGCGCTGAAGGAGATTGCCGCCGCCGCGTCCAACGTGGCCGTCATCGACAACTCCGACGACTGGGCACGTCAGGGCGTAACTGGTGCGGCCGGACAGGACCCATGGGACTACATCGACACCGATGAGATCCACATGAACGACCAGGGCCATGACTTCATGGCCGACCTCCTGCGCACCAGCCTTCTGGGTGGCGCGCTCGTCGCGGTCAGCGCAGCCACGACCCCGCCCGCGGGCACGGCTCCGACGATCACCACGTCCAGCCTGAACGCCATGACGGTGGGTCAGGCGTTCTCGCAGACCCTCGCGTACACGGGTGACACCGCGACCTTCACCGCGTCCGGACTGCCGTCCGGGCTCGCCATCTCCAGCGCGGGCGTCATCTCCGGCACGCCGACGACCGCAGGCTCCGGCAACGCCACCTTCACCGCCACCAACTCCACCGGCAGCAACAGCAAGACGCTGGCCTACACCGTGGCCGCAGCGTCGGGCGGTGGCGGCACCCTGACCGTGCTGTACTCCGACAGCTTCGACCGCGCCAACACAACCACGGTCGGAACGTCGGCCACCGACGCCGCTTACGGTGGCTCCGCCGCGACCTGGCAGCAGAACGCCGCAGCCTGGCAGATCACGTCTAACCAGCTCGCTCCGACCTCCACGTCCGGTGGCCAGTTCCTGCCCGTCGCGCAGGCCAACTATGAGATCCGCGCCCTGATCGGCGCGCTTCCCGCAAGCACCGGCACGACGCTCTGGACCCTGGATGGACGGCGCTCCCAGGTCACGACCTCCGGCGCGACGCAGTACCGCCTCTATCTCCGCGCGGACGGCTCGGGACGTGTCACCAACGGCTCCGCCGACGTCCTCACCTTCGCCGCGGGCACGTTCGCCGCGGGCCAGTGGGTGGGTCTGCGCATGAACGGAACGACCCTCTCCGTGGTCAAGGCCACCGCAGCGAACGACCCGGGCGTCGTCGTCACGACGGGCACCAACTCCGACATCACGACCGCCTCCGGCTTCGCGGGCTTCAGCCGCGTCAACACAGAGACCACCGGCCGCTGGGAAGCCGTCGCCATCACCGCCATTGAGGGGGCCTGATCATGATCATTCAGCCCGACGACGACGGCTACGTCCTCGCTCCAGGCACCTCGCTGCCCGGCGCTACGGCGTGGTACGCCGCGGACACGGACGCCGACCTGGAGCGCCTGTCTCTGGTGTGGTCCGACGCGCCCACTGAGAACCCCGAGCTTCTGGAGTTCATTCTCGACACCGCCCGCGAGCAGGTCATCGCATATGCGCCAGCTCCCGGGCCTGAGGGCTACCCGCGCCGTCTGGTGTACGCGCAGCTCCAGCAGGCCACGAACCTCTGGAACGCCGGACAGGTGTCCCCAAACGGCGAGATGGGTCCCGAGTCCTTCAGCTTCACGCCCCGCCCGCTGGATAAGAACATTCGCGGCATCATCCGCCCGACGACAGGAGCGGCCGGTGTCTTCTGACAACTTCCTCCGGACGGTGCGCGCGCACCTGAAGGACGCCATCAAGCCGAACCTGCCGACGCGGTGGCGCATCTTCCCGACGCTGACCGCGCCCACCAAGCTCGCTGTCCCCGCGGTCTACTTCGAGTTCATCGAGATCTCCAACGAGATGGCGGGCAAGGCCCTGGCCGTGGGCAACGTCGCCGCCAACTTCGAGCTGGCCGTCATCATCCCCGAGACCGCCACGGCCAAGGCCGAGGACAACGCCGACGCCGCGGTCCTGGATCTCATCCGCGCCCTAGACAACAGCGACTCCCTGTTCTGGGGACCCAGCGCCACGAAGGTGCGCCTGGACTCTGGCCAGCTCGGATGGCGCATCCCTGTCTCTGTCCTCACGTCGACCCACCCCGAACCCACGAACTAAGGAGCGCCATCATGGCCGTCGTCATCAATAAGACCTTCCTCCACCAGGCAACGCTGGACATCGGCGCGGACACCTACACGTCCGCGTTCAAGGACCCCGCCATCGTCCCCACCACGGTGGAGGTCATGGTCGTGGATGCGTCCGGTGCGTCCGTGCCCTTCACCGGCACGACCACCTACGTCTTCACGGCGGGCATGTTCCAGGACTGGACTTCCACCGGCCTCAGCAAGGCGTGGATGGCCGCAGAGGGCACCCAGCAGACCATCAAGTACAAGCTGCCTGGCGTCCAGGGCATCTTCACCATCGTGGTCATCATCAAGCCCGTGCAGGTCGGTGGCCCCACCAACGCCGTGGCGGAGTCGCCCATCTCGCTGCCCGTCGTGGGTAAGCCGGTCTGGTCGGCAAGCTGATGGCCGGGTCCATCAGTCTCCTGATGGACTCTCCCCTTCGCGATCTTGCGTTCGCTCTCGGGGAGGTCCCCGCAGAGACGCGAAAGCACATCTCATCCGAGACGCGAAAGAACGCGCTCCCGATCTGGAACCAGGAGCTTCGCGAACGCGCGGCTACCCGTATCCAGCAGCGGGCGCTGGTCGAGAGCGGCCGGGTCGGAGTGACCGCACGCAACGTGTTCCTCCGCTCCGGCGCTGTCGGCAAGCTCTCCTCCGGCACGCCCGTGTCCGAGGTCGCACGCGCCGCGGAATGGGGCCTGGGCGCGGGCAAGAAGATCCAGTCCCGCTCGAAGAAGGGCAAGCCCTACACCCGCACCATGGGTCCCGTCTTCCCGGCTAACCGTCGTGGCGGTCACGTGGTGCACCCCGCCGCCAGCGACTCCATCCCGCGCTTCGCCAGCCTCTGGATTCAGACGGCCCGCCGCGCCCTGTTCGAAGCTGAGGAGAAGGCCTGATGGCACGGGTACACGAGATCGCCATCGCGTCTGAGACAGGCGCGTTCGAGAAGGGAATCAAGAGCGGTGTCATTCAGCCGCTCCAGGACGCAGAGAAGGCGCTGAAAGACCTGGGTGACACCAGCGTCGGACGCGACATCGACCAGGATCTGGCCGTCGCTCAGCGCGCCACCAAGGAGCTGAAGAGCGAGACGAAAGAAGCCGCCGACGCCATCGAACGCTCCTTCCGGGACAGCTACGGCAAGGTCAAGCGCGAGTCCACCGAGGCCACTTCGAAGGTCAAAGCGGGCTTCGGCGAAGCGAAGGAGGAGGCGGCATCCTCCGGACGTGAGGCCGCTGCATCGTTCGGCGGTGGCTTCGACGACGCTGCCGACTTCGTGCAGGAGACCCTGGCCAACGCCCTCTCCGGCTTCGGTCCCGCTGGAGCCGCTGCCGGTATCGCCCTCGCCGCCATCCTGGGTACCGCTCTGGCCCAGGCCGCAAGCGCCCAGGAGGCGCTGACAGAGGCTCGGGAAGCTGCCGCCGACCTGGCCTCCACAATGTACGAGAACGGCGGTGAGCTGCCCCTTCAGGAGCGCATCGACGAACTGTTCTCCGCCCTGAACCGCGAGTCTCGCGCCAACGGTGTGCTTCAGAAGCTGATCGACGACTGGTCCGACTACGGCACTGTGCTGGAGGACGTGGAAGCCGTCGCCAAGCGCACTGGACGCCCCCTCGCTGAGCTGGTCCGCGCCCTCTCCGGCTCCGACCTCAGCGCCACCCGTGCCGAGCTGAAGCGCGTGAACGACGAGCTGGACAGCCTCTCCGACTGGACCCCAGTGTGGGACGAGCAATATCAATCCCTGACGTCGTACAAGAACGAGCTGACCAGCGTCGTCAAGACGCAGGAGCTGGCCGCGAAGTCTCTGGACGCGGTGGGCCAGAACAGTAAGCGCATCGACGACCTCGCCAACGCCTGGACGAATGCCGGGGTAGCCGCGGAGGACTACTTCACGAAGGGCGAGGACGGCCTCACCAGCTTCGACGTGTCCGGCTACCTCACCGCCATGGAACAGCAGATCGCCGCCGCCGACGAGCTGAAGCGCGATCTGGTCACCCTGCCCAGCGAGATCGCCCAGGAGGCTGAGCGCCTCTGGAACGAACAGGGCGTGACCGCCGCGGATGCGTACGTGGACGGCTACCAGGGCGCGGACGCTGCCACCCAGGCCCGCCTGCGCGCCGTTGCTGGCCCTCAGGGGCAGGCCGCTGGACGTGCGTCCGCGGAGGGCTTTGTGAGCGCCGCAAACCAGGGCTTGGCCAACTGGCGTCCCTCCGCCAAAGACGTGGAGATGCGCGTACGCGTCGACACCCGCAACTGGGACAACTGGAACCCGAAGGCCAAGACCGCGTACGTCAACTACGTGGTCAATGAGGGCCGCAACCACGGAGGCCTCTGATGCCGCACACCATCTCCGCCTCCAACAACGCGGGCTCCGTCACGCCCACGCTCATCGACGGATACAAGCCCTCGCGCCAGTCCCGGAACAAGATTCACGATCTCCTGGACGGCTCCATCGGTGTGTCCTACATCGCCCCTCGCCCGCGCTCCGGCACGCTCCGCCTCCTGTTCCTCACCGCTGCCACGGCCAACGCCGCGTACGCCCTGCACGCCCAGGAGACGAGCTTCACCCTGACCTCCACCGACGTGCCCTCCATGGGCATGCGCTATGTCCTGGACGGCTCGCTGGACATTGAGCTGAACCCGCAGCTTGGGCACTGGTGGGTGCTGGTCGGATACCAGGAGCTGAGCGCATGAGCTTCGAACGTCACCCAGAGGCCACCGCCCTCTTCCAGTTCTCCTCTGCTGTCGTCGTGTCTCCCGGCGCGACTATCTGGACCAGCGACTTCAGCTCCTGGCCGGACGCGCTCACCCGCAACCTCTTCACGCCGCGCGCCACCGCAGGACGAAACGGCACGGCCGGAGCCGAGTGGAGCCGGACGACCGCGGGGACCACTGTCGTGGGCACGCTCACCGGTCTTGTCGTCGGTCGGCAGTACCGCCTGAGCCTGTGGGTGAAGGTCACCACGGGAGCGCCGACGTTCCGTCTCACGGTGGCAGGAGTCAACTCCTCCGCGACAGCCACGACCAGCTACGTGCAGCAGTCGGTGGCGTTTACCGCTGCCGCCACATCGCACAACATCAGCTTCTACACCAGCGCCGCCGCGACGTTCTATGTCGACGACATGGCCCTAGAACTGTTGCCGGTGTCCAGCACCACGGCCACGTTCCCCATCTCGGATGGAAGCCTGAGCCTGGACAAGGCCCGTTACCCGTTCGGCACGTCCGACGTGACAGTCCCCTTGATGTCGACAGGCATCCTGGAGGCGCTGAACCCCTTCACCTACCCACGAGTCAAGCTAACCTGCACGGCGGAAAACGACCCACGTACGTTCGATCTGGTCATGCGCCGCCGCGTCGTCGACCACGCTGCCCGCACCGTCCGGCTGGATCTCGCGACGGACGAGGCGATCCTTCAGGCGTACTCCAAGCTCACCGACGATCAGGGCGCATTCACCCGACAGGACAGCCTGCGCAGCATCATCAACTACGTCCTGGGCCAGGCCATCCCCGGCGCTGCCCTCCAGACCACGGGAGCCGCAGACCGTGCTTTCCGCGTTCTCAGCGACGCCACGAACATGCTGCCCGACCCCCGCTACGCCCGCACCCCGGACGGCGGCTACGGCATCGTCAACGCCTCCACAATTCCGGATACCACGTGGACCGGCCCGGAGAACGTCTGGGGTGTTCACCTCTACAACCCGACCAGTGACGACGCGTTCGTCCAGCTCACGAATAATGCTGGCCTGCCCTACGGGATGCAGGTCGGACGCACATACGTCTTCAGCGCTACCGGGTCGGCACGCTCCGCCATGGGTGGCAGTGAGCAGGTGCTTCGCTCCCGCCGCCTGGTGGCCATCGGGCGTGTGAACGGCACCTATCAAGATCTCTCCCGCTCCGCCGCCGTGCCCAACGTGGTCGACAACGGGACGCGCGTGTCTACTGAGTTCACCATCCCCGCTGGGTGCGATCAGATCCTTCTCCGCGCCTACCACGGGCACACGTCCGGGACGATCACCTGGCGCTCCTTCCGACTCTCGGAGTCGGACTTCTTCGGAGGCACCCACAACAGCGAGTACATCGACGGCGCGCGCACGAACACCGCTGAGTACGCATACTCCTGGGACGGCGCTGCCGACGCCTCCACGTCCAAGCGCATCGCCCTGATCAGCCGTGCCCCGCAGATCCTGAGCTGGCGCGCAGGCCGCTCCGCCTGGGACTTCCTGTCCGGCATCACCGACGCCGCAGGACTCCGCCTGTGGTGCGACGAACAGCGTCGCTGGTGGCTGGTCGACCCGAAGGAGTACAAGGTCCCCGGACGTCTCTCCGTGCGCGTGGACAACGCGACAGACGGCACCGACACCATGGACTTCTCCGGTGGCGACGCACCCACCGGAGTCATCGCCCGCTTTACCTGGCGCGACACGGACGGACAGTCCAAGACCAAGGACGACTTCGCGGGCTCCCCCGGCCGCGTGCTGGTCGAAGAGCTGGACCGCCCCTACCCGGGACCCGGCACCGCTGCCCTGATCCTCACCGGCATGACCAACCGTGGACGCACCCAGGCCGTCACCGTCGCCTCCGACATGACGGCCACACCCGGCGAGGAGATCTCGATCTCCCTTCCGGGAACGCTCGATCAGCTTGGCCAGCTCCAGGCCGTCCGCTGGAACCTCACGGAGGGCGTCATGGACCTGGAGTCCTCCGGCCTCACCGAGGTCACCCCCAACTCCTGGCTGGCCGGATACGCAGAGCGCACCTGGCCTCAGGCCCCCGACGCCGACACGTGGGCATCGCTCACCTAACCCGAGGAGAACATCATGGCAATCGGAGACGACGCCGCCGCAGAGGGCTTGCCCATCGTTCCCCAGACGGGCGAGGACGGGAAGGTCAAGTACGGCGGGCGCGAGATCAACAACACCCGCGACATCATCGCGCGACGCACCAAGCGCAGCGCACCCAACATCGCCATCCACGTAGGCGCATCGGCACCGGCTAACCCCGTCGTCGGTCACCTCTGGTTCGAGCCGATCTGAGGACGACATGCCATCTGCATTCGGAGACCTCAACGGGCCTGGAAACCAGCAGGTCTGGATCGACGTTGCCCGCACGGGCCAGGACTGGGGAGCGAACCGGACCGATTACCGCGGCGAGGTCCGCTATTACGGCAACGGTTACGGCTCCTGGGGCGGGAACTGGGGCTGGGAAGCCAACTTCGGTGGCTTCGGCGTCGGTGGCCGTTTCTCGATCCCATCCGGCGAACGCAACCAGCAGTACCACGTGCTCTGGTCCGGTACCTTCTCGCGCTACCACGACGGCGAGGGCTGGGCCGGGAGCTTCTACTGTTCCGCCTGGATCGACACCGACCACAGCTCCGTAGGCGACGGTGGAGCCAACACGACCGAAGAGGCCCCGCCGCGCATCCCGAAGCCACCCACCGCGCCCCAGAACCTCCGTGTGGTCGACGTGCTGCCCGTCTCGGCGGGCGTGGGTTATGACGGTCCAGCCGACCACAGGGGCGCAGCGGTAGAGCAGTTCCGCGCCCGCTGGTTCCTGATCAACAACACCAACAACCCCGTCATCTGGACCGACGATGCAAGCAACGGTTACACCAACCCCGGAGGTGGCGGTGGCCCACAACTAACGCCCGGCCAGGTGTACCACGTCTACGTGAGCGCGCGTAACGCTGCCGGATGGGGACCCGAGGCAGGCATCGCCCTGGAGACCCTGGCCGGTGGCCGCGCCTGGGACGGCTCCACCTTCCGCAACTGCAAGGTTCGCGCCTGGGACGGCTCCCAGTGGCGTCTGCACCGCGTGCGCTCCTGGGACGGCTCCCAGTGGCGCAACGTCCGATAGATCACCCAAACGCCCCTACCAGGAGCAAGCCATGAACAAGAACATCGCATTCATCGTCTTCGGACTTATCACCCTCGCGGGCATCGCCGGGGCGGTGTTCATCATGATCCACCGACCCGACGCCACGGCCACCTTTACAACGTTCCTCCTCACCCTGCTGGGTCTGGTCGTCGTGGCCGGTGGCCTGGGTGCTGGCCTGAACAGCGTGCAGCAGAAGATCGAAACCGTGCAGCGTCAGACGAACGGGACGCTGTCCAAGAAGGATGAGGAGATCGCGCGGTTGAATGCCGAGGTGGCGAATCTCAACCGTCAGCTCAACCCCGACACGGAGCACACGGACGGCCGCTGACCGGTCGACAGCCCCTCATCCATCTAGGGTGGGGGGCTTCACCCTCCCAGAGCCTTGGTGACGTTCGCGGCGACGAGAGCAATGCCTTCGAGCGCTCCGCTAGCCGAGAGCTGAGCGGCGAGACCGGGGATGAACTGCGACCGGAAGTCAGACCACTTCGACGCTTTGCTCGACGAGGTTTCGACGAACTGCAACGCGCCGATCAGACGTTCGACAGCGTCTTCAAGCAGGAAGTCTCCTGTGATCTCGAAGTTGTCGAGAGCTTCCTCGACATGGCGCAGAAGCCTCGTTACGTGCAGCCGGAGCTTTTCCGGAATGGTGTCGTCCTCAATCAGGAGCGACCGCGCAGCTTGCACCATCTCTCGGATGCTCTCACGAGATTCCTCTGTGGACTCGGGCGAAACCGTAGACAGCCGCTCGGCAACCCAACCCAGCAAGCCGATGTCGCTCTTCGAAAGCTTCCCGCTCCCGGCGTAGTTCGCAAACCCGCCCGTCTCAGGATGGAGATAGTGATAGATCTCGGCACGCCAGATTGGCAGGGCATCCGCGAAGGGTTCCACGTCCACTCCGGCGCTGTCCCAGACCTCCACATGCTCCTGCACCTCGATGACGGCGAGGAGTATGGACCGGGGATCGAACGAGGACTTCCGCTCGGCTCGGAAAAAATCGTTCAGGAGGGTTGCAGCGTTCTTTCCGGGCACGGACTCAATCTATCGGTCGACGTGGCCAAAACGTGGCCAATCCGTGGCCCAAACCGGGTACGGTTTGACGCGAAGGAACTGCGCTATTTCGCGAAATGACGCGGGTCCAGGCACTGCTGAAAGGGCACCTCATCTGTCTTCCAAACAGATGATGCGAGTTCGATTCTCGTCAGCCCCTCCACACATCGCATGGCGTCTCGTTCGCCGGGACGAACCATCGCGCCCCGTCCTCGAATACCGCGAGCCGCGACATCGTGTCGATACCGCTCGCCCGTCCCCGCTTGTGCTTTCTCCGCCCCGGGACGACGCCGAACCGATCGAGGGCTGATCACTGGCCGGTGCCCGCGACGATCGCGGCGCGGTGTCGCCCGCCGTGCGCCAGGTAGGTCTGCGCGTTCCGCAGGATCTTCTCGCGCTCCTCGTCCGTGAGGGCCCGCCTCACCTTCGCCGGAACACCCGCCACGAGCGATCCGGCCGCCACCACCGTGCCCTCGAGCACGACCGCTCCCCCGGCCACGAGGCATCCGGGTCCGATCTCGGCGCCGGAGAGCACGACGCTCCCCATACCGATCAGCGAGCCGTCGCCGATCGTGCATCCGTGGACGACGGCGTTGTGTCCCACCGACACGTCGGCCCCGATGTGCACGGGTCGCCCGGCATCGACGTGAACCGTGACGTTGTCCTGCAGATTCGAGCGTGGGCCGATCTCGATGGCGGCGCTGTCGCCGCGCAGCACCGCGTTGTACCAGACGCTGGAATGCGCCGACAGCGTGACGCTCCCGACCACGCGCGCGCCGGAGGCGACGAAAGCCGTGTCGTGTACCGAGGGGCGGGCGTCGGCGAGAGCGAGCACGGAGGCGTCGGCGGCGATCGTCATGCGCCGAGGCTAGCCGCAGCGCTCGGGCGGCGTCTGCGGAGGCGCGGCGCGCACTACCGAGCCGCGGCGAAAGTCGGTACCCCGCGAGGGAAATAAGTAGCGGTGGATTCACACCCGACTCATAGTTTCGCACCAAGAGCCGCACCGCCCCAGGAGGATCCATGTCGCACATCACCCAACCCGCCGCCCCGTCCGAGGTCGCCCCGCCCCCGGTCCGCCGTCACCGCCGGGGAACGGCCATCCTCGCCATCGCCGCCGGCACCGCCCTCATGCTCGGCGGCGGCGGAACGTTCGCTTACTGGTCGACGCAGACCGCGCTCACCGCCGGGCCGGTCCAGTCCGGTGACCTGAACCTGTCGCTGGGCGCCGGCACCTGGACGCTCAAGGGTGTGTTGGGCACCGCGCAGACCGTCAACAACCTCACGAACGTCCGGATCGTTCCCGGCGACGTCCTCACCCTCACCCAACCGCTGAACGTCACGCTCGTCGGTGACACGATCGCCGCCGATCTCAAGGCCGAGGTCGGTTCCGCCTTCGCGACGGGCGCTCTCGGCAGCAACCTCGACGTCGCTTTGACAGTGAGCAGTTACGGAACCGCCACGGGCACGAACACCTACCGGATCACGCAGGCGAACACCGGTGCCGCCACGGCGACGGTCACGATCTCCTTCAAGCCCGGCACGACGGGCCGGGTGGGGGCGAACGAGAGCGTCAACCTCAACGACATCGCGTTCACGCTCACGCAGGCGTCCAGCTGACCCGGGTCCGCCATGTCGAAGCGCGACGACGGCGTCTCGCGACGGCTGAGGTGGGCCGGACTGCTCGCGGCGGTCCTGATTCTCGGAACCGGGACCGCCGCCGCTCACGGATTCTGGCGGAACCAGTCGCCGCTGACGGCGGGACCCGTGGCATCCGGCTCCCTCGACCTGTCGACCCAGTGGGGCTCCGACTGGTCGCGATGGACGCCGCTGTTCCCGGGTCGTTCCGCTGACACCGCGATGCTGCGTGTGCGCGAGACCGCCGCGACGGGCACCACCCTGCGGTGGCGCCTGAGTGCGACACCCGCCGTGTCGGCCGCTTTCGCCCCGTTCGTCACCATGCAGGTGTTCGTGGGAGCCTGCGGGAGCGCCACGACGATCCCGGCCGGCGGGTCGTACGCGCCACCGGGCGGCCTGCTGCCCGGTCAGTCGGTCGATCTGTGCCTGCGCGTCACCCTCAACGCGAATGCCCCCACCGCGCTGCAGGGCGCACCGCTGACTCCCTCGCTCGCCGTCACCGCCGATCAGGTGATGTCGTGACGAACGTGCGCCGTGCGCTCGCCGGGTGGCTCGCCGCCGCTGCCGTCGTGGCGACGCTGGCCGCTCCTCCCGCGTCGGCGGCGTGGCAGGTCACCGCGACCGCACCGGCGTTCAGCCTGAGCGCCGAAGCGCTGGGCGCTCCCGTCACCTCCTGCACGACCGTGCCCGGAGCACTGGGACTCGTCGACTCCGCGCGCGTGTCGTGGACGGCCGTCCCCGGGGCGAAGAGCTATCGCCTGTCGTTCGGCGCGTCGGGCCAGGCCACCCAGACGACCACCGCGACATCGTTCGACGTGACAGGGACCCTGCTGCTCTCGCTGCTGGGCAACGTCCTGTTCGGCTCCTCCACCACCGTGACGGTCGCCGCAGTGGCCGACGGGTGGACCTCGCCCGCGAGCAACGCGCAGACGATCGTGCTCGCGAACGTGGTCAGCGGCCTCCTGGGAGGTGTCCGGTGCCAGGGGAGCTGAGCCTGCGTCGCGATCGTCGACGCGCCGCCGAGACGGCACGCGTCCGTTCCGGGTGGGCGCGGGTCCGCGGGATCATCGCCACGTCGCTGCTCGCGGCCGTCTCGCTCTTCGCTCTCATCGCGGTCGTCATCCCCCTCCTCCTCGGCGCGCAGACGTATACGGTCCTGACCGGCAGCATGCAGCCCGGGATGCCGCCGGGAACCCTGATCGCGGTGCGACCGACGCCCCTCGAAAGCGTCCAGGTGGGCGACGTGGTCACGTACCAGATCCGCTCCGGATCACCCGCGGTCGTCACTCACCGGGTCGTCGGCACCTCCCGCAGCACCGGAGGAGAACGTCTGCTCCTGACGCGCGGCGACGCGAACGACGCCGACGACCCCCCGGTCCAGAGAGAGCAGCTGCGCGGAACGGTGGTCTTGGCCGTCCCGTACCTCGGCTATCCCGGCGTCGTGTTCGGCGGTGAGCAGCGGGGCGCGATGCTGGCGGCGGTCGGGGTGATCGTCGTGGGATACGGCCTCGTCCTGCTGGTCCTCGACGCCGCGCGCTCGACGAAGCGGCGACGCTCCCCACCCGCCGCGACGCTCGCGCTGATCGCGGCGATCGCCGGAGCCCCCGTGGTCTCCCCCGATGCCGCGAGCGCATCGACGGGTCCCCCCGACCGTCTGCTCGTCAGCGACGACGGTGTGCGATTCGTCGCGGACGGGTCGATCCTGCTCTTCGACGCCCCCGGGCCCTTCGCGCCGGGGACGACGGTGAGCGCCACGCTCTGGATCCGCAACGCCAGTGCCGATCCCGCCCGCGCCGGCCTGCGTCTGGATGCGGTTCCCTCCACCGATGAGCCCGCGGATCGTGCCTTCGCGGAGGCTCTGCACCTGCTCGTCGATTCCGCGCGCGTGGCGTCAGGGGCCGGCTGGGTGAGCGGGGCCATCCCGCCGGACGAGACTCTCCGGGTCGCCGTGGGCCTTCGGATGGATGCCGCGGCCGACGACGACACGCGACGAGCGGATGCCGTCGTGACCCCCGTGATCAGCCTGACGGACGAGACCGACGACGTCGTCGACCGCGCCCCGAGCGCGACCGACGCCCTGTCGCGGACGGGGCTCGACCTCTCGCCTCTTCGCGCCCTGCTCGTCATCGCCACGGCGGCGGCCCTCCTCGGGCTCGGCCTTCGATCCAGGTCACGCGAACAAAGGTGAGGATTGCCTATTCACCAGGCATTTAGCCGAGCCTCATCTTGCTTGCGGAATGGAACAGAGTGAGTAGCGTTCTGTACATCGAGACTTCGAACGTCGCCAAAGGAGCAAAAATGAGCACCGTTCAGACCCCCGCCGCCACCACCGTCGACCCGACCATGGCCGCCGGCACCGCGCAGTTCCTCTCCCCCGTCGTGATCGGCCTCGAGGCGCTCGTCGTCAACGGCAAGCAGGCGCACTGGCACGTGCGCGGCGCCAACTTCATCGGCGTGCACGAGCTCCTCGACACGGTCGTCGCCCACGCGCAGGACTGGGCCGACCTGGCCGCGGAGCGGATCGTCGCCCTGGGCCTGCCCATCGACGCACGTCTGTCGACCGTCGCCGCCAAGGCCAAGGCCACCGAGATCCCCGCCGGCTTCGCGCAGTCCGACGTCGTCATCCGCGCCGTCATCTCCGACATCGACGCCGTGCTCGTGGACCTCGAGGCCGCGATCGAGGGCCTCGACGAGGTCGACATGTCGAGCCAGGACGTCGCGATCGAGATCAAGCGGGGCCTCGACAAGGACCGCTGGTTCCTCTTCGCGCACCTCGCTGCGTAAGACTCTCCACGAAGGGGGCGGTGCTTCGGCGCCGCCCCCTTCGTCGTTCCCGCCGACGATCGCGTGAGGGGTCGGTCTGTGTCGCCGATCGGGTGCTGAGGCGACACTTCTCGACCCCTCACGCGCGGGGCTCATCCGCCGTGCGTGATCCGGCCGGCGATCAGCGTGGCGAGCACCGGCATGGCGCGCAGACCCCGTTCGTCGGCGGTCAGCGGGTCTGCCCCGACGACGATGAGATCCGCCGTCGCGCCGGGTGAGATCTCCGCCGGCGCCGTCGTCCCCCCGACGGTGGATGCCGCGATGGCCGTGTCGATGTCCACCCGCTGGTGCGGCTGCCATGCGTCGCGCCCGTCGCGCGTGCGGTACACCGCCGACGCCATGGCCGCCCACGGGTCGAGCGGCGCCACGGGGGCGTCGGAGCCGAACCGCACGTTCGCCCCGCTGTCGACGAGGGCCCGCAGGGGGTACGGCTGCGCGGACTGCTCCACCCAGATGGCATCCGTCATGTCCCGGTCGTCCAGCGCGTGTTCGGGCTGAACGCTCGCGGCCACGCCCAGTCGCGCGAAGCGTGGGATGTCCGCGTGGGCGACGAGCTGCGCATGCTCGATGGTGCCGACGGCACCGCTGCGCGCATAGGCGTCGAGGGCGTGACTGTTGGCGACGTCGCCGATGGCGTGGATGGCGCACTCCAGGCCCGCCGCCGTCGCCCGCGTCATCATCTCGAGGAGTTCGCCGGGCGGCACGGTCAGCAGGCCGTGGTTGTCGGGGTCTCCCGGGTAGTGGTGAGCGCATGCGGCCGTGCGGGTGCCGAGCGATCCGTCGGTGATGGCCTTCAACGGTCCGACGCGGATCAGATCGTCGACCGCGCCGCGCACGGGGTCGCCCGTTCGCAACCCCTCGGCGATGGCCCGATCCAGGTGCTGCGGATAGGTGCCGTACGACACGCGCACCGTGTCGAAGCCACGGGCCGCTCGCCGCTGCCACGGGCCGTCGTTCCAGGTCATGTCGAGATCGACCATGCCCACGATCCCGCGGGCGGCGGCCGCACGGGCCATGCGCTCCACAGCCCGGTCGGCGACGTCGGGATCGACGGCGTTGAGGCGCCGTGAGATCTCGAAGGCGTCCTCCTCTCGCAGCATCCCGGATGCCACGGGCGCGAAGCCCTCGCGGCGGAAGGCGGCGGAGTTGAGCCAGACGCTGTGCACGTCGGCGTTGACGAGGTACGTCGGGATGACACCGGTGGCGGCATCCAGCAGCTCCAGGCTGGGCGCGTCGGACCAGAGACCGTCGCGGAATCCGACGCCGACCCGGCATCCGTCGCTCACCGCAGCGGCGCCCATGACGGCGGCCGCCTCGCGTGCGGACGAGACGTCGGCGAGGGGCACACGATCGGCGACCAGCGCCCACTGAAGCGCGTGGACGTGATGATCCCAGAGCCCGGGAAGCAACCAGCCGCCCTCGCCGTCGATGACGAGACCGGTGGGGCGCAGGTTGCCGGTCGGTGCGATGTCGGCGATGCGACCGCCCGCGATGACGATGTCGACCGGCTCATCGGTGGGGAGGAACTCCCTGCCGGGGCCGGCGACCCGCACGGCGCGGAGGAACCCCGCGTTCTCGCCGATCACGGGCGCACCCGCGCATCTGCGGCCCGACGCATCTCGGCGGCGAGCTCCACATTGTGCCCGGAGAGGCCCGCGATGACCGTCTCGACCACCTCAGCGCTCTTGTTCTGGCTCAGCTTCCTCTTCGCCGTGACCCGCGTCGGCGTCAGCCGGAACCCGACCGTGCCCCGCTCGAGTCGCTCGACGAACGCGGCATCGTTGGGCAGCGCGTAGAGGCCACGCGCGTCGGCGCCGTCGCCTTCGAAGCGCGCCACGAGCCGTTCGAGCACGCGCACGTTCTCCTCGGGCGCCAGCAGTTCCGGGATGCCGGAGAGGTGAGCCGAGACGAAGTTCCACGTCGGCACCGCGGGGACGTCGCCGTACCACCGTGGCGTGATGTAGCCGTGCGGCCCCTGGACGACGACGAGCAGTTCGTTCTCGCCGAGACCGAGGATCGCGTCGTCGGGTTTGCCGACGTGACCGACGATGGTGAGGTCGTCGCGGTCTTCGTCGAGCATCACCGCGTAGTGCGAGGCGACGAGACCGTCGTCGGTCTGACTGACGAGGGTGACCCACGGGTGACGGTCGATCAGGCGTCGGATCTCACCGACGTCGGTCATCGCGAAGCTGGGGTTCTGACGCACCGGATCAGCCTAGGACGCCGACGGTCTCGACAGGCTCAGCCGCCTCCGCGCGGAGAGGCGGTCACGCCTGACAGTTCGGGCACCAGTACAACTTCCGCCCTGCCGCTTCTTCCATGACGATCGACGTTCCGCAGACCCGGCACGGCAGACCCTCGCGGTGGTAGACCCAGTGCCGATCGGCGCGGCGCGCCATGGCCCGTCGATAGGCCGCGGGGTCGAGGTCGTCCATCGTCATCATCTGCCCGGTCTCGACCCCGATGGGCAGCAGCCGCGCCCAGTCGCGCCACATGCCGCGCACGACCTCTTCGGGCACGTCCCGACCGGGGGTGTGGGGGTTCTGCCGCGCACGGAAGAGGATCTCTGCGCGATAGACGTTGCCGATCCCGCTGACGACCGCCTGGTCCATCAGCAGCAGACCGATGGGCGTCGGCTTCTTCTTCACCGTGGCGGTGAAGCGCTCCTCGCCCTCTGCGAGGTCGTCGACCAGGGGATCGGGTCCGAGCTTGGCGATCGTGGCCTGCACCTCGTCGGGCGTCTGCAACACGCAGGCGGTCGGTCCGCGCAGGTCGGCGCAGGTCGTTTCGGTGAGCAGGCGGAGGCGTACCGCGCCCACCGGCGGCGGGGGCCACTCCGACTGCTCCTCGAGTCCCGTCGTCTGCTCGGACATGCGCACGCGCGTGCGCCGCGGGGCACCGATCGAGCTGAGGGAGTTCTCGCCGGCGGCGTCCATGATCGCGTCGTCGACGACCGTGCCGCGCTGGTTCGTCTGCCCCATGCGCCCGTTCGACGACGCGATCGTCGCGTCGACCGATACGTCGCCCGAGAAGTCCCAGGCGCCGTACATGCCCAGGTGCACGCGCAGCCAGACGTCGCCGTCGAAGCGCAGGAACATCTGCTTGGCCACGGCCCGCACCTCGAGCGCCTCGCGCCCGTCGATGACCTCGGCGCCCTCCACGAAACGGCCCTGGGGACTGGATGCCGCGACCGTACGGCCCACGATGTTCCGCTCGAACTGCCGGGCGATGCGGTGGACGGAATGCCCTTCGGGCATCAGCCTGCCTCGGGGTCGAACGAGTCGCTGGCGTCGGTCACGATGTTCTCGGACGCACCGGCGCGGGGATCGGGCAGGAGCACGCCGTCCTGCTCGAACGCCGCGAGCTGCCCGATCCGACGCGCGTGGCGCTCCTCGCCGGAGAAGGGGGTGGCGATGAAGCGATCGATGAAGGAGCTCGCCTCTTCGAAGGAGTGCTGGCGCGCGCCGATCGAGATGACGTTCGCGTCGTTGTGCTCGCGGGCGAGCTCGGCCGTGGAGATGTTCCACACGAGGGCCGCGCGCACGCCCAGCACCTTGTTGGCGGCGATCTGCTCGCCGTTGCCCGAACCGCCGAACACCACTCCGAGGGCTTCGACGCCCTGCGCCTGGTCGCGCACGACCGCCTGCGCCGCGCGGATGCAGAAGGAGGGGTAGTCGTCGACCGGGTCGTACTCGACGGGTCCGTGGTCGATCACCTCGTGCCCCTGCGAGGCGAGGTGGTGCTGGATCTGGGTGGAGAATTCGAGACCGGCGTGATCGGTGCCGATGTGGATGCGCATGAGGGAATCCTATTGAAAAGGCCCGACATCGCGGGGCGGAAACGGCGACGCCGCCCGCCCCCTCCACGGGAACGAGCGGCGTCGAGAACCTCAGGGACGAAGACCCGCGGCCACCGGCTTGAAGCCCGCACGGATGTTCTCGCAGCATCCGGGTCGGCACACGTCGTACCAGGGGCCGAGGTCGGTGAGAGACGGACGCTCGGCCTTCGGCGTGCCCTTCAGGCGCTCCTCCACGAGGTCGATGAGCCCCGAGACGTAGGCGGGGTCGATGCCGGGGGTCGGCGTGCGAACCGCCTTGATCCCCGCTTCCTCCGCGGCCTCCATCGCCTCGGTGTCGAGGTCCCAGAGAACTTCCATGTGGTCGCTGACGAACCCCAGGGGCACGATCACCACGGCCTCCGCGCCGCGGCCGGGCAGCTCGGCGATGACGTCGTTGACGTCCGGCTCGAGCCACGGCTGGGTGGGCGGGCCGGAGCGCGACTGGTAGACCAGTTCCCACTCGACGTCGGCGACGGCGGCGGCGACCTCGGCCATGACGAACGCGGCGACGGCCTTGTGCTGTGCGGCGTACGCACCGCCCTCGCCGAAGTCGACGTCGCGGGGGCCGGAGCGCTCGGCGTCGGCGGTCGGGATGGAGTGGGTGGAGAAGAGCACCCGGATCTTCTCGGGCGCGATACCCTCCGCGACGTACGCCGACACGGCATCCGTCACTCCCCGGACGAACGTCGTCACGAAGCCGGGGTGATCGAAGAACTGGCGCACCTTGTCGATGGTCACCGTCTCGCCGAGCCCGGTGGACTCGAGAACACGGGCGTAATCCTCGCGGTACTGCCGGCAGCTCGAGAACGAGCTGTAGGCGCTCGTCGCGATCGCGATGAGGGTCGTGTCACCCGCCTCGGCCGCTTCGGTCACGGCCTCTTCGAGGTAGGGCTCCCAGTTGCGGTTGCCCCAATACACAGGCAGGCCCAGGCCCCGCTTCGCGATCTCCGCCTCGAGAGCGGCCTTCAGCTCGCGGTTGTGCTGGTTGATCGGACTCACCCCACCGAAGTGGCGGTAGTGGTGGGCCACCTCTTCGAGGCGCTCGTCGGGGATCCCGCGTCCGCGCGTAACGTTGCGCAAGAAGGGGATGACGTCGTCCTGGCCCTCCGGTCCGCCGAATCCGGCGAGGAGGATGCCGTCGTAGGCGACGGGCGTCTCGACCCACTTGGGTCCGGATGCCGCGGCGCGCGAGGCGTAGAGGACGGTCTCAGCGTTGGTGTCCGTGTCGGTCGTGCTCACAGTGCAATCCTCCCACCTGCCCGGGACGGCCGGACGCGGGTTGTCTCGTGACTAGGCTTATCTGGTTGTCATCGTCGCCGACGGCGCTCGTCGTCACCCGCGTCCGCGCTCGATCGCGTCGATTCCGCCCTCATCCCCGGGAGAACGCCAGTGCCAGGAGAGAACCTCACCCGCATCGAAGCGCAGGAGCGTCGCGCGATCGTCGACACGCGCGCTTACGACGTGCAGCTCGACCTCACCCGCGGAGACGAGGTGTTCTCCTCGCGCACGGTCGTGACCTTCGCCGCGACCGAGGGCGCGTCGACGTTCATCGACCTCATCGCGCGCACGGTCCACTCCGTGACGCTGAACGGTCGCTCCCTCGACCCGTCCGTCGTCTTCGCCGACTCGCGTATCGCGCTCGACGATCTCGCGGCCGAGAACGAGCTCGTCGTCGAGGCCGACTGCGAATACACCAACACCGGTGAGGGCCTGCACCGCTTCGTCGACCCCGTCGACGGCGAGGTCTACCTCTACTCGCAGTTCGAGGTGCCCGATTCCCGTCGCATGTACACGGTGTTCGAGCAGCCCGATCTCAAGGCGGAGTTCACCTTCTCGGTGACGGCTCCCGCGCGGTGGAAGGTCGTCTCCAACTCCCCCACGCCCGAGCCCGTCACCGTCTCCGACGACTCCGCGCGCTGGGACTTCCCCGCGACCCCGCGCATCTCCTCCTACATCACCGCGCTCGTCGCCGGCCCCTACGAGGCCACGTACAGCGAGCTGACGAGCGCCGACGGCCGCGTCATCCCCCTCGGCGTGTTCGCCCGCAAGAGCCTGTGGCAGTACCTCGACGCCGACTACGTGTTCGACAAGACCCGCCAGGGCTTCACGTACTTCGAGGAGAAGTTCGGCTTCCCCTACCCCTTCGCCAAGTACGACCAGCTCTTCGTGCCCGAGTTCAACGCGGGCGCCATGGAGAATGCCGGTGCGGTGACGTTCACCGAGACCTACGTGTTCCGGAGCAAGGTGACAGATGCGGTGAAGGAACGCCGCGTCGTGACGATCCTGCACGAGCTGGCGCACATGTGGTTCGGCGACCTCGTCACCATGAAGTGGTGGAACGACCTGTGGCTGAACGAGTCGTTCGCCGAGTGGGCCTCCACGATCGCCACGGCCGAGGCCACCGAGTGGCACGCGGCATGGACGACCTTCAACGCGATGGAGAAGACCTGGGCGTACCGCCAGGACCAGCTGCCCTCGACCCACCCGGTCGTCGCCGAGATCAACGACCTCGAAGACGTGCAGGTCAACTTCGACGGCATCACCTATGCCAAGGGCGGATCGGTGCTCAAGCAGCTGGCCGCATGGGTCGGTATCGAGCAGTTCTTCGCCGGCGTCGCCGCGTACTTCCAGAAGCACCAGTGGTCGAACACCGAGGTCGGCGATCTGCTCACCGAGCTCGAGACCACCAGTGGCCGCGACCTGGGCGACTGGGCGAAGAAGTGGCTCGAGACCGCGGGCGTGAACACCCTGACGCCGCTGATCGAGGAGGGCTCCGACGGCACCATCTCGCGCTTCGCGATCGTGCAGACCGCGCCGAGCGACTACCCCACGATCCGCCCGCACCGCCTGGGCATCGGCTTCTACGCGCTGACCGACGCCGGCGCTCTCGAGCGCGTGCATCGGGTCGAGCTCGACGTCGACGGCGACCGCACCGAGGTCGCCGAACTGCGCGGCATCCGTCGCCCCGACCTGGTGCTGCTCAACGACGACGACCTCGCCTACGCGAAGATCCGTCTCGACAAGCGGTCGCTGGCGACGGCCATCGCCCACCTCAAGGACATCTCCGACCCCCTCGCCCGCTCGCTCGTGTGGGGCGCGGCATGGGATCAGACCCGGGATGCCGAGGCCTCGGCGACCGACTACCTCGACCTCGTGCTGCGCAACATCGGTTCCGAGACCGAGTCGACCACCGTGCGCACCACCCTGGCTCAGCTGCAGCTCGCGGCGAACTCCTACGTCGCCCCCGCCACCCGTGACGAGGCGCGTCAGCGCGTCGCCGACGGTCTGTGGGACCTCGCCCAGTCGGCGGAGGCCGGCAGCGACAGCCAGCTGCAGTTCGTCACGGCCTTCGCGTCCGCGGCCTCCACCCCGGCGCACGCCGAGACGGTGAAGGCTCTCCGCGACGGCTCGATCGCACTCGACGGCCTCGAGATCGACACCGACCTGTCGTGGCAGCTGCTCATCTCGCTCGCCGCCGCGGGGGCTGCGACAGAGGCCGACATCCAGGCCGCACGCGACGCCGACAACACCGCCAAGGGCGGCGAGTTCGCAGCGACCGCGCTGGCGGCCCTCCCCTCGCGCGACGCGAAGCAGAAGGCGTGGAGCTCGCTGATCGATTCGGCCGACGCGCCGAACACGATCGTGCGCGCCACCGCCGCCGGCTTCACGCACCCCGCCACCGTCGATGCACTCGTCGACTTCGTCGAGCCGTACTTCGCGATGCTGCTGCCCGTCTGGGAGTCGCGCAGCTATCAGATCGCGCAGTACCTGATCGTGGGGCTCTACCCCGCCGGGCTCGCGAACACCGCGCTGCGCGACGCGACGCGCGCGTGGTTGTCGCAGCACAAGGACGCCGCGCCCGCGCTGCGCCGTCTCGTCGGTGAGAACCTCGCCGGCGTCGAGCGTGCCCTCGCGGTGCAGGAGCGCGACGCGCAGTAGACACCCCTGACGGATGCCCCCTCCCCCTCCGGGAGGGGGCATCCGTCGTTTCGGATCATCCTCGCGATGCGGCAGATCATCCCCGCGGAGGACGATCGAGTGAGCTCCGCTTCCTAGCGTGGAAGCATGATCGTTGCAGACAACCTCACCAAGAGATTCGGCGCCAAGACCGCGGTCGACGGCGTCTCGTTCACCGTCGCCCCGGGCCGGGTGACCGGCTTCCTCGGCCCCAACGGCGCGGGCAAGTCGACGACGATGCGCATGATCGTCGGGCTCGATCGACCCACGGCCGGTTCGGTCACCGTCGGCGGACAGGACTACCGCCGACTGCGCTCCCCCCTCACCGAGGTCGGCGTGTTGCTGGATGCCAAGGCCGTGCACACCGGACGCTCGGCCCGCGACCACCTCCGCGCCCTCGCCGCGACGCACGGCATCGGCCGAGCGCGTGTCGACGAGGTGATCGAACTCACGGGAATCGGCTCCGTCGCGGGGAAACGCGCCGGCAAGTTCTCGCTCGGAATGGGCCAGCGTCTCGGGATCGCGTCGGCGCTTCTCGGCGACCCGCACACCCTCGTGCTCGACGAACCGGTGAACGGTCTCGACCCCGAGGGGGTGCGGTGGGTGCGCCAGTTCGTCCGTCACCTCGCCGCCGAAGGGCGCACCGTGCTGCTGTCGAGCCACCTGATGAGCGAGATGTCGCTGACCGCCGACCATGTCATCGTGCTCGGCCGCGGACGTGTGCTCGCCGACGCGCCCCTCTCGGAGCTCGTCCGTTCGTGGACCACGACGACGCTCCTCGTGCGCTCACCTCGACTGTCCGACCTCGTCGCGGCCCTTCAGATCCCGGATGCCACCATCGCCGGTCTCGAGCCCGGCGCAGCGCAGATCACCGGGGTCACACCCCAGACCATCGGCGACGTCGCCGCCCGTCATGGCATCCCGCTGTACGAGCTGACGCCGCGCACCGGCTCCCTCGAAGACGCCTACCTCGCCCTGACCGACGACTCGATCGAGTACAAGACCAAGGAGATCGCATGACCGCCCTCGCCTCGGCGCCCCGGCGCGCCACGCACGCCCACCCGCACCGCCTCACGTTCGCCCACCTGCTGCGCAGCGAGACCATCAAGATCCTCACGCTGCGCTCCACCTGGTGGTCGCTCGGACTCACCGCGGCGCTGTCGCTGAGCATCTCGTTCCTGCTCGCACTGGCCTCGAGCGACAACGGAGGCATGTTCTCCCCCGTGATGATCCTCGTGGCGCCCATCCAGTTCACGATGCTGGTGGCCGGCATCTTCGGCGCGATCATGATCACCGGCGAGTACTCCACCGGCATGATCCGCTCCACCCTCACCGCCGAACCCCGCCGCGGCGCCGTCGTGCTCGCAAAGGCCCTCGTCATCTCGCTGCTCATGGCGGCGACGACGGTCTTCACCTACATCGCGGCGGCCCTGGTCGCCGCACCCCTGGTGTCGGGGGGAATGGACTGGTCGGAGCCGTCGTCGTCGCTCCTGCCGCTGCTGTTCGGTGTGGCCTCGATGGTCGCCTTCACGCTCCTCGGACTGGGCTTCGGCTTCCTCATCCGAAACGGTGCCGGGGCGATCGCCGCGACGGTCGGCATCCTGTTCGTCCTGCCGATCGTGATGAGCCTGTTCGCCATGGCGGGAGACCGCTGGGCGTGGATCTACCAGTCCGTCGACTATCTGCCCTCGAACGCGGCCACCACCCTGATCACGGCGGGTGCCACCGATGTGACGGGAGCGGCGATCGCCCTGACCGCGTGGGCGGTGGCGCCCCTCGCGCTGGGCTGGGCCACCCTGCGCTCGCGCGACGCCTGACCCCTCCTCCCCACCCGTCCCACCCGACGGATGCCTCGACGCTCAGCCGGCGCCGAGGCATCCGTCGTTAGTCTGAGTCCGATGTTCGTTCTCGCCGAAAACCCCGAACCCACCCCCTCGCCCTCGATCACCTCGCCCGCCCAACTGGCCGACCTCGACACCTGGACCTGGATCGGCGGTCAGTTGCTCGGCTTCGGCGGCGTGCTGCTGCGCGTCCTCGGCATCGTCATCGGGATCGCCGTCGCCGCGTGGATCCTGCGTGTCATCATCCGCCGCGTCGTCGACCGCATCGTCAACGGCGCGAAGAGCAAGGCCCGTGTCGACGACACACAGGCGCTCGACCGCTCTCCGCTCAGCGCCGTCCGTCTCGTGCAACGCACGCGCACGCTCGGCACGATCCTGCAGAACATCGTCAACGTCATCCTCGTGATCGTCGCTCTGGTGTGGATCGCCGGCATCGTCGCGCCCGACGCCCTCGCGTCGCTGACGCTGCTGACCGCCGCGATCGGCGCGGGCCTCGGATTCGGTGCGCAGAACATCGTCAAAGACGTGCTCAACGGCATCTTCATCGTCGCCGAAGACCAGATCGGTATCGGCGACGTGGTGGATTTGGGTCTCGCGACCGGAATCGTCGAGTTCGTCAGCGTGCGCATCACGCACGTGCGCGACGTCAATGGCACGCTCTGGTACGTCCGCAATGGTGAGATCACCCGCATCGGCAACATGTCGCAGGGCTGGTCGCGCGTCATCATCGATCTCGCCGTCCCCGTGGATGCCGACCTCGACGTCGTCGAGAAGGCGATGATGAGGGCGGCGAAGACGATGGCGAAAGAGGACAAGTGGCGCTCGCGCATCATCGAGCAACCCGAGATCTGGGGCCTCGAATCCATCGGCGGTGACGCGATCGTCATCCGCCTGGTGATGAAGACGCGCTCGAGCGCGAAGGACGACGTCGCCCGCGAGCTGCGCGCCCGCCTCAAGCGCGCCATCGACGAGATCGGGATCGCGCTCCCTCACCTGAACTCGATCGTGCTCACGGGGGCCGAGGGAGCGCAGAGCGTGCGCGGCGCCCAGCCGCCCAAGACGAAGGAGACGCCCGTCTCGCCGGGCGACGCACGCCCGGTCTGGAAGCCGCGCCGACGCAGCAAGCCCCTCGCCCCCGCCGCCGACGACGATGCGTCCGCACCCGTGGCGAAGAAGAAGACGGTGCACGACGCGGCACCTACGACCACGCTGGATCTGCCGGGCGCCGACACTCCCAAGCCCACGCCCCCGGCCGTCCGCGCCGACGAAGAAGGCACGAGATGACCGAACCCGTCAGCTTCTACGACCAGGTCGGGGGGATGGACACCTTCCGCCGCCTCGTCGACGTGTTCTACCGCGGCGTCGCGTCCGACGAGGTGCTCAAGCCGATGTACCCCGAAGAAGACCTGGGTCCCGCCGCGGAGCGGCTGACGCTGTTCCTGGCGCAGTACTGGGGCGGTCCCCCCATCTACGGCGAGACGCGCGGCCACCCCCGTCTGCGCATGCGGCACATGCCGTTCCACGTCGACCCCGATGCGCGGGACCGTTGGCTCGGACACATGCGCGCGGCCGTCGACGAGATCGCCCTGCCGCCCGCGTTCGAGGCACCGCTGTGGGACTACCTCGAGCGCGCCGCGTACGCCATGGTCAATACCTTTGAGCCTCGCGGGATCGGTCCGCAGCAGAACGGCCGCCCCGACACCGGGCTGCCGGTGCGCGCCACGGAGTAACACGGTGTGCGCCGTCCGCTGAGACAGTCCAGAGACGCTGCCGGTGGCGCCACGGCGAACGCAGGTCGCGGCGACGCCCGACAGCGAACGCAGGTAGCGGCGACGCCCGGCACTCGACGACGCGGCTCCCGTCGCCGAACCGCGCCGGCTGTTGCGCCGGAGCGGCAGGTCCGACGCAGCCCGCGGTCGCGGCTGTGGCGGCGGGGAGGCTGGGTCGGCCGTGCACGGGCCCGGCCCTCGCACGGTCGACGCCGGTGCGGCGGTTCCGAGCCCGCCCGCACCGCGGCGACCGGTACGCCTAGCGACCGAGGAAGTCGCCGAAGCCGGGAAGGTCGAAATTTGACAGGCTGTCGCCGAAACCGCTGATGCGATCGCCCGCGCCCGACACGGCATCCTGCGCGCCGCCGGCCCATTCGGCGGCGCCGCCGGCCCACTCGCCCGCGGCGCCCACGTCGACACCCTCGGCGAGGCTCGCGAGATCGACACCGGATGCCAGCCCCTCGAGGTCGACCCCCTCGGCCAGTCCCGCGAAGTCGACACCCATCTGTCCGGCCTGCGCGAGCAGGGGCCCCGCCACGGCGCTCACGATGGCACCACCCGCGACGGCAGCGAGGAGTCCCCCGGCGCCGACGACGCCGGCCCCGATCAGACCGCCCCGACCAGCGCGAGCGAGCAGCGTCGACATGCGTCCGGGTCGCGCCGCCTCCGCGCGCGCAGCGGTTCGAGCGAGCTCTTCGGGTCTGTCAGAGCGCGGACGCTCGTGGGGCGCGAGGTCAGCGTTCATCCGCTCCTGCACGTGTGCGCGCTGCGTCGGCGTCAGGCGTTCGAAGGCTTCGCGGTGCATCTGCTCGATCCGGTCGGGATCGGCGGTTCGCAGGAGGTAGTCGTACCGCGCGATCGCGCCGCGGTCCTCGCCCGAGAGGGTTGACGACGCACGGGATGCCGCGGGAGGGGCGTAACGCCCGGCCGGGCCGGCGGGCGAGCCCGCGCGACCGGTCGGCGGGACGGCAGGCGGAGTGGCCGCCGCACCCGTGCGACGGTCGCCGGTGACGGCATCCGCTGCGGAGCGCACCATGTCGCGCCAGTCTTTGCCACTGCCCGCGGCCGGAGGACGCTGCGACGACGAGGACGACGATGCCTTGTCGACGGCCTTCGACGCGAGATCGAAAAGACGGGAGAAAGAGACCACGGGAACACCCTTCGACGGGCAGCGCGAGGCTGCGACGTCAAGGTCTCCTCCGCCCGAACCGGACCGGTGCACCCGGAGACCAGCGGTGGCCTCGTGATGACGGATGCATCGCGACGGGAGTACTCCCCTTGCTGCGTTCATCGTATGGCGGCCACCTATGCGCTTGCTGGGTCAGGCACCCGTCGCGCGCACAGCCGTCAGCCCCGAACGCACCGGCCCCCGAACGAGCACGTGACCCCGCGCGAGGGTCACCCGCGTCCAGGCGCCGCTCCGTCTCACGGTGGACATCTCGCTTCCGGCGATGAAACCGAGGGCGAAGGCCGCGAAAGCTGTCCCGAGCGGCAGGCCGCCCAGCGCCTCATCGGCCTGACCCCACACCTGAGCGCGGACGACGCGGACGACATCCTCCCCCGCGTTCGCGGGCAGGGCGTCGGCGACGGCGGCGACGCCGTACTGAGCCCGGGATGCCAGAACGGCGGCGTCGATGGCATCCGTCTGGTCCCATCCGCTGCGCGGCGGGGAAATTCCCGCCCACGCGGGAGAGGTCGCGGTCTCGGGAAGGATCACGGCCTGAGCGTCGTCGGGGGCCGGCAGGAGAGCTGCGGCGTCGACGACGAGATCGCACTCCAGCTCGGGGTCGATGGCCGACACGCGCACTCCCAGCACCGTGGGGGTGGTGTCGAACAGGCCACGGGGCGCCAGAGGGGCGGCCGTGGCGACGAGCACTCCGCTCTCGGCCCGCAGCCGCACCGTCCCATCGCCCAGTCGGATCGCGCGGGACGCGAAGGTGAGCAGGTCGGCTGCCGCCTGCGGATCGGGGAACAACAGACGCGCGGACACCCGCCCTAAACTACCAAGCGGTGCGGACTCGCCGTACCGGAAGGGAATCAGCGTGACCGACTCCGAGGATCCCGTGGCGTCGTTGCTCGAGGTCCTCGACCTCCGCGACGCCGGAGCCCGGACCACCGAAGACATCTTCACCGGCGTCTCGCAGGCCATGCCCTTCGGCCGTGTGTACGGCGGTCAGGTGCTCGCGCAGTCCATCGTCGCGGCCTCGCGCACCCTCTCCCCCGAGCGCACAGTGCATTCGATGCACGGGTACTTCCTGCGACCCGGTGACCCCGCCGACGGCATCACTTTCTCTGTCGACCGCATCCACGACGGGCGCTCGTTCTCGACGCGCCGCACCCAGGCGTATCAGGCGGGCGTGCCGATCTTCTCGATGATCGCCTCGTTCCAAGACGACGACCCGGGTCTCGAGCACGCCGAGCCGATGCCCGACGGCATCCCCCTCCCCGAAGACCTGCCGGAGTTCGATCCGCGGGGTCTGCATCCGCTCAGCCGACGGATGTTCTCCGAGCGTCCGGCCGATGTGCTGCACGTTCCATCCCCCCTGTACACCTCGGTCGAGGGTCCGCACGTCCCCCGTCAGGCCGTGTGGATGCGCACGCGTCGCCGACTGCCCGACGATCCCGCCGTGCACCGTGCCGCGCTCGCCTACCTCAGCGACCTCACCATTCAGGAGACGATCCTGCGTGCGCACGGTGTGGCGTGGAGCACGCCGGGGCTGAAGGTCGCCAGTCTCGACCACGCGATGTGGTGGCATCGCCCCGGACGTGTCGACGACTGGCTCTTGTACGTGCAGGAGTCGCCCAACGCGCGCGGCGGCCGTGGCTTGTCGACCGGGCGCATCTACACGCGCGACGGTCTGCTCGTGGCGAGCGTCGCGCAGGAGATCATGGTGCGGGTGCCCACCGACTGACGTCATCGACGGATGCCGCGGGCCGTGGCCGGCGGTAGCCCATGGCGCTGCAGGCGCGCCGGGTGCAGGCAGCTCGTGCGGCTACGGGCGTCGCGGTTGCGAACGGCTCGCGGCGACACGGGCACCCCGGGCGCGAACGGCTCGCGGCGACACGGGCACCCCGGGCGCGAACAGATCGCGGCGCCACGGGCACCCCGGGCGCGAACAACGCCCGTCCTCAGACGCGGCGAACCGCCGTCGAGTCCGTAGCGGACCGCGCTCAGCCCCGGGCGGAACGTCGGCGGTAGTCGATCGGATCGCCGGTGTAGGGCGCCCACGCCTGTCGCTCGGCCGAGCTCCAGCGGATCGGACGACCGCTGGCGGTGTCGACGAGCACCACGACGACGGTGGCCCGGGCGTAGAGCACCGGCTCGTCGGAGCCCGCCGGGCTGTACACCTCGAAGCAGATGTCGGCGCTCGATCCCCCCATCGCGCCGATCCACAGGCGCACGTCGAGGGGGCGCTGGCTGTAGGGCACCGGGCGGAGGTACTCGATCTCCTGGCGCGCGATGAGCGTCGCGCGCTCGCCTCCGCTCTCGAGCACGCTCATGTCGAACACCGCGGTCGGCGGCGCGCTGCCCTCGCCGTCGCCGCGCCAGAATGCACGCAGCCGCGCCTCCTCGAGCAGCTTCAGCATCGACGTGTTGTTGACGTGCCCGAGGGCATCGAGATCTCCCCATCGCAGGGGGATCGGCACGTGCACCCGCTCGGGTCCGGCGCCGGCCGGACCCGAGTCGAGAGGTGCGGGGGTCTCAGTCACGCGTGAGCTTGCGGTACGTCGAACGCGCCGGGTTCGCGGCATCCGCTCCGAAACGTTCGATCTTGTTGGCCTCGTACGCCTCGAAGTTGCCCTCGAACCAGTGCCACTGATCGGGGTGCTCGTCGGTGCCCTCGTAGGCGAGGATGTGCGTGGCGATCCGGTCGAGGAACCACCGGTCGTGGGTGATGACCACGGCGCAGCCGGGGAACTCGAGAAGCGCGTTCTCGAGCGAGCTGAGGGTCTCGACGTCGAGGTCGTTCGTGGGCTCGTCGAGGAGCAGCAGGTTGCCGCCCTCCTTCAGGGTCATCGCCAGGTTCAGACGGTTGCGCTCGCCACCGGAGAGCACACCGGCCTTCTTCTGCTGGTCGGGCCCCTTGAAGCCGAACTTCGACACGTACGCGCGCGAGGGGATCTCGGTCTTGCCGACCGTGATGATGTCGAGTCCGTCGGAAACGACTTCCCAGAGCGTCTTCTCGGGGTCGATGGCCGCGCGCGACTGGTCGACGTAGCTGATCTTGACCGTCTCGCCGATCTTCAGGGTTCCCCCGTCGAGCGGCTCGAGGCCGACGATGGTCTTGAAGAGCGTCGTCTTTCCGACGCCGTTGGGACCGATGACCCCGACGATGCCGTTCGGCGGCAGGTTGAAACTGAGGTTGCTGATCAGCGAACGGTCGCCGAAGCTCTTCTCGAGCTTCTTCGCGTCGATGACGATACCGCCGAGACGCGGGCCCGCGGGGATCTGGATCTCGTCGAAGTCCAACTTGCGCGTGCGCTCGGCCTCGGCTGCCATCTCTTCGTAGCGCGCGAGGCGTGCCTTCGACTTGACCTGGCGGCCCTTGGCGTTGGAGCGTACCCACTCGAGTTCTTCTTTAAGGCGCTTGGCGAGCTTGGCGTCCTTCTTGCCCTGCACCTCGAGACGCTGACCCTTCTTCTCGAGGTAGGTCGAGTAGTTGCCCTCGTAGGGGTAGAGGTGCCCGCGGTCGACCTCGGCGATCCACTCCGCGACGTTGTCGAGGAAGTACCGGTCGTGGGTGATGGCGATGACCGCGCCCTTGTAGGCCTTGAGGTGCTGTTCGAGCCACAGCACGCTCTCGGCGTCGAGGTGGTTGGTGGGCTCGTCGAGAAGCAGCAGGTCGGGCTTCTGCAGCAGGAGCTTCGCGAGGGCCACGCGACGACGCTCTCCACCGGAGAGCGGAACCACCGAGGCGTCGGCGGGCGGCGTGCGCAGCGCGTCCATCGCCTGCTCGAGCTGGGAGTCGAGGTCCCACCCGTCCGCGGCGTCGATTTCTTCCTGCAGCGTGCCCATTTCGGCCAACAGCGCGTCGAAGTCGGCGTCAGGATCGGCCATGAGGGAGGAGATCTCGTTGAATCGATCGAGCTTCGGCTTGATCGCCACCCCGTCCTGGATGTTCTCCAGCACCGTCTTGGTGTCGTCGAGCTCGGGCTCCTGCATCAGGATGCCGACCGAGAAGCCGGGGCTCAGACGGGCCTCGCCGTTCGAGGGGTTGTCGAGACCGGCCATGATCTTGAGGATCGTGGACTTTCCGGCGCCGTTCGGGCCGACCATCCCGATCTTCGCACCGGGGAGGAACGACATTGTGACGTCGTCGAGGATGAGCTTGTCGCCCACAGCCTTGCGGGCACGGACCATGGAATAGATGTATTCGGCCATATCCCGTCCAGTCTAGGGGCGGCGTGCGGCGGGCGCCGACGGTGGCGGGACGCCTCTCACCAGTCGATCGGCCGCGTCTGCCCGATCAGGCACCCGCCCGACGAAAGGCCGGGCAGCACCGTCGTGACGGGATCGCCGATGGAGGGTCCGACCTGACCGACGAGGCAGTCCGCGCCGAGTCGGACGGAGAACTCGATGCTCTCGGCGGCGTTCCCGATGGTCGACTCGTCGGGCGTCACCTGCATCGTCCCCTTGTCGAATCCCGCCCCCGCCAGCGCGTCGATGTAGGCGCGTCCGCTGACCTGGCCGGGTCCCGCCCACACGGTGGCGACGACCTGTGTGAAGAACGGGAGGTTCTGCTGCGCGCTCCCACCCGGAACGAGGGCCACGGCAGCCGGAGAGCTCGTCGCGGGGGTGGCGGCATCCGCCGGACCCGACGACGCCGCGGCGCTCGTCTCGGCCGTGTCGGTCGGCGACGTAGGAGGTTCGCCGGTGCAGCCCGCGAGGGCCAGGGTGGCCAAGAGGGTCAGGGCGGCGAGAGGGCGACCGAAGGAGCGAGACACGGCGTCGAGTCTACGGACCCGCACGCCGCGCTCCCTCGGCCGCCGCTGAGTGCGGGCGGACCTCAGAACGGTTGCTCGGAGTCCACCGGGGCCGCTCCTGCCGGACCCGCTCCGACGCCCACCGGTTCTCTCGGCGCGCCCGGCACCGTCCACACCGACTCCTTCGCGGCGTCCAGCCCCTCGGCTCCGGCGGGGCCGGTGCCGGCCGTGGTGGAGTCGGACGCCGCGCCGGCCGGTGCGCCGGGTCTGGGCGTGCGGTCGAAGCGTGTGGTGCCCCACCGCAGATCGTGACCGAGGGCATCGGCGACGACATCGGCGCTCACGCCGCGTCTCGTCTCGGTCTCCCACTCGCGCAGCCGCAGTCTCCCGCTCAGGACGACGCGCTCGCCCTTGCGCAGCGATCGGAGCGCGTTGGCGCCCAGGTCTCCGAAGACGGAGACCGAATAGTAGTTCGTGTGGGCGTCGACCCACTCGCCGCGCTCCTTGTCGAGCCTTCGCTCGCCGACGGCGAGGCGGAATGCGGCGATGGAGTCGCCGGCGCGCGTGGCTCGCTGTTCGATGTCACCGACGATGTTGCCCACGAGGGTGATGTGGTCGCTCATGATGTGTCCTCTCGACGTGATGTGCGCTCCGGCATCCGTGTGCCCGACGGATGCCGGAGCCCGCCCAGGATGACCGGAATGCGCGGGCGCGGGCGCCACGATTCCGCCGTTCCGTGGATGGATGACGGCGACTCACGGATGGGGAGGAGCGGCCCCTGCTCGGGTCGCAGCCGATGTCGGAGGTCGGTCGTACCGTCGGGGCATGACCACCGCACTGTGGAACGATCTCGCCCCGGCTCCGCGCTCGGCCGGGTGGGGAGCGGCGACGCACGTCGCCGCGGGCCTGTGGCGCATCGCCGATCCGCGCGGCATCGTCGTGGGTCACATCCGGGCTATCTCCTCCGACGGAGGTTGGCGCTACGCGGCCGAGCGCTTCCACGCCGCGTCGGGCAGCTTCCGCCGACTCGGGGAATTCTGGTCGTCGAGTGACGCGGTCGAGTGCCTGCGCTACGCCCGCTGAGGGGCGGACGGCGATCCGTCGGGTCAGGTCGCGCGCGTCAGACGACGTGAGCGAAGTCCTCGCGGGCCGAACTCGTCCGACCGCCGCGCACATCGTCCCAGGCAGCGCGCAAGACGTCCACGGCCCGTTCGAGCGTCGCCGGCGGAGCCGTGAACGGCACGCGCAGGCGCCGGTCGTGACCGCCCTCCACGGCGAAGCGCGATCCCGCCGACAGCGCCAACCCCCGAGCCCGGGCGTTCATGACCAGGGGCGTGCTGAGCGGCTCCCCGAGGCCCACCCACACCGAAACGCCGCCGAACACGTCGGGCACCTCCCACTCGGGCAGTGTCCGGCGAAGAGCCGCGACAAGGCTGTCGCGGCCCGTGCGCAGCAGCTCACCGCGCTGTAGCGAGATCTCGTCGAGACGGGGGACGAGCCGCCGAGCGATGGCCTGCTCGATCTCAGGGGTGCCGAGGTCATGCACCGGGCGGCCGCTCGCGAGGCGCCTCACGATGTCCGGAGCCGCGCGGACCCACCCGACGCGAAGGCCGCCCCACACGGTCTTGCCGAGCGACGCGACGCGGATGATGCGTTCGTCATCGGGGAACGGCGCAGGAGCGGCCGGGCGGTCGATGTCGAGCTGCGCCGTGGTCTCGTCGAGTACCAGCATCGTGCCCGCGGCCTGGGCCGCCGAGACGAAGGCCGACACCTCCGCGGCGCTCATGGTGCGGCCCGTCGGATTCTGAAAGTCGGGCATCAGGTAGGCCAACGTCGGCAGAGCACGCGCGAAACTCTGCGCCGCGCGCTCCAGGTCCCATCCGGCGTCGGAGTCGACCGGCACCCCGATGAGTCGCGCGCCGACGCGTCGGAAGGCGTCGGCCGCGTGCGGATACGTCGGCGTCTCCAGCATCACCCGGTCCGCACGGCCGAGCAGCACCGACGCGATGAGGTGGATGGCGCTCTGGGCGCCCGTCGTGACGAGGATCTGGTCTGGCGACGTGGGAAGGCCGCGCCCCGCGTAATGATCCGCGATCGCCGCACGCAATCCCGCGTCGCCCACCACGTCGTACCCGATGCGCGCGACCAGGGCCGGGGCGTCCTGCGTCGCCTCGGCGATGACCGCCGGCAGACCGGGCCATGCTGCAGGGCTCGCCTGCTGCAGATCGATCGCCGCATCCCCGGCGTCCAGTCGCCCCGGGTCGTTCCTGCGAAGTGGAAGCGTCACGCTGCCGCTCCCACGCAGACTCTCGATGTGCCCGCTGTCCCTCAGGCTGCGGTACGCGGCGGCGACGGTCGTCCGGCTCAGGTGCAGAGCCGTCGCGAGCTCACGCTCAGCGGGCAGAGCCGTCGAGGGGGCGAGCCTGTTGTCGAGACACAGCAGCCGGATGCCGTCGGCGAGCGCCTCGTACGCGGGCCCGCTCCCCCGCCAGCCGCCGAGAGCGGCGGAAAGAGCGCGGGCCGAGATGCGGGAATCCATGAGTCCACGATAGCCAAATTGGCATCCTTGCCTACATCCAATCTCGTGATTGGATCTCTCCATGCTTTCCCGGATCACCCGTTTATTGATCGGTCTCGCGCTGTACGGCGTCGGCTGCGCCCTCACCGTGGCCGCCGGCCTCGGCGTCGACCCGTGGACGGTGTTCGCTCAGGGACTGTCGCGCGTCACGGGCCTCGGGATCGGCTGGATCACCAACCTCGTCGGTCTCGCCGTGCTGCTGTTGTGGATCCCGCTGCGCCAGAAGCCCGGGGTCGGCACCATCGCCAACATCCTCCTCGTGGGGACGAGCATGCAGGTCGCACTCTGGGTCCTTCCCCACCCCGACCAGCTCTGGGCGCAGACACTGCTCCTCGTTGCGGGTGTCGTCCTGGTGGCGGTGGCCTCGGGGCTCTACATCGGCGCGCGCTTCGGCCCCGGCCCGCGCGACGGTCTCATGACCGGCCTGCACGGCCGGTTCGGATGGCCCATCTGGGCGTGCCGACTCACCGTCGAGGGATCAGTGCTCATCCTCGGCTGGCTCCTCGGGGGAACCGTCGGTGTAGGCACGGTCGTCTTCGCCCTGGGCATCGGCCCGCTCGTGCATGTCGCGATGCCGTTGCTGGCATTCACCCGCCCGACTCCTCGCACGCGGCGGCTCACCCGCGTATAAGGCACGCGCGATGTCCGCGCCGGCGTATGAGGCGGGGCGGTGTCCGCTCCCGCGTGCGAGACTCGACCGCCCGGATCACGCGCCCCCGGGCGGGGCCATCCGCACCCGGGAGTCGCGGCGACCGTCAGTGCTCCCGGAACTCCGGCCGGTCGCTCCCGGGCTTCAGGTGGGAGTGCAGGGCGTTCTTGGCGATCTCCATCGACGGGTACACGCCGAGTCGCTCGTCCTTGCCCGCCATGTGCACGCTGTATCCCTCGGCATCCTGCTGAATCTTCCCGACGACCCCGACGGGTCCGTAGGCCACCCAGAGACGCTTGGTCACGGTTTCCGACATGAGTGCTCCTTTGCTCTCGTTGCGCGGGAGATTACGCCCGCACGGGCGGGCACGCCAGGGGCTGGTGCGGCGCGTCGGCGACGACGGATATCCTGAAGTCGACCCCCAGTAGCTCAGTGGATAGAGCAGCGGCCTTCTAATCCGCCGGTCACACGTTCGAATCGTGTCTGGGGGACCAGATCCCCCGCGGAGCCCCCTCACTAGAATGGGGGGATGGTAAACGCCTCCGAGAACGACCGGCTCGTCTGGATCGATTGCGAGATGACGGGTCTCGACCTCGCGGTCGACGAACTCGTCGAGATCGCCGTCGTCATCACCGACTTCGAGCTGAACGTGCTCGACCCCGGCTTCCAGATCGTCATCAAGCCCGACGACTCCGCCCTGGCCAACATGGGCGACTTCGTCACCGAGATGCACCGGTCCTCGGGACTGCTCGACGAGATCCCGCACGGCGTGAGCCTCGCGGATGCCGAGTTCCAGGCGCTCGAATACATTCAGCGCTTCGCCCCGGTCGAGGGCAAGGCACCCCTCGCCGGCAACACGATCGGCACCGACCGCATGTTCCTGGCGAAGTACATGCCGCGCGTCGATCGGTGGCTGCACTACCGGAACGTCGACGTTTCGAGCATCAAGGAGCTTTCACGTCGGTGGTATCCGCGCGCTTATTACCAGGCGCCGGCCAAGCACGGAGGCCATCGGGCCCTTGCCGACATCCGCGAATCGATCCGCGAATTGGCCTACTATCGCGCCGCGGTCTTCGTCCCCCAGCCCGGTCCCACGAGCGACGAGGCGAAGACCGTTTCGACGGCGGCCGTGTCGTCGTTCGCCCTGGACGTATGACATAATCGTTCAGTTGTCTGCTGCGGCAGACACATGGTGGCTATAGCTCAGTTGGTAGAGCACCGCGTTGTGGTCGCGGGGGCCGCGGGTTCAAGTCCCGTTAGCCACCCCATTCCACCACGAGAGCCCGGCGGACACAGTCCCCCGGGCTCTCGCATTCCCCGCCCGCGACGACCTCGCGCCCGTAGAATCGACGACGGAGCAGCGACCCGACGCCGGAGCGGGTCACTGCTTCACAGACCCCGGGAGGCTCGCGTGCACGATGGCGACGAACCGTATGCGGGGAACGTGACGACCTCGTCCGAGCGCGCGCAGACCACGACGTCCGCCGATGACGGCATCCCTGGTCATCCCCCTCTCGTCTTCGACGCCGAGGCGTTCGAACGCCTCGTGGTCGACGAGCTCGATCAGCTTCCCGACGACATGGTCGAGGGTCTCGACAACGTCGTCTTCGTCGTCGAGGACCGCCCCGAAGACGGTTCCCTCGACCTGCTGGGCCTCTACGACGGATGGGCCTTGACCGAGCGCGACCGCTACGGGGTCGGAGAACTCCCCGACCGCATCATCCTCTACCGCGAGCCCCACCTCGCGGCGTGCGCAGACGAAGACGAGCTGCGAGACGAGATCCACACGACGCTCGTGCACGAGATCGCCCACTTCTACGGCATCGATGACGAGCGGCTCCACGAGCTCGGGTGGGCGTGATGGGTGGCCTGGCCATGCCCGATCTCGATGCCGAAACGGGTAGCGCGCTGTCATCACAGCCCCCCTCCGCGTGGCAGACCGTCGTGTGGAACGACCCCGTGAACCTGATGAGCTATGTCGCGCACGTCTTCCGAAGTTACTTCGGCTTCGATGCCGCGACCGCGCACCGTCTGATGCTCGCCGTGCACCACGACGGCCACGCGGTCGTCGCGCGCGGCCCCCGCGAGGTGATGGAGGCGCACACTCAGGCGATGCACGATTTCGGCCTGTGGGCCACCGTGAGAAAGGACCCGGCGTGAGTGAGCGCATCGTGGTGCTCGAGATCAGTGGACTCGAGGCCCTGCACCTCGCCGGCATCGTCGGCCAGTTCCGCGATCTCCTCGCCGACACCCGGTCGTCCACCGATCCTGCCGTGACTCGGTTGCTTCCCGATGCGTACCCGGACGATGAGGCCGCGAGTCAGGAGTTCCGCCGTCTCACGGGGGGAGACCTTCTCGAGCGTCGAGGCCAGGATGCGGCGACCGTCCTACGGACACTGGGGATCGACGGCGCCGACCTCGACCCCACCAGCGATCCAGATGCCACGATAGCCGTCGCACTGGGTGAAGGAGAGGCTCTGGCGTGGATGCGCACGCTGTCGGCCGTCCGTCTCGTGCTGGCGACACGGCTCGGCATCAAGACCGAAGACGACCACCAGCCCGAAGATCCACGCTTCGGGGTATACGACTGGATCGGCTACCGCCTCGACGGACTGATGACCGCGCTCGATCGCCCCTGACCGCGATGATGCGCCGGTGACGACGCGCCGCGGGCGAGCATGCCTACGGCACGCGGACGACCACCGACGCGAGCGAGGCGGGGTCGTCCGCAGCGATGTGGCGGTCTTCCTGAAGCGCCCACCGATCCCAGTGCGGACGATAGGTCTCACCGTCTCGGCTCAGCGCCCGCGCTTTTCGCGACGGGCCGGGCGCCTCGACCCAGACCGTCACGTCGGCGAGGGCGGCGACCTCGGGCGTGAGCAGTCCCGACCCTTCGACGACGAGGGGCAGCGACGGGTCGACCGCGTGAGCTTCGGCCCGCGCCTCCGTCTCCCAATCCCAGCGTTCCCACACGCCGATCAACCCCCGCGCGTGGGGGCGCAGGATGCTCTCGCGCGCGTAAACCACGCCGTCGGCGAGGCCGTCCCAACCCGGGTACACGTCATCGAGCGCGACGAGCTGCACGCGGCCCCGGCCGGGCCAGCCGGCGACGAGCCGGCGCGCAAGAGAACTCTTCCCAGCCCCACTGCGGCCATCGACGACCACCACCGGGTTGGGCGCGGCGATCGCGAGCACGCGATCGGCAAGCGCGACCACTGCCGCCCCCAGGGCGGCGTCGACCGGGTCGGTGTTACTTCTTGAGGGCGCGGATGACACGGCTGAGCGCGCGACCCGCGACCCACACGAACGGGATGCCGACAGCGAGCAGAGACACGAGGTTCGGGTCGAAGCGGAGGTCGTCGCCACGGCGGATGTAGGCGCCGAGCGGCAGGGTGTATCCGCCCCCGCCACCTCCACCGTTGCCCTGCTCGTCGGAGCCGCCGCCGTAACCGGCCCACACGAGGGCGACGGGGACGATGCGCACGCCGTCGACATCCTGTTGCTCGCCGTAGGCGGCGGAGACGCCGAAGTGGGTGGACTGCTTGCCGAGTTCGAGTGCGAGGTTGGGCATGTCCACCACCGTAGCGCGTGGGTCGGTCGCGTCGAAGGGGCGTTGCGTCGGGCCCGCGCGCGTGCGACGCCTGTCGCCGCGCGGTTCAGCGCCCTCGCCGAAGGGCGTCACGGCTGCGCACCCGTCCGAGGCTCACGAGTCCGTCGAGACGACCCGTCCCCGTATGCCGCGTGAGGAGTCTCAGGGCGGCGGGAGGCAGGCGCATCGCGACTGCTCAATGGTCGTACGACGGACGCGGGTTCGTCGGCAGCGCTCCCCCGCCCCGCGACGGGCCCAGCAGAGAGCCCCGCGTCACCGCACCCCGCCCGAATCGGGCCGTGGCCCCGTCGAGCGCGCCTTCGACCCGGCGCCATTCGGCGTCGTCGTCCCAGAGGGTGGCAGCCATGGCCGCGGGTTTGAGCTTTTCGCCGCGGACGCCGACGAGCCGCACCGCCTGGCGACGGTCGATGGAATCGAACAGCTCGATCGCCGCGTCGCCGACACGTTGGCCGACCGAGGTGGGCTCGGGCAGCGTCCGTGAGCGGCTCAGCGTCGTGAAGTCCGAGAAGCGCACCTTGATCGAGATGGTCGAGGCCTCGTACTGCTGAGCGCGCAGCCGCGCGCCGACGCGGTCGGCGAGACGCCGGAATTCGATGTGAAGCGTGGCGGTGTCGGAGATGTCGGTGTGGAAGGTCTCTTCGTGACCGACGCTCTTCTCCGAGCGGCCCGTGTGCACCTCACGCGCATCGATGCCGCGCGACAGCTGCCAGATCCGTTCGCCCATCGCGCTTCCCAGCACCTGGTCCAGGGAGTGCCGCGGCGTGTCGAGGATGTCGGACACGAGCCGGATGCCGCGGGACTCCAATGCCTCGGCCGCTTTCGGCCCGACGCCCCACAGCGCCCGGACCGAACGGGGCCGGAGAAACGCCTCGGTTTCGGCCGCGGCGACGACGAGCAACCCGTCGGGCTTCGAGATCGTCGAGGCCATTTTCGCCACGTGCTTGGTCGCCGCCACACCGATGCTGCACGTCAGACCCGTCTCGGCCTTCACCCGGGCGCGAAGCTCCCGCGCGATCGTGCCGGGGCTGCCCCAGAGTCGCCGTGCGCCGCGGACGTCGAGGAAGGCTTCGTCGATCGAGAGGGGTTCGACCAGCGGCGTGACGTCGTGGAAGAGGGCCATCACCTGACGCGACATCTCTGTATAGCGGTGGTAGGGCGGGTTGACCACGATCGCCGTCGGACACAGACGAAGGGCGAGAGCGACGGGCATAGCCGATTTCACACCGTACCGGCGGGCCTCGTACGACGCGCTCGAGACGACGCCGCGTCCCTCGGATCCGCCGATGATCAGCGGTTTGCCCCTCAGGGAGGGGTCGTCGAGGACGGCGACGGATGCGAAGAACGCATCCATGTCGACGTGAAGGATGCCGGTGCCGGTGTCATCCGCGTCGGGGCGCGAAACGATGCGCCCCGTGCCGTCCCCGCGTCCCATGGCATCCATTCTCCCCCGGACCTCCGACATCGGGCCGGACAGGTCTCCACCGCGGACCGGCGCGAGCCGCACTGAGCCGGCGCGAATCACGGACCTCCTGCGCACCACTGCGCTGCCCACCGCTCGCACCCGGGGTACGGCCCGCCACGCGCCCGCCGAACGCGCACATCGCGCGCCATTCGGCAGGAACGACGGATGCCACGACCCGGAACCGTCCGAGACGGCAGGAGTCGTGGCATCCGGTGTCTTACAGCGCGGCGGCGCGCTCCAGAACGAGCTCACGCACGCGCGCGGCGTCGGCCTGACCTCTCATGGCCTTCATGACCGCACCGATGACGGCGCCGGCAGCCTGCACCTTGCCGTCGCGGATCTTCGCGAGCACGTCGGGCTGGGCGGCGAGGGCGGTGTCGATCGCGGCGATGAGCGCTCCGTCGTCGGAGACGACCGCGAGACCGCGCGCGTCGACGACCTCTTGCGGGGTTCCTTCGCCGGCGATGACGCCCTCGAGCACCTGGCGCGCGAGTTTGTCGGTGAGGGTCCCCGCGTCCACGAGCTTCTGCAGCGCGGCGACGTTCTCGGGCGAGACCAGGTCGGCAGCGTCTCGCTCCTGGGTGTTGGCCACGCGGGTGATCTCACCGGTCCACCACTTGCGAGCAGAGGCGGGAGCGGCCCCGGCGGCGATCGTGTCGGCGACGGCGTCGAGCAGCCCGCCGTTCGCGACGTCCTGGAACTCGAGGTCGGTGAAGCCCCACTCGGCCTTCAACCGGCGACGGCGGGCGGCCGGCGGTTCGGGAAGGGCTGCGCGCAATTCCTCGATCAGCTCCGCGGCGGGGACCACGGGCAGCAGGTCGGGCTCCGGGAAGTAGCGGTAGTCGTCGGCATCCGACTTCGGACGACCCGGAGAGGTGCGCCCGGTGTCTTCGTGCCAGTGCCGCGTCTCCTGCGTGATGGTGCCGCCCTTCGCGAGGATCGCGGCCTGACGCTGGATCTCGTACCGCACCGCGCGCTCGACCGAACGCATCGAGTTGACGTTCTTCGTCTCGGTGCGGGTGCCGAGCTTCTCCTGGCCGCGGGGACGCAGCGAAACGTTCGCGTCGCAGCGGAGGTTTCCGCGCTCGAGCTTGGCCTCCGAGATGCCGAGGCCGCGCACGATGTCGCGGATCGTCGCGACGTACGCCTTCGCCAGCGCGGGGGCGGAGTGCTCCGCACCGAAGATCGGCTTGGTCACGATCTCGACGAGAGGAACGCCGGCGCGGTTGTAGTCGACGAGCGAGTACTCCGCGCCCTGGATGCGACCGGTCGCGCCCCCCATGTGGGTGAGCTTGCCGGCGTCCTCCTCCATGTGCGCGCGCTCGATCGGGACCGTGACGATCGTGCCGTCTTCGAGCTCGACCTCGACCGATCCCTCGAAGGCGATCGGCTCGTCGTACTGCGAGATCTGGTAGTTCTTGCCGAGGTCGGGGTAGAAGTAGTTCTTCCGCGCGAACCGGCTCGACGGGGCGATCGAGCAACCGAGGGCGAGGCCCAGGCTGATCGAGGAGCGGATGGCCTCGGCGTTGACCACCGGGAGGGCACCCGGCAGCCCCATGTCGACCGGCGCGACGAGGGTGTTCGGCTCTGCGCCGTGGTTCGCCTCGTGCGCGGGGTTGGGCGCCGCGGAGAACATCTTCGTCGCGGTGTTCAACTCGACGTGCACCTCGAAGCCGAGGACGGGCTCGAACAGTTCGAGCGCCTCATCGAAGTCCATCAGGGCGTCTTTCGCCATCAGATCATTCCTGCTTTCGGTCCCTGAGCCTGTCGAAGGGTGAGAGAGGGGGCCTTGTCGAGCAGCGGGGCGCCCCACTGGTCCACCAGCACCGCTTCGAGCGCCGCGCCGACACGGTACAGACGGGCGTCTTCGCGAGCGGGGGCGAGGAACTGGATGCCGACCGGCAGACCGTCCTCCGCGGCGAGGCCGCTGGGGATCGAGATGCCGGGGACGCCCGCGAGGTTCGCGGGGATCGTGGTGACGTCGTTGAGGTACATCTGCAGCGGGTCGTCGATCTTCTCGCCGAGGCGGAACGCGGTGGTCGGCGCCGACGGGGTGGCGATCACGTCGACCTGGCCGAAGGCGGCGTCGAAGTCCTGCTGGATCAGCGTGCGCACCTTCTGGGCGCTGCCGTAATAGGCGTCGTAATAGCCCGCCGACAGGGCGTAGGTACCGAGGATGATGCGGCGCTTGACCTCGGGGCCGAAGCCGGCGTCGCGCGTCGCGGCCATGACGTTCTCGACGGTCGGGGTGCCCTGCGGCGTCACCCTCATGCCGAAGCGCACCGAGTCGAACTTCGCCAGGTTGCTCGACGCCTCGGCGGGGAGGATCAGGTAATACGCGGCGACGCCGTACTCGAAGTGCGGCGCGCTGATCTCGACGATCTCGGCACCATGGTCCTCCATGGCCGCCAGCGACGCGCGGAAGGAGTCCGACACGCCCTTCTGGAAGCCGCGGTCGTCGAGCTCGCGGATGACGCCGACCTTCAGGCCCTTCAGGACCTCGCCGTTCGCCCCCTCGCGGGCGGCGGCGGCGAACGAGGGCCACGCGTCGGACAGCGAGGTCGAGTCGTGCGCGTCGTACCCGCCGATGACGTCGTGCAGCAGTCCCGCGTCGAGCACGGTGCGGGCGACCGGGCCCACCTGGTCGAGGCTGGATGCCAGCGCGATCGCGCCATAGCGGCTGACTCCGCCGTACGTGGGCTTGAGGCCCACCGTGCCGGTGACGTGCGCGGGCTGGCGGATCGAACCGCCCGTGTCGGAGCCGAGGGCGAGAGGCGCCTCGAAGGCCGCGACCGCCGCAGCCGACCCACCGCCGGAGCCTCCGGGGATGCGGTCGAGGTCCCACGGGTTGCGCGTCGGGCCGTAGGCCGAGAATTCGGTGGAGGATCCCATCGCGAACTCGTCCATGTTGGTCTTGCCCAGCGGCACCAGGCCCGCGGCGCGTGAGCGCGAGACGACCGTGGCGTCGTAGGGCGACATGTACCCCTCGAGGATCTTCGATCCGCTCGTGGAGGGCATGTCGGTCGTGACGAGCACGTCTTTGACGGCCAGGGGAACACCGGCCAGCTCGTGCAGCTGCTCACCGGCAGCGCGACGGCGGTCGATGTCTCGTGCGACGTCGAGGGCGTGGTCGCTGACGTGGAGGAAGGCGTGGACGTCACCGTCGACGGCGGCGATGCGGTCGAGGTGCGCCTGCGTGGCTTCGACGCTGGACACCTCGGATGCCGAGAGCCTCGCGGCCAGCTGGGCGGCGGTCAGGCGGGTGAGATCACTCATCGTCGGTGCTCCTTCGTCGCGGAGGCGGTGCGCACGCGGTCGGTGGTCGAGGCGGCGTCGCCGGTCACTGTTCCTCCCCCAGGATCGCGCTGACGCGGAAGCGCCCGTCGGCCTGGTCGGGCGCGTTCTGCAGCACCTGCTCGCGCGTGAGCTGCTGCTGCACGACGTCGGGACGGAAGACGTTCTCGAGCGGGATCGGGTGGCTCGTCGCGACGACATCCGGGGTCGCGACCTCGGACACCTTCGCGATGTTGTCGACGATGGCATCCAGTTGGCCGGTGAGGCTCTGCACCTCTTCGTCGCTCAACTGGATCCGAGCGAGCACACCGAGATGGCGCACGAGATCAGGAGTGATTTCAGACACCCGTCGAGTCTAGTTCGCGCGTCGACGGCACTCGGGACCGCTGTGGATCCCTCACGCACCGATTCCCTCGCCTCCCCACGGACGGGTGCGGGATCGTTCCGCCCCGGCTGTGGACGGGTCGGGCGACGGACGCGACCCACGTCTTAGGCTGACCGGGTGACGAGCTTCGATCCGCCGCGACCCTGGACCACGAGCTACGCCGCGGGGGTGCCGGAAGACCTGCCGCCGCAGAGCGGTTCGCTCATCGACATCGTCGAGGCGTCCGTCCGCGATTACCCGGATGCCCCTGCCCTGCAGTTCTTCGGACGCGAGACGAGCTACGCCGAACTCTCCGACCAGATCGCCCGCGCGGCCGGCGCCCTCGCGGCCCACGGCGTCCGCGCGGGGGATCCCGTCGCCATCGTGCTGCCGAACTGTCCGCAGCACATCGTCGCCTTCTACGCTGTGCTCCGCCTCGGCGCGGTGGTCGTCGAGCACAATCCGCTCTACACCCCGCGGGAACTGCGCAAGCAGTTCGAAGATCATGGCGCGAAGCACGCGATCGTGTGGAGCAAGATCGTCGCGACGGTGCAGGAGTTCCCGGCCGATCTCCGCGTCGACACGCTCGTCTCGGTCGATGTGACCCGCGCGATGCCGTTGAAGACGCGTCTGGCCCTGCGACTCCCCGTCGCCCGGGCGCGGGAGTCGCGTTCGGCACTCCACGCGAAGACGAAGGGCGCGACCGAGTGGGACGCTCTCGTCCGCAACCCGGCGCTTCCGGCCACGCATCCCCGCCCCGCGGCCGACGACCTCGCGATCATCCAGTACACGAGCGGCACGACGGGCACCCCGAAGGGTGCCATGCTCACCCACGCGAACCTCCTCGCGAACGCCGCTCAGGCGCGGGCCTGGGTTCCACAGATCGTCCGCGGCGAGGGCTGCGTGGTCTACGCGGTCCTGCCCATGTTCCACGCCTACGGCCTCACGCTGTGCCTCACGTTCGCCATGTCGATGGGCGCGCGTCTGGTGCTCTTCCCGAAGTTCGACCCCGATCTGGTGCTCGCCGCGACGAAGAAGCACCCGGCCACGTTCCTCCCCCTCGTGCCCCCCATCGCCGACCGCCTCCTGACGGCCGCGCAGGAGCGGGGCGTCTCGCTCGCGGGCACAGACGTGGCCATCTCGGGCGCCATGGCTCTGCCGCACGAGCTCGTCGTGCCGTTCGAGAAGGCCACGGGCGGATTCCTCGTCGAGGGCTACGGCCTCAGCGAGTGCTCCCCCGTGCTGATGGCGAACCCGGTCGCCGACAATCGCGTCGCCGGTACGGTCGGGCTACCCCTGCCGGGAACGGAGTGCCGGGTCGTCGACCCCGACGACCCTCACACCGACGTCGAGCGCGGCGAACTCCTCGTGCGCGGGCCGCAGGTGTTCCGCGGGTACTACGGCAAGCCCGAAGAGACCGCGGCGGTGTTCGTCGACGACTGGTTCCGCACGGGTGACATCGTCACGATCGACGAGGCGGGCTTCGTCCGCATCGTCGACCGCATCAAGGAATTGATCATTACGGGCGGGTTCAACGTCGCCCCGACCGAGGTCGAGAGCGTGCTGCGTCAGCACCCGTCCGTGACCGATGTCGCGGTCGTGGGGCTGCCCGACGAGCATTCCGGCGAGCAGGTCGTCGCGGCGGTCGTCGCCTCGGACCCCGACACGTTCGACGGGGAAGCCGTCCGCGCGTTCGCGCGCGGGATCCTGACGCCCTACAAAGTGCCCAAGCGCGTCGTCGTCGTGGAGGATCTCCCGCGCTCGCTCATCGGCAAAGTGCTGCGCAGGGAGGTGCGGGACAGGCTGCTGTCGGACTGAGCCGTCGAGCGGGAGCTGTCGCGCCCCGGCATCGACCCCGCCCGAAGGCGCTCACTCGGGGGAACCGCCATCGTTCTCATCGGCCGTGTTCTCATCGGCCGTGCTCTCATCGGCCGTGTTCTCGCCGGTGGCGTTCTCGCCGGTCGTCTCCCCTTCGGTCGTGTTCTCGTCGGTCGTGTCCCCCTCGGTTGTGTTCTCACCGGCCGAGACCTCGCCGTCCGAGACCTCGCCGTCCGAGACCTCGCCCGTCGCGTTCCCGCCGGCCGCATCTTCACCACCGTCGAGCGCCGCGGGACCCTGCTCGACGAGGATGCGGAACTGTGCGGCATCCAGAATCCGCAGCCCGAGCTCTTCGGCCTTTGCCAGTTTGGACCCGGCCCCCGGGCCCGCCGCGACGAAGTCGGTCTTCTTCGACACGCTCGACGCCGCCTTGCCGCCGGCGGAGATGATCGCCTCCTGCGCGCCCTCGCGCGTGTAGCCCTCGAGCGAACCCGTCGCCACCACCGTGATGCCCGCCAGCACTCCGCCCGCGGTTGCCGCGGCTCCCGGGCCGGGATGGCCCGGGATCGAGAAGCGCACGCCGGCGCCCTGCCACCGGTCGACGATCTCTCGGTGCCAGTCGACCTCGAACCAGTCGATCACCGCATCGGCGATGATGCCGCCCACCCCTTCAACGGCGGCGAGCTCGTCGCGCGAGGCAGTACGTATGGCGTCGAGCGAGCCGAACCACTGCGCGAGGGCGCGGGCGGCAACCGGTCCGACATGACGGATGTTGAGCGATACGAGCAGACGCCAGAGGTCTTTCGTCTTGGCCTTCTGGAGCTCGGCGACCAGCTTGATGGCCTGTTCCGACGGGAGCACCTCGCGGAAGTCTTTCCGGATGCCGCGGCGTCGCCGTTCAGCGGCGTCGAGGTCTTCGCTGCCCGGCGGGTACGACGCGGGGCCGAGCTTCTGGAAGGGAGCTCGTCGCACCAGTTCGCCGGTGTCGGGATCGATCTTGCGCTCGCCGGTTTCGGACTCGCGGACGACCACCTCGATGGGCACGAGTTCCTCGATCGTCAGGTCGAACAACCCGGCCTCCGTGTCGAGGGGCGGTCGCTCGGGCACCTCGGGCTGTGTGAGGGCTGCGGCCGTGACCTCGCCGAGGGCCTCGATGTCGAGGGCGCCGCGCGAGCCGATGTGCTCGACCCGCCCTCGCACCTGCGCGGGGCACGACCGCGCGTTGGGGCACCGCAGATCGATGTCACCCTCCTTCGCGGGCCGCAGCGGCGTGCCGCACTCGGGGCAGTCGGCGGGCATGACGAAGGCGCGCTCGCTCCCATCGCGCAGCTCGACCACTGGCCCGAGCACCTCGGGAATGACGTCGCCGGCCTTGCGCAGCACGACGGTGTCGCCGATGAGGACGCCCTTCACCTTCACGACGTCCTGGTTGTGCAGGGTGGCCTGCCGCACGACGCTGCCCGCCACCTTCGCCGGCTCCATCACGGCGAACGGCGTCGCCCTGCCCGTCCGCCCGACCGAGACGACGATGTCGAGCAGCTTCGTGTTGACCTGTTCCGGCGGGTACTTGTAGGCGATGGCCCAGCGCGGAGCGCGGCTGGTCGCCCCGAGCTCGTCGTGAAGCGCGAGTTCGTCGACCTTGACGACGACGCCGTCGATCTCGTGCTCGACGTCGTGCCGGTGCTCACCGTGCTGAGCGACGAACGAGAGGACGCCGTCGATGCTCGACTCGACCCGGCTGTACGGGGACGTGGGCAATCCCCACGACCCGAGGAGATCGTAGATCTCGCTCTGCGCGGCCACGGGCGGGTCGGGCCACGCGCCGATCCCGTGGACGTAGAGCGCGAGCGAATCGATGCGGGCCAGACCCGCTTCGAGCTCGAGCCCGGACTTCTTCTCGATCTGCTGACGGAGTCCGCCGCTCGCGGCATTCCGCGGATTGGCGAACGCGGGGAAGCGTCGGGCGGCGGCGATCTCGGCCTTCTCGTCGTCGAAGGCGCGCGCACCCCGACGGCCCGCCGCGCGTTCGCGGGCCTCGGCGACCGCGCGATCGCGGTACTCCCCCTGCAGACGGTTGAGGTTCTCGAACTTCGCGACCGGGATGAAGACCTCGCCGCGTACCTCGACGAGCGCCGGGTGGCCCTCGCCGCTCAGCCGGCGCGGGACCCCCGACACGCGCAGGGCATTGTCGGTCACGATCTCGCCGACACGCCCGTCGCCGCGGGTCGCCGCCGAGGTCAGTTCGCCGTTCTCGTAGCGCAGGCTGATCGCCAGGCCGTCGATCTTGAGTTCGCTGAGCCAGTGCACCTTCCGCCCGGCGGCGGCCTCGGTCTTGACCGCCCACTCGCGCAGCTCGTCGGGTGAGAAGACGTTGTCGAGGCTGAGCATGCGCTCGGCGTGCTCGATGGTGGCGAGGTCGGTCGCCTCGGCCGCGCCCACCGACAGGGTCGGGCTGTCCTGCCCCTGCAGCTCGGGGTGCAGCCGTTCGAGGGCTTCGAGCCGGTGCATCCAGCCGTCGTAGGTGGAGTCGTCGACGAGCTCGGCGTCGCGCCCGTAATACGCCTCGCGCGCACCGACGATGCGCTGGGTGAGGTCGGCTGCCTCGACACGAGCGTCGTCGAGGGAAAGGTCGGGAAGCTGGTCGGGGGAAGTCACCGTCTCAGCTTAGGGACGGGCTCCGACATCGTCCGGGGGCCTTGCTGTGTCGGAATGGCCCGGCGCCCGGGTGACGAGCGAAGGGCCCGGGACGAAAGGAGGACCCCCAACGGAGACGGCACCGGCCGCTCATCCACCGCCCTCCCACGATCACACCTGCCGGGTCGAAAACGGAAGGCCCCGGCTCAGGCGTCGACCGGAACCGCAGACACGGTCCGGTCGATCGTGAACTGCCCGACCACGCGCGTGCCGTCGTAGAGCACCGCCGTCTGCCCGGGCGCGACGCCGTCGAAGGGCGTGTCGGGGCGCACCGTGAGCAGGTCGTCCACGAGCGACGCGACCGCCGGGACGGGGTCGGCGTGGGCTCGGATCTGCACGTCGCAGGCGAACGACTCGGTCGACGGTGCGCGTCCGGCCCAGGTGAAACGCTCCCCCGCGATCTCGGAGCAGGCGAGCGCCTCTTTCGGGCCGACCACGACGGTGTTGTTCACCGGCCGCACCTCGAGCACGAAGCGGGGCTTTCCGTCGGCCGCCGGAACGCCCAGCTGCAGACCGCGGCGCTGTCCGACGGTGAAGGCGTGAGCGCCCTCGTGAGAACCGATCACGGCGCCGGTGCGGTCGAGGATCTCACCGCGCTCCGCCCCCACCCTGTCGGCGAGCCATCCGCGCGTGTCGCCATCGGGGATGAAGCAGATGTCATGACTGTCGGGCTTCTGCGCCACCGAGAGTCCGCGCGCTTCCGCCTCCGCGCGCACGAGCGCCTTGGACGGCGTGGACCCCAGGGGGAAGTAGGTGTGCGCGAGCTGCTCGGCGGTGAGCACGCCCAGCACGTACGACTGGTCCTTGGCGTTGTCGGACGCGCGGTGCAGTTCGCGACCCGCGGGCGTGTCGACGAGCGTGGCGTAGTGCCCCGTGCACACGGCGTCGAAGCCGAGCTCGAGCGCGCGCTCCAGCAGGGCGGCGAACTTGATCTTCTCGTTGCACCGCATGCAGGGGTTCGGGGTGCGACCGGCGCGGTACTCGGCCACGAAGTCGTCGATCACGTCGTCGCGGAAGCGCTCCGAGAAGTCCCACACGTAGAACGGCATCCCGAGCTTGTCGGCGGCGCGGCGCGCGTCCATCGCGTCCTCGATCGTGCAGCATCCGCGACTGCCCGCGCGAAGGGTGCCTCCGGCGCGCGAGAGCGCGAGGTGCACTCCGACGACGTCGTGTCCCGCCTCGACGGCCCGGGCCGCCGCCACCGCGGAGTCGACCCCACCACTCATCGCCGCCAGAACTCGCATCGACCCAGTCTACGAACGTGGCGCTGAACGAGCGCCGGATGCCACGGCGCGGGCGTACGCCTCGGGCAGGCGGGCGAGCACGGCGTCCACGTCGGACGGGGTGGAGGTGTATCCGAGGGTGAAGCGCAGCACCGAACGCGCCGCCCGATCGTCGAGGCCGAGGGCCAGGACGACGTGCGACGGCTCGGCCACGCCGGCTTGGCACGCCGATCCCGTCGACACCGCGATCCCCGCCATGTCGAGCAGGAACAGCAGCGTCTCGCCGGCGGCATCCGGGAACAGCACGTGCGCGTTCCCGGGAAGCCGACCGTCGGGGTCGCCCAGCAGACGCGCCCGCGGAATCGACGAGCGGATGCCGTCGACCAACCGCTCGCGGAGGGCGACGACCCGCTCCGACTCACGCACGCGTTCGGCCTCGGCGGCGTGGGCCGCCGCAGCGAACGCGGCCGCCCCCGCCACATCCTGGGTCCCGGCGCGCAGACCCCGCTGCTGGCCGCCGCCGTGCATCAGAGGCGTCAGCCGCGCGTGCCGGGACACCACCGCCGCGCCCACTCCGACGGGACCTCCGACCTTGTGTGCCGAGACCGACATCGCCGCGAGACCCCCGGGGGTCGTGCCTCCCCCGCGCCATGCGGCGAAGTCGACCGCGACCTGCCCCAGCGCGGAGACGGCATCGAGGTGCAGGGGTACGCCGGCCTCGGACGCCACGCGGGCCAGGGCAGCGGCATTCTGAAGGGTCCCCACCTCGTTGTTGGCCACGACTGCGGTGGCGAGGCCGGCCCCGGGCAGGGCGGCGCCGAAGGCTTCGGCGTCGATCCGGCCGAGCCCGTCCAGCGGCACGGCGCGGACGATCGCCCGCTCGGCCGCGGCGAGCCAGGCGACGACGTCGAGCGTGGCGTGGTGCTCTCCGTCGGGGAGCACCACGGCATCCGTCCCCTCGGTCCGCGACCACCACAGGCCCTTCAGGGCGAGGTTGGCGGCCTCCGTGCCGCCGGAGGTGAACACGATCTCGATGGGTTGGCAGCCGAGCACCTCCGCGAGCTGGTCCCGGGCGTCTTCGAGCAGACGACGCGACGCCTGGCCCGCTCCGTGGATGGATGACGGATTGCCTATCACCCGGTGCGCGTCGAGCCACGCGTCGCGGGCTTCCGGGCGCAGGGGCGTGGTCGCGGCGTGATCGAGGTAGACCTGCACCCTACGTCCCCCTCACGCTGTCCGCTGCCTTCACTACCCTAAGACGCATGGTCCGCACCGAGCCCGCCCTGGCGACCCCTCCCGCTCTGCTGAGCCCCGCGTTCGACGACCTCGGTGTGCGCCTCGGCCCCGACGGCGGAACGCTGCGCGTCTGGTCCGCGTCGGCTGATGCGATGCAATTGCTGATCTTCGACGACGTCGATCTCGACTGGGCCACCGAGACGATCGCCCTCTCCCCCGTCGGCGGCGGAGTCTTCGAGGCCACCACGCCGCTGCTGCGGCCCGGCGCGCGCTACGCCATCCGCGTCGGAGGTCCGCACGGTGCGGGCCACACCTTCAACCCGCAGTCGCTGCTCATCGATCCCTACTCGCGCGGACTCGTGTCGGGCAGCTTCGGCGACTGGCGTTCGGTGGTGGTCGACGGATCCTTCGACTGGGGCTCCTCGGCCAAGCCGCGGGTGCCGCTGGATCGCACGGTCATCTACGAGGGGCATGTGAAAGGCCTGACCAAGCGGCATCCGTTCATCCCCCCGGCCCTGCACGGCACGTACGCGGGCCTCGCACACCCCGCGATGATCGAGCACCTGCTCTCGCTCGGCGTCACCAGCGTCGAGCTGCTGCCCGTGCACGCCTTCGCGACCGAACCGCGCCTGCTCCAGCTCGGACTCACCAACTACTGGGGATACAACTCGCTGAACTTCTTCACCCCGCACGCGCCGTACGCCACCGCGGCCAACCGTGCGGAGGGGCCCGAGGCCGTGCTCCGCGAGTTCAAAGGGATGGTCAAGCTGCTGCACGAGGCGGGGCTCGAGGTCATCCTCGACGTCGTCTACAACCACACCGCCGAAGAGGGACTCGGCGGACCGCGCACGAGCCTGCGCGGCATCGACAACCGGTCGTACTACCGTCAGACGGCCGAGGGCGCGTACATCGACGAGACCGGGTGCGGCAACGCCGTCAACACCTCGACCGATGCCGCGGCCCGTCTCGTGCTCGACTCGGTGCGCTACTGGTCCGAGGAGGTGCAGATCGACGGATTCCGCTTCGATCTCGCGGTGACCCTCGGCCGCGACGAGCGGCATTCGTTCACCCCCGATCACCCGCTGCTGACCGCCATCCGCGAGGAAGCCGCCGTGTCGGGAACGAAGCTCATCGCCGAGCCGTGGGACGTCGGGATGGGTGGCTGGCAGACCGGCAACTTCGGCGACGGCTGGCTCGAATGGAACGACCGCTACCGCGACCGCGTCCGCAACTTCTGGCTGAGCGACATCGACTACGCCCGTCGCGCCGACACCGCCCCGGTCGGGATCGGCGGGTTCGCCACGCGTCTGGCCGGCTCCTCGAACACCTTCAGCGAGGAGCGGGGACCGCTCGCGAGCGTCAACTTCGTCACGGCGCACGACGGCTTCACCCTGCGCGATCTCGTGTCGTACGACGTCAAGCACAACCTCGGCAACGGAGAGCAGAACCGTGACGGGGCCGACACGAACCGCTCGTTCAATCACGGGGCCGAGGGGCCGACCGACGACGAACGCGTGCTCGCCACACGGCGGACGGCGATGCGGAACCTGATGGGCACGCTCCTGCTCTCGGCGGGCGTGCCGATGATCACCGCCGGCGACGAGATGGGTCGCACGCAGCGCGGCAACAACAACGCCTACTGTCACGACTCGGCCCTCACCTGGCTGTCGTGGGAGATGGCGCCGTGGCAGCGCGACCTCTTCGCCCACACGCAGAGACTGCTCCAGCTCCGTCGCGAGAATCCGGCGTTGCGTCCCCAGCGCTTCGCGCGGCTCGGGGAGGAGATCCCCTCGGCCTCGGTGATGGAATGGTTCGACGAGCACGGCCAGACCATGTCGAGCGACCGGTGGAACGACCCGGCCCACCGCACGCTGCAGTACCTCGCGACCTCGACTCCCGAGCTCGAGGCGCCCAACCGCGTGCTGCTGGTCATCCACGGCACGGAGCGCCCGACCGACATCGTGCTCCCCGACCTCGACGACGCCGTGTTCGTCGAGCTGTGGTCCAGTGCCGACGAGACGCCCTCCGACGCCCGCACGACGTTCGCGCCGGGCGATGTCATCCCCCTCGCAGGTGCGTCGATGCGTCTGTTCCGCGTCGACTGATCACGCGTCGCTGTCAAGGCCGTACGAAACGATGCGGCAACGTCGGCGCCCCGCGGTAGGTTCGGACCGTGGCCACCACGACGACTCCCTCGCCCGAGCTGCCCTGGCGCAGCGCCGCCTCGATCCCCGTGCGTGCGGTGAAGCCGACGCCCACGTCCCGCCGCGTGGTCACACCGCGCATCCCGATGGCGCTTCCGCATCCGAGCGTGCCCGGCGGAGCCTTCCGCCCGTCGGCCTACGTCGGTGAAGCCGTGCCGTTCACGGTCACCGCCTTTCGCGAGGGGCACGATCGCATCGGTGTCAACGTGCGCCTGTTCTCGCCCTCAGGCGACGAGTCGCTGCATCGCCTCAGTCCCCTCGACGACGGATTCGACCGCTGGTCCGTCGTGGTGGTCCCGCTCGAGCAGGGCGTGTGGCGGTTCCGGTTCGAGTCCTTCGCCGACGACTTCGCGACGTGGGAGCACGCCGCCGAGGTGAAGATCGCCGCCGGTGTCGACAGCGCGCTCATGCGTGAGATGGGTGCGGCCCTCTTCGACCGCGCGCGCGGAGAGAAGAAGCGCCCCGGCGCCGACAAGGACGCGCTCTACGAGGCCGCACGCGCGCTGCGCGACCCGGAGGTCCACGACGACGTCGCCCTGTCGATCGTGCGCGATCCCGCGATCGCCGCGCTGTTCGCCGCGCGCCCGATGATGGGCCTGGTCTCGGTCGGCCGCGAGGCCGAGCTGCTCGTCGAGCGCGAGCGCGCGGGTGTCGGCGCCTGGTACGAGTTCTTCCCGCGCTCCGAGGGCGCGACGCGCGCGGAAGACGGCTCGGTGGTCAGCGGCACGTTCCGCACCGCCGTCGACCGTCTCCCCGGCGTCGCCGGCATGGGATTCGACGTGCTCTACCTGCCGCCCATCCATCCGATCGGCGAGACCAACCGCAAGGGTCCCAACAACACCCTGGTCACCCAGCCGGGCGACCCGGGTTCGCCGTGGGCCATCGGCGGTGCCGCGGGCGGTCACGACACGGTCCACCCCGACCTCGGCACCCTCGACGACTTCCGGGCGTTCGTGGCGGCGGCGCGCGAGAACGGCCTCGAGATCGCCCTCGACCTCGCGCTCCAGGCCTCGCCCGACCACCCCTGGGTCGCGGAGCACCCCGAATGGTTCACGACACTGCCCGACGGGTCCATCGCGTTCGCCGAGAACCCGCCGAAGAAGTACCAGGACATCTACCCGGTCAACTTCGACAACGACCCCGACGGCATCCGGGCCGAGGTGCTGCGCATCGTGCGCCACTGGATCGCCCAGGGGGTGACCATCTTCCGTGTCGACAACCCGCACACCAAGCCCCTGCAGTTCTGGGAGTGGCTCATCGCCACGGTCAGCGCCGAGGAGCCCGACGCGGTCTTCCTCGCGGAGGCCTTCACGCGCCCCGCTCCCATGCAGGGCCTGGCCATGGCCGGTTTCCAGCAGAGCTACACGTACTTCACCTGGCGGAACACGAAGGAGGAGCTCGAGGAGTTCCTCAGCGCCCTGGCCCACGAGACCGACGATTTCCTGCGTCCGAACCTCTTCGTGAACACCCCCGACATCCTCACCGAGTACCTGCAGTACGGCGGTCGGCCGGCGTACAAGATCCGCGCCGCCATCGCCGCGACCGCTGCGCCGACGTACGGCGTGTACGCGGGGTACGAACTCATCGAGAACGTCGCGCGCCCGGGTTCCGAAGAGAACATCGACAACGAGAAGTACGAGTACAAGTTCCGCGACTGGGAGGGCGCCGAGGCCTCCGGCCACTCGATCGCCCCGTACCTGCGCATGCTCAACGCGGCGCGACGGGCCCACCCGGCGCTCCGCCAGCTGCGCAACCTCGACGTGCACTGGAGCGACGACGACGCGATCCTGGTGTACTCCAAGCACCTGCCCGCCGCGTTGTCGCCGACCGGCGCCTCCGACACGATCATCGTCGTGGCCAACGTCGACCCGCATTCCGCCCGAGAGACGACCGTCCACCTCGACACGACCGTCTTCGGCATCGAGCCGGGCGCGTCGTACGACGTCGAAGACCTCGTGACCGGCCAGGTGTGGACCTGGGCCGACCACAACTTCGTGCGTCTCGACGCCTTCAACGAGCCCGTGCACATCCTGCACGTCAAGGAGAACCGATGACCCCGCTTCCCGCTGAGATCCTGGATGCCGTCGCCCACGGTGCCCACCACGACCCGCACAGCGTGCTGGGCGTGCACGAGAGCGGCGACGGATGGGTGATCCGTTCGCGGCGTCCCCTCGCTCGCGAGGTCGTCGCCGAGTTCCCCGACGGTCGGAGCGTGGCGTTGGAGCACCTGCGCGGTGGCATCTGGGAGGCGCACACCGAGGACTTCCCCGGTGCGTACGTCGTGCGCGCGAGCTACGAGGGCGCGGAGCACGTCGCCGACGACGGCTACCGGCATGCGCCCTCCATCGGCGAACTCGATCTCCACCTCGTCTCGGAGGGGCGCCACGAAGAGCTGTGGCGCGTCCTCGGAGCGCACGTGCGCGAACTCGACGGTTCCCAGGGCGTGGCTTTCACGGTCTGGGCACCTGACGCGCGCGCTCTGCGCGTGATCGGCGACTTCAACGGCTGGGACGGCTCGGGCAGCGCGATGCGCTCGATGGGCGGCAGCGGCGTGTGGGAGGTGTTCATCCCGGCCATCGGGGCGGGCACCCGGTACAAGTTCGAGATCCTCACCCGCGGCGGTCAGTGGATCGAGAAGGCCGACCCGATGGCGCGCCTCGCCGAGGTGCCGCCCGCGACGGCGTCGGTCGTCACCGAGTCGGACTACAGCTGGTCGGACGACGCGTGGATCGCGCACCGCTCCTCCACCGCCCCGATCGATCGCCCGATGTCGATCTACGAGCTGCACCTCGGTTCGTGGAAGCAGGGTCTGTCGTACCGTGACGCGGCCGATCAGATCATCGACTACGTGGGCGCGCAGGGCTTCACGCACGTCGAGTTCCTCCCCCTGTCCGAGCATCCCTTCGGCGGATCGTGGGGTTATCAGGTGTCCGGGTACTACGCGCCGACCAGCCGCTTCGGAAACCCCGACGACCTGCGGTACTTGATCGACCGCCTGCACCAGGCCGACATCGGCGTCATCATGGACTGGGTGCCCGGGCACTTCCCCAAAGACGACTTCGCCCTCGCCCGCTTCGACGGCGAAGCGCTCTACGAGCACCCCGACCCGCGCCGCGGCGAGCACAAGGACTGGGGAACGCTGATCTTCGACTACGGCCGCAACGAGGTGCGCAACTTCCTCGTCGCGAACGCGCTGTACTGGTTCGAGGAGTTCCACGTCGATGGACTCCGCGTGGATGCCGTGGCATCCATGCTCTATCTCGACTACTCCCGCAACGACGGAGAATGGGCGCCCAACCAGTTCGGCGGCCGCGAGAACCTCGAGGCGATCCGCTTCCTCCAGGAGGTGAACGCGACTTCGTACAAGCGCTACCCGGGCATCGCTCTCATCGCCGAAGAATCGACCAGCTTCCCCGGAGTGACCGCGCCGACCTCTGCGGCGGGTCTGGGCTTCGGCTTCAAGTGGAACATGGGCTGGATGAACGACTCGCTGCAGTACATCGGGCGTGACCCCATGTACCGCTCGCATCACGAAGGAGAACTGTCGTTCTCGTTCGTCTACGCCTTCAGCGAGAACTTCATCCTGCCGATCAGCCACGACGAGGTCGTGCACGGCAAGGGCAGCCTCTTCGGACGGATGCCGGGAGATCACTGGCAGAAACTTGCGAACATGCGCGCGTTCCTCGCGTACATGTGGGGCCATCCGGGCAAGCAGCTGCTGTTCATGGGCCAGGAATTCGGCCAGATGTCGGAGTGGTCCGAGTCGCGCAGCCTCGACTGGTGGATGCTCGACCAGCCCGCGCACCGGCAGCTGCACGACTTCGTCGCCGAGCTCAACCGCGTCTACAAGGACCAGGCTGCCCTGTGGTCGCGCGATCACGACGGCGCCGCGTTCTCGCGCCTCGGCGCTCCGGCGTGGAACCCGAACGTGCTCGCCTTCGCTCGCCGCGACCACCACGGCAACACCGTCGCCGTCATCTGCAACTTCTCGGGTGTCCCCCTCGGCGACTTCCCGCTCGACCTCCCCGAGGCGGGCACGTGGACCGAGGTGTTGAACAGCGACGCCGGGGCGTTCGGCGGGTCCGGTCAGGGCAACCTCGGCGCCGTGACGACTGACGCGCGCGGCAACGCGACGTTGACGCTCCCGCCGCTCGGCGTGCTCTGGCTGCACCACCGCGCCGACGCCTGACACCTGAACGACGAAGGCCCCGTCCTCGGACGGGGCCTTCGTGCGTGGCGCGCGGGCGATGATCCGCCGCGTTCTGGGGTCAGAAGAGCAGGGATGCCAAGCGGGTGCGCGCGCGGATGACGCGGGCGTCGTCGTCGCCGACGAGGCCGAACAGCTCGAGCAGACGCTCCCGCACGGGGGCGCGCTCGTCCGTGGGAAGCACCGAGAACAGTTCGAGCAGTCGCCCGAACGCGTCGTCGACGTGCCCGCCGACGACATCGAGGTCGGCGACGAGCAACTGCGCCTCGATCCCGGTGGGCGACGCTGCGGCAGCCGCGCGTGCGGCCTGCAGATCAGCGTCCTGTACGCGAGCGAGCAGGCGCACCTGCCCGAGACCGGCGCGGGCGTCGGCATCGCGGGGATCCTCGACGAGGGCCTTCTCGTAGGCGGCCACGGCGCGGGCGTAGTCGCCCTCCTCGATGGCGGCGAACGCCTCGGCGTGCAGCGGCGGGAGGGGCTCTTCGCCGGGCGCCTCTGCGGGCGCAGCCCCCTCTGCCGGCACGGTACCCGTCACACCGTGCTGAGCGGCGAGCTGCAGGAGCTGGGCGAACACCTCGCGAACCTGCTCCTCGGGCACTGCCCCCGTGAACAGCGGAACGGGCTGGCCCGCGACGAGCGCGAGGACCATCGGGATGGACTGCGCGCGGAAACCCTGCGCCAGCTGCGGGTTGGCGTCGACGTCGACCTTGGCGAGGACGAGGCGTCCGCCGAGCTCGGTGACGACCTTCTCGAGCACGGGACTCAGCTGCTTGCACGGCGCGCACCACTCGGCCCACAGGTCGATGACGACCGGAACGGTGCGCGAGAGCTCGAGCACGTCGCCGAAAGTGGCATCCGTCACATCGAAGACGAGGGGGGTCACCCCGCCGCTCGCCGGGGCGTCGGCAGACGCGGGCGCGGGCGGCTGCGGGCGGTTGCGCAGCGACGAGAGGTCGACGGCACCGCGCAGGACGGAACCGGGGGCGGGAGTGCTCACGGGGACACCTTCGCTTCGAGGAGGCTGGATCGGTAACCGAGCAGGCGGATCTGATCCTCCGAGCCCTGGCTGGGCACGTAGAAGAACACCTGGTCGGAGTAGGTCGTGGTGAATCCGGTCGCGGACTGGTCGACCCCGGTGAGGGCCTTGACCGCGGGGTTGTTGTCGAGCTTGATGACCGCGTCGGCGTTGGTCGGCTTCGCGGTGTCGCTCTCGTAGACGTTGACCGCGACGATCGCACCGGTGTCGAGCGTCGCGAGGGCGATCGGGGTCGCGGGTCCGGCGGACGCCGCGAAGCTGATCTCCGCCGTTCCCGCACCCGTCTGATTCAACTCGTCGGTGCGCTTCGTCTTGTTGTCCTGGATCGCCGACAGCAGCAGGTCGTTGGCGGTGTCGAACATCGACCACGACGCGCTGTTCTGCCCGTTGTTGATGATGTCGGCGTATGCCGCGGCGACCTTCTCGGGTGCCAGCACGAGGAAGCTCGAGTCCGGCGGCACCTGCGTCGCTCCGACGTAGGGGGCGGCGAGCTCGGGCAGATTGGTGGAAGCCTCGAGGTTGCCGACGTAGGACGCCTTGTACTCGTCCCAGGGCGTCTCCTGCGTCATCATCATGATCGTCGTCGTCGGCGTCGCGGCATCCGCGGACTCCACGACGGTCATGAGCGTGCGCGGCCAGGCGCCCGTGGTCTGCGGGAGCACGATCTGCACCGGCTCGGCGGGGATCGCCGGCAGCGCGGCCCGGTCGGGGATCGCCGCACGCAGGGTGTAGTTGGTCTGCCGTTCGGCCAGCGCCGGACCGGCGAGGCGCTCCGCAGCAGCCGTCGCGTCGAGGGCGGCATCCGCCTGCGCGACGGTCGACGACACGCGCGACACGATGCGCTGCGCCTGCGCCTCGGTGACGGCGGGCGGGAACTGCCCCTCGGGGACGATCACGGTCGGTGTGGGACTCGGCGTCTCCGGAGCGGCGAACTGCGGCCACGCGTCGGCGGAGCAGCCCGCGAGGAGGGCGACCGAGACGCCGAGGGCGGGCACCGCGATGAACGCCCGGCGTCCGCCGAGGGCTCCGCGGCCACGCGTCCCGCGTCGGCCGGGACTTTCGCTGATGACGCCCTTCGCGTCAGCATCGCCGACCATCGAGATCGGCTCCGTGACGGGCAAGGGCAACCCCTTGCGGCGCGGACGACGAGAGCGGCGCACGTGCCGGATGCCGAGGAGATAGAGCACGAGGCCGACGAGCAGCACGATGCCCCCACCGACGATGAGGGGACCGGCCCACGGGGTGGAGTCGTCGACGGGCCAGCTGACGCTCACGTTGGCGGGAGCGGGGGCGGTTCCGTCGGAGGCGATGAGGACGCTCATCTCGCTCGGCAACTGCAGGGTGGCCGACAGCGTTCCGGTCTGCTCGTACTCGTCGAGCCACAGGTCGGAGTCGATGGGGCTGCGCCCCGCCGCGGCGGGGGTGGTCGCCGTCACGGTCGGCTCCACCTCACTGGTCTGCACGACGCCCTCGCCGTCGACGGTCACGGCGGTGTAAGGCACGTCCGCGAGCCACGCCCGCATGTCGGCGGTGCGGCCGTAGGCGGCGAACACCTCGCCGTCGCCCTCGACGCGCAGTGTCTGGGCGCCCGGCACGCTGGTCAACAGCGCGCCGTCGACGAGCGTGTACGCCGACGTCCCCTCGGTCTGAACGGTCGCCGAGGCCTCGGACGGGCCCTGGAACACCGTCCTCTGAGCGATTCCGGCACCGATCATGACGGCCGCGATGACGAACGCCACCACAGCCCAGACGAATCTCACGCTTCACACCATCCCCACCGGCAGCTCGGGCGCCACCGAAGAATCGACGTTCCAGAGTATCGGAGGGCGGCTGAAAGTTCTCGGCGAGGCCCGTCGCGCGCAAGGGAGGCCGTCGTCGTCAGTATCCTGACGTCACGGGCACGAACGCCCGCTGAGGCGGGAGTCTTGCGGCATGAAGATCCACAACCCATTCCGGGTCGCACTGCTGGCAACGCTGGGCGTCGGAGTCGGCCTCCTGCTCATCGGCAGTGTGGAGAACCTCTCGACGATCCTCCTCTACGTCGGCACGGCACTGTTCCTGTCCCTCGGGCTCGACCCCGTCGTGTCGTTCCTCGCGAGGCGCGGACTCCCCCGGTGGGCGGCCGTGCTCGTGACGATCCTCGGGGTCCTCGGCATCTTCGCCGGGATCATCGTGATGGTCGTGCCCATCATCGTCGGGCAGATCGCGCAGCTCGTCGTGCAGGTGGAGCAGCTCTTGCAGCCCGATCGCTGGAACGAACTCGTGCGGCAGGTGCAGGACTGGGTATCGGCGAACCTTCCCTGGCTGCGCCTGGACGATGTCTGGGCGGGCGTGCAGCAGTGGATCTCGACCCTCGACGTCGGCTCCATCTCGACCATGGTCGGCAACAGCCTCCTCACCGTCGGCGGAGCGGTGGCGGCGGGCCTGGGCGGCGCGTTCATCGTGCTCATCCTGACCATCTACTTCACGGCATCCACCCCGTCGCTGAAGTCCGCGGTGTACCAACTCGTGCCGGCGTCCAAGCGCGCGCGCTTCATCGAACTCGCCGAGAAGATCACCGACTCCGTGGGTTACTACGTCATGGGCCAGGTCAGCCTGGGCGTCATCAACGGCGTGCTGAGCGCGATCTTCCTATCGATCATCCAGGCGCCGTTCCCCGCCGTGCTCGCGGTGATCGCCTTCTTCTTCTCGCTCATCCCGCTGGTGGGCACGCTCACCGGATCGACGATCATCGTGTTGAGCTGTCTGATCCCGGGGGTCGGGTCGCCCACCATCGCGATCATCGCTCTGGTGTACTACCTCGTCTACATGCAGATCGAGGCGTACGTGATCTCCCCGCGCATCATGAACCGCGCCGTCTCGGTGCCCGGATCCGTCGTCGTCATCTCGGCGCTCGCGGGCGGCGCGCTGCTCAACCTGTTGGGCGCTCTCATCGCCATCCCGGTGGCCGCCAGCATCCTCATCATCTACCGCGAGGTCATCATCCCCCGACAGAACGAGCGCTGAACTCAGTCGGCGACGTCGCCGTCCCACTCGACGGGCAGCGGCAGGGCCTCGGGAGCGACCGCGGCGACGATCTCGGTCAGTACGCGGCGTGTCTGCGTCTCGCCCACCCACAGGTGCTTGCCGCCCTCTACGGCGATGAGTGTGGCATCCGGAACTGCGGCGAAACGCACGCGCGCCTCGTCGGGCCGCAGGTAATCGTCGAACTCGGGCACCAGCACGACCATTCGCCGTGTGTCGCCGGCCCACGCGGCCACCTCGTCGGCGGTCGCGCGATGCAGGGGCGGCGAGAGCAGGATGACGCCCTCGATGTCATGGTCGCGGCCGTACTTCAGCGCCAATTCGGTGCCGAAGGACCAGCCCACCAGCCACGGGCGCGGAAGGCCCCGCTCGCGGACGAAGTCGACCGCGGCGGCCACGTCGAACACCTCGTTCGCTCCCCCGTCGAACGCGCCCTCGCTCGTGCCCCGGGGGGAGGTCGTCCCGCGGGTGTTGAAGCGCAGCACGGCGATGTCGGCGAGGGCGGGAAGGCGACCGGCGGCTTTGCGCAGGATATGCGAATCCATGAACCCACCCGCTGTCGGCAGCGGATGCAGGGTCACGAGCGTGGCGACAGGCGCCCGCTCGACCGGCAGGGCCAGCTCGCCGACGAGGGTGAGGTCGTCGACCGTGTGCAACTCGATGTCTTCCCGACGGGCGGGAAGCACAACGGGTCCGCGAATCTCCATCAGGCGATCCTCCAACAGTGCGTGTGCCAGTGACGACGTGCCGCCAGGTCGGCGGCGTCCCCGAGCACGCCGTCGGCGCGCCAGACGACGAGATGAGCGGTCCCGGTCAGCACCGCACGCCCGCAGCCGGGACAGATGTAGTCCTTCTGCGCCTGCGGGGCGGAGATCGGCTGCACGGTCCACTCGATACCGCGTTTGACCTCGGTGCGCTTCCACCCCGCGATCAAGCGGTCGAGGGAATCGTCGCCGCGATCGGGATCCGGGCGCCGTTTACGGGAACGGGGCATGGATGCCGCTCACCACCAGTGGTTGTTGGTCCAGAACGCGTACGCGCCGGCCCAGCTGCCGTAACGGCCCGTGGCGTAACCGGTGGCCCAGCGCAGGTTGTCCACGGGGTCGTAACCGTTGCCGGGCACCTTGCTGCACGGAAGGGCCTGGACCAGCCCGCACGCCCCGGACGAGCGGTTCGTGGCGTTGGGGTTCCACCCGCTCTCGCGGCTGACGATGTAGTCGACGTAGCCCATGTCTGACTCTGCGATGCCGGCCGCGGCCATCCACTCCGCGGGCGCGCCGCCACCGGTGTAGAACAGGGGGCCCGAGCTGCCCGCCGTCGATTCCGAATCGGACTCGCTCGACGCGGTCGGGGTGGGCGTCGGTGTCGGGGTGGGCTTGGGCTTCACGTAGACGTTGTAGCTGGACCGGTCGAGCTGCGGCGCCTGCTTCTCGCCCAGGGTCGAGACCGCTTGCGTGTCGTCGAGGCCCTCGGCGTAGAGGGTGACCGTCCGCGGCTCGTCGGCCTGGGCGGGCTGCAGCGCGGCCCCCATCGGCCCCACATAGGCCGCGGCGAACAGGACCGCCGCGCACGCACCGAATGCGCCCACGACACCGCGGCGGCGTGACCAGCGAGGGTTGGCTCGACGGGGCATCACCGGAGGGATCACGTCGTGCACCGCCCCGCCGCGACGGGCGACACGGGACGATGAGGTGCGGAGGAGATGCGAACCGGAAGTCACAGTGCGGCCGAGTCTACCGAGGAGCGGCGGGGGGTGTCATCCGCGCTCATCCGACGGCGAGCATCACATCGACGACGGCGTCGAGGACGGCATCGACCTGCGTTTCGCGGTATCCGCCGCGTTGCATCCGGAAGGCGACCGCCCGCACCTGGTCGGGGGTGACGGGGTCGCCCGCCGCGAGATACCGCGCCACGCGATCGGCTACGACGTCGACCTCGTCGACACGGTAGCCGTAACGGAGGATCCCGACGCGCTCGAAGCGCGAGCCTCTCGGACGACGCAGACGGTCGAGGACGACCTGCGCGGTGTTGCGGGTCTCGGCGACCCACGCGCGAGCCCCGAGTCGCGACAGGGCGTGCTCGCGCTCGCGCGCCGCGAAGGCGTCTTCGACGCGTCCGAGGGCGGCATCGACGGCCGTGACCGAGTAGCCCCCTCGCACGAGGGGGAACGCAGCCGCACGGACGTCGGAGGATCGGAGCGTCCCGACGTCATCGCTCTCGAACACTTCGCGCGCACGGGAGAGGAACGTGTCGACGGCACGCTTCTCGTAGCCCTTCGCCCGACCGGAATCGGGGAAAGGGGTCGCCTCGACCTTGTCGTCGATCTGCGTCTCGCTCATGACACTCCCAACGGGGCGAGGAGGTAATAGGTCACCAGGGCGGCCGTGGCCGACGGCAGGATCGAGTCGAGGCGGTCCAGCACACCACCGTGACCGGGAAGCCACGAACTCATGTCCTTGATGCCCAGGTCGCGCTTGACCATCGACTCGCCGAGATCACCGACCGTCGCCGTGGCGAGTACCACGGCACCGAACACCAATCCCGCCCACCACGGAACCTGCAGCATGAACACGGCCAGGAGCGCGCCCGCGACGAGGGCGGCGACGCACGCGCCGGCGAAGCCCTCCCACGTCTTCTTCGGGCTGATGCGGGGGGCCATCGGATGCCGCCCGCCCCGACCGAAGGTGAGTCCCGACACGTAGGCCCCGGTGTCGGCGGCGACGGCCAGGATGATGAAGGCCAGGACCCACCACTCGCCTCGGGTCTGGGCGAGGAGCACGACGGCCATGCTCGTGAGAAAGGGCACGTACAGCTGGACGAAGCCTGCGACCAGGACATCGCCGATCACGTCGATCCGTGGGCGACCGTCCGACGCGATCATCTGGGCGATCACGCGCCACACCACGACGACGACCACCGCGGCGAGGGTCGCGATCCAGTGCACCCAGGGACCGAGGAAGAACCCGCTCAGCAGGAGCGAGGAGCCCATCACGAGCTGCGGAACGACGTCGACGCGACGCCCCGCGACCTGCAGGGCGCGGGAGAACTCGACCACCCCGAGAACCATGGCCGCCCCCGCGAAGAAGACGAAGAGCCACTTCACGAAGATGAGCGACGCGACGAGGACCGCGCCGATACCGACGCCGATCAGCGTCGCGACGATGAGGTCGCGGCCGGTGCGCTGCTTGAGCCGTTCGTTCGCCTGTCCGAACTCCGCGCGCGCGTGGGCGATGTGCTGCTCGGCATCCGTACGCATGGCACGCAACTGCGATTCGATCGCCGCCACGCCCTCACCCGTGATCGGCGAACGGCGCGCGGCCTCTTCCCGACGCGAGCCGGGCGGATCGACCGGCTGATCTCCGCCGGTCTCAGGGGCGTCGGGCATCCGGATCAGACCTCGAGAAGCTCGGCCTCTTTGCGCTTGAGTGCCTCGTCGATCATGTCGACGTGCGTGCGCGTGACGGTGTCGAGCTCCTTCTCGGCGCGCACGAGCTCGTCTTCGCCGACGTCGCTCTTGAGGGCGTCCAGGTCGTCCTTCGCCTTGCGGCGGAGGTTGCGGACCTGGACCTTGGCGTCTTCACCCTTGCCGCGCACGATCTTGACGTACTCTTTGCGGCGGTCCTGGGTGAGCTCGGGCATGGTGACGCGCACGATCGTGCCGTCGTTCGTCGGGTTCACGCCGAGATTCGGCATGTCGCGGATGGCCTGCTCGATCGCCTTCAGCGCCGTCTTGTCGTACGGGTTGATGACGAGCGTGCGGGCCTCGGGGTTGTTCAGCGACGCGAGCTGCGCGAGGGGTGTCGGCGACCCGTAATAGTCGACCAGCACCTTCTGGAACATCTGGGGGTTCGCGCGCCCGGTACGGACGGTCGCGAAGTCCTCCTTGGCGGCCTCAACAGCGCGATCCATGCGCGCTCCGGCATCGGCGAGGACATCGGCGATCACGGTGACTCCATTCGTTGGGACTGACATCTCAGTCTAGTCGCG
>NZ_JBQEOS010000001.1:0-301281 GCF_052045385.1 Microbacterium sp. 22296 | reverse complement strand
CGCGGCGCGTCACGCGGTGACGAGCGTTCCCATCGTCTCGCCCAGCAGCGCGTCGGTGACGTTGCCGGGCTCCATGCCGAACACGCGCATGTCGATGCCGTTGTCCATGCAGAGGCTGAACGCGGTGGAGTCCACGACCTTCAGTCCCTTCTGCAGGGCGTCGCGGTAGGTGATGTGGTCGAGCTTCGTGGCGGAGTCATCGGTGCGCGGGTCGGCGGTGTAGACGCCGTCGACACCGTTCTTGGCGACGAGCACCTCGGTCGCTCCGATCTCGAGCGCGCGCTGGGCGGCGACGGTGTCGGTCGAGAAGTACGGCAGTCCTGCGCCGGCGCCGAAGATGACGACGCGGCCCTTCTCGAGGTGGCGCACGGCGCGACGCGGGATGTAGGGCTCGGCGACCTGCGTCATCGAGATGGCCGACTGCACGCGCGTGGCGGCTCCGGCCTGCTCGAGGAAGTCCTGCAGGGCGAGGGCATTCATCACCGTGCCGAGCATTCCCATGTAGTCGGCTCGTCCGCGGTCCATGCCGCGCTGGCTGAGCTCGGCGCCGCGGAAGAAGTTGCCTCCACCGACCACGATCGCGATCTCGACCCGGTCGACGGCCTGGGCGATCTCACGGGCGATCTGACTCACGACATCCGGGTTCACGCCCAACTGGCCGCCCCCGAACGCCTCCCCCGACAGCTTCAGCAGAACTCGGCGGCGCTTGCTGGCCTCATCGATCACGTGTGGTGTCCTCTCGTCTTGAACAAACTATCCCGCGCACGTTTCCGACGCGCGTCCGCAGCGGTCGGGCGGAAGCCCGGGCAGGAAAAAGGCCCGGGATGCCGTGGCATCCCGGGCCCTGTCATGCGCGAGTTACGCGCCGACCTTGAAGCGGGCGAAGTCGGTCAGGGTGAGACCGGCGTCGGACGCGACCTTCGCGACGGACAGCTTGTTGTCCTTCGCGTAGTCCTGGTCGAGCAGCGAGACCTGCTTGAAGAACGCGTTCACGCGACCCTCGACGATCTTCGGCAGCGCGGCCTCGGGCTTGCCCTCGTTGCGGGAGATCTCGGTGACGATCTCGCGCTCCTTGTCGACGTCGGCCTCGGGCACGGCGTCACGGGTGAGGTACGAGGGGTTCGCGAACGAGATGTGCTGCGCGATGGAGCGAGCGGTCTCGGCGTCGTCACCGGTGTAAGCGAGGACCACACCGACCTGCGGGGGCAGGTCCTTGCTGGTCTTGTGCAGGTACACCTCGAACTTGTCGCCCGAGATCGTGCGCACGCGACGCAGTTCGACCTTCTCGCCGATGATGGCGGCCTCGTCGGAGATGAGCTGCTCGACGGTCTTGCCGTCGGCGTCGGCGGCCAGGGCCGTCTCGACCGAGTCGGCGCCCGCGGCGGCGGCCGCGTCGACGACCTTGTCGGCCAGAGCGATGAACCGGTCGTTCTTGGCGACGAAGTCGGTCTCGCAGGCGAGTTCGAGAAGCGTCACGGAACCGTTGGTCTCGCGAGCGGCGACGAGGCCCTCGCTCGTGGAACGGTCGGCGCGCTTGGCGTTGCCCTTCGCACCCTTGAGGCGCAGGATCTCGACGGCCTTCTCGACGTCGCCGTCAGCCTCTTCGAGCGCCTTCTTGGTGTCGACCATGCCGGTGCCGAGCTGCTCGCGCAGCGCCTTGATGTCGGCGATCGTGAAGTTTGCCATGGTGTGGCGGTCTCCTTGTCGTTTTTGTTCTCGATGTGAGCCCGGCGGGGTCGTGTCACCTCCCTCATGCGAGGGGGGCGGTCACGACCCCGCCGGATCGTAGCCTGTGCGGGTGACGCGCCGTTCACGCGATGGTGAACCGGGCGTCGCGCGGCTTACTTGCTGTCGGTGGCCTCGGCGTCGGCGACCTCGGTGGTGGCCTCGTCCGACTCGGCGGCGACGGTCTCGTCGTGAGCCTCGGCGGCGGCGTCGTCGGCGGGCGACTCCGTTGCAGCCTCGGTGGTCTCGGCGTTCGTCTCGGCGGGCGTCTCGAGCAGCTCGCGCTCCCACTCGGCGAGGGGCTCGGCGGCCTCGTCCTCACCGGCGGGCTGGTGTCGCTGGATGAGGCCCTCGGCGGCGGCGTCGGCGATGATGCGCGTGAGCAGGCTCACCGAGCGGATCGCGTCGTCGTTGCCGGGGATCGGGTACTGGAACTCGTCGGGGTCGGCGTTCGTGTCGAGGATGCCGATCACGGGGATGCCGAGCTTCTTGGCCTCGTCGATCGCGAGGTGCTCGCGCTTGGCGTCGACGACCCAGATGGCCGACGGGGTCTTCTGCAGGTTGCGGATTCCACCGAGCGACTTGTGCAGCTTGTCGAGCTCGCGCTTCTTGAGCAGCAGCTCCTTCTTGGTGAAGCCGCTCTCGGCCGGGTTCTCGTAGTCGAGCTCCTCGAGCTCCTTCATGCGGGCGAGGCGCTTGGACACCGTCTGGAAGTTGGTGAGGAGGCCACCGAGCCAGCGCTGGTTGACGTAGGGCTGGCCCACGCGGGTCGCCTGCTCGGCGAGGACTTCCTGAGCCTGCTTCTTGGTGCCGACGAAGAGGATCGTGCCACCGTGCGCGACGGTCTCCTTGACGAACTCGTACGCCTTGTCGATGTAGCCCAGCGACTGCTGCAGGTCGATGATGTGGATGCCGGAGCGCTCGGTGAGGATGAAGCGCTTCACCTTCGGGTTCCACCGGCGGGTCTGGTGTCCGAAGTGAACGCCGCTGTCGAGCAGCTGGCGGATGGTGACGACGGCCATGGTCGTACTCCTGTTTCTGGGCGCTTGCGCGCCGTGGTTACGGTTATTCGCGTCAGGCGGTTCGTCTGACGAGCCTGGTGCCCGGCGCACACCCGCCACCCGCCGAAGCGGAGGACCATGGGGTGTGGATGCCGCGCGGTGCGTCGTTCGCGAGAACGACACGGTGCGCAATGGGCACGCGGAGTCATCCCGACATGCGGGATGCATCCCCCAGCATACAGGACCCTTCCTCCCCACCGTGTGCCGGTCCCCCGGCCGTGTCGGGGCCGCGCGCCACCGAACCCGCGCGCGACAGACTGCCCCGATGATCACGGCATCTCTTCGTTCCCTTGCGGCGCTCGCGACGCTCCTGCTCGCGTTGCCCGATCCGCTTGCGGGTCTCGGATGGGTCTGGCCGGTGGAGCGCGTGCAGGTCGTCCGCGCGTACGAGGCCCCGGCCCACGAGTACGGCCCTGGCCACCGGGGGATCGATCTCGCGTCCGGTGAGGTCGTCCGCTCCCCCACCGACGGATATGTGGCGTTCGCGGGCGAGGTGGCCGGTCGCCCGGTGCTGACCATAGATCACGGCGGCGGGCTGGTGACGACGCTCGAGCCCGTGGCATCCGATCTCGCCGTCGGAGACGTCGTCGCGCGGGCGGCACCGGTCGGCCGGCTCGCGGTGGGCGGACACACCGCGCCGGGGACCCTGCACTTCGGGGTGCGCCGGGACGGGGAGTACATCAACCCGATGCGGTTGCTCGGCGGCGTACCTCGGGCGGTGCTGCTGCCGTGCTGCTGACTCCCGCGACCCGTCGAGCCCCGCCCGGGACGGGGCGTCGGCGACCGCGCGAGGTGCCGCGCACACAGGAGGGGGTGCCGACGACCAGGGTGCCGGAGACCGCGGGAGATACCCCGCACGGGCCGAGGTGCCGACGACCGCGCGAGCTTCTCAGCGGATCGTGTTGCCGCTGCCCGACACGACCGCCGAACCGACCCCGCCTCCGGAACGGACGACGTTGTCGTGTCCGCGGACGGTGACCGAGGGAATGCCCGTCACCGCCTCGGTGGTCGTGCGGTCGCCGACGATCTCGATGCGTGCGATACCGGCCGCCGAAGTCACCTCACCGTCGTCTCCCTCGACGCGCACCTCGTCGGCGCCGGCGATGTGCACGCGGATCCGGTCACCCGTGATGCGGAGGGCTCCCACGCCGGCCGCGGACGCGTCGACCGCGAGCTCGGAGCCGGTGACGGTCAGCTCTACGCAGGTGCCCGTGACGAGGAACGACTGATCGGCGCCCGAGACGAGCTGACTGCCTCCGTCGCCGCAGTCGAGAGCGACGGCATCGGACGGCGAGGATGCCACGGGTGGAGGAGGGAGTGGGGTCTCCGTCGCCGACGGGGCGGTGGTCTGGGCGACCTGCCCGTCGGGGATCGACGGCGGACGCGACTCGGCCGAGCGCGGGGCGCCGACGAAGATGCACCCGGCCAGAAGGGTGGTGAGGGCGACCGCACCGGAGAGTGCGAGGAGGCGCCTGTGCATGACCTCACGGTAGGCCGGGACCGAGGCGCTCACCAGGGGGACGGCTCCCCCGACCGATCGGCGCGGTGGGGTGGGTCGTTCGGGAGCGATTCGGTCGGTGAGATCCCGCGGGTGAGGTGACCGAGCGGGCATCCTCGGCCAACGGGCGAGTCGCGCGCGCGGGCGTGCCGGCCGCACAGGAGGGTGATGGCAGCACGTCTCGTGCGCAGGGAGACCAGCCGCACGAGAGGCGGGCGCGGCTGAGCGTCAGGCGCAGGGGCTACTGACCGCGCGGGCGGCGGTGGCTGCGCGTCCGGCGACCGGTGTCGAACGCACGGGCCGCCCGGGAAGGGGGTGGGATGGCTGAGCGTCAGGCGCGCGGGTGCGCCAGCCGGTAGGCCTCGCGCAGGCGTTCCGCCGAGACGTGCGTGTAGATCTGCGTGGTGCCGAGGCTCGCGTGCCCGAGGATCTCCTGGACGGCCCGCAGGTCGGCTCCCCCGTCGAGCAGGTGCGTCGCGGCCGAGTGGCGAAGGGCGTGAGGCCCGAGCACGTCGGTGCCGACGAGCGGCGCGACCGTCCGCGACACGAGCGTGTGGACGGCCCGCGGACCCAGTCGGGCCCCTTTCGCCCCCAGGAACACCGCGCGCTCGTCACCGGTCGCCGGGAGCCGCCGGGGTTGCGATGCTGTCTCGCCCGCGCGGTCATCGTGCAGGGCCGCCTGTCGACGCGCCACGAGCACGGGACGACCGCGCACGAGATACGCCTGCAGAGCGCGCTCCGCCGGGAGACCGAACGGCACGACTCGCTCCTTGTCGCCCTTCCCGCGCAGCTGAAGGGTCCGCCGTTCGTGGTCGATGTCGCCGGTGTCGAGTCCGCAGATCTCCGATACCCGGGCGCCCGAACCGTACAGCGCCTCGAGGATCGCATGGTCGCGCAACGCGATCGCGTCCCCGCTCTCCGCGGCCGCGGCGGCGACCGAGAGCACGTCGTCGAGCGCGTCGGCGGTCGCCACGGTCGGCAGGGTGCGCCCGCGCTTGGGTGAGACCATGCGCTGCGAGGGATCGGCCGGCACCAGCCCCTGTTCCACGGCCCACCCGAACATCCCCCGTACCGTCGAGGTCCGTCGGGCGGACGTCGCCTTGGCCTGCCCGGTTTTCGTCGCCTGCCACTGCCACTCGCGAAGATCATCGACCTCGACGCGAGTGATGTCGCGGTCGCCCACAGCCCGGACGAGGTCGGCGAGATCCGCCCGGTAGGCGCGGACCGTCGCGGGCGACAGGCGCCGCACGTCGGCAATGTGGGTCAGGTAACCCTCGACGACCTCCGACGTACGCATTCGTCCACAATGCCCCGGGGGCGCTCGGATACGTCTCCCACGCGCCGCGGCCCCGCGACAAGAACCGGCCGATGCACCGCCCACGGTGGAGCACACCCTCACCCCGTTCGTCGTCTTCCGGCGGTGTCTCGCGCGACGGTCCGCCACGCGCCGTCGTCGTCGCGGACCACCCGACCTTCCAGCTCGGCGAAGCCCAGCAAGATGGCCGCCTCGTCGGGCGCGAGCCCGCTGCGGCGCGCGACGTCGTCGGATGAGCGTCCCGTGCGGGGCGACAGGGCGTCGAGTAGGCGAGTGGTGGCGTCGGTCCGCGTCTGCTCGGATGCCGGCGGAGGCGGCCCCCCGGCGCCGAGCATCTCGAGCACATCAGCCGCCGAGGTCACGCACACGCCGTCGTATTCCCGCAGCACGCGGTGGCATCCCGCCGAGGCGGCACTGGTCACCGGCCCCGGGACAGCGCCGAGCGGTCGCCCGAGGGTCGCCGCGTGGGCAGCCGTGTTCAACGAACCGCTTCGCCAGCCCGCCTCGACCACGACGACCGCGTCGGACATCGCGGCGATGAGGCGGTTCCTGCTCAGGAAGCGCCATTTCGTGGGCGCGGCTCCGCACGGTGTTTCGCTCCACACGGCCCCCGTGGCGGCGATTCGAGAGAGGAGGGCCTCGTGACCGCGAGGGTAGGGACGATCGACGCCCCCGGCGAGGAAAGCGACTGTCGCTCCGCCCGCGGACAGGGCGGCTCGATGGCAGGCGCCATCGATGCCGTAGGCCGCACCCGAGACCACCGCGACACCCGCTGTCGCCAGGTCTGCCGCCAGATCGGCCGCCACACCCTCGCCGTAGGCCGTCGATGCGCGGGCGCCCACCAGGGCGACGGCGGGGTGTTCGGCATCCGCCGCCACGCCACGTCGCCAGAGCGCGAGTGGCGCGTGGGGGCCGAGGTCGTCGAGACGCGCGGGCCACGCCGCATCTCCGGGCACGACGAGGGACGCCCCGCACCGCCGGGCGGCGTCGAGCACCGCGTCGACGGCGCCCGGCTGCCCCCGCGGCACCCAGCGTGCTCGCGCCCGGCGCACCTCGGGATCGGTGGAATCGTCGATCCGGTGCAGAGCCTCGATCGCCCCGTGCTCGGCCACCAGCGCCCCGGCCACGCCGTCGCCCGGCTCGACGAGCACGCTCCACACGGCCCTCGCGTACGCATCTTCGGCGGACGTCTGCTCCTCACCGCGCAGCCCCCGCACCGCCGTTCTCGCCGCGGCCTCATCGATCGGGATCACGCGACCGCCCCCTGCCGGAGGTAGAGCGCTCGTCCGACGTCGTCGAGCCGGAGCCCGTCGTGGCCCGCGAGGTCGGCAACGGTCCAGGCGACGCGCAGCAGACGGTCGTAACCGCGGAGCGTCAAAGACCCACGGCGAAGGGCCGTGTCGAGAGGCCGGAGCACCTCCGGCGGCGGAGCTGCCGGACCCCTCAACCAGGTGCCGGGCACGTCGGCATTTCGACGCCACGCCGTCGATGACCACCGGCGCGCGGCACGTGCCCTCGCCTCGGCGACCCGGCCCCGCGCCTCAGCGGAACTGACGACGCGCGCCGAGCCTTCCTGGCGGGCCGACGACACACGATGCAGTCGCAGGTCGATGTCGATGCGATCCAGAAGCGGGCCCGACAGGCGCCGGGTGTAGCGGCGGATCGCCTGCGGCGGGCACTCGCACACACCCCCGGGGACGCCGTACTGGCCGCACGGACACGGATTCGTCGCGACGACCAGCTGGAATCGCGCGGGATACGTCGCGGCGATACCCGATCGGTGCACCTGGATCGTGCCGCTCTCGAGCGGCTGCCGCAGCGCGTCGAGCACGGAAGCGGGGAACTCCCCACCCTCGTCGAGGAACAGCACGCCCTCGCTGGCGCGAGCGATCGCCCCCGGGCGGACGACGCCGGATCCGCCGCCGATGAGCGCGGCCGTCGTCGCGCCGTGATGCGGACTCTCGAAGGGCGGAGTACGCGAGAGCCGCGTCACGGTGTCGCCCGCGAGCGATCGGACCGAGGCGACCGACAGGGCCGCCTCGTCGTCGAGAGGCGGGAGGATGCCGGGGAGCCGACGCGCGAGCATCGTCTTGCCCGCGCCCGGCGGCCCGCTCATGAGCAGGTGGTGACCACCCGCGGCCGCGACGATCAGAGCGTCGACCGCCTCGGGCTGCCCGACGACATCGGCGAGATCGAGCGGATTCTCGTCGAGAGCGGCGTTCGTCGACGCCTCCACGGCGACGAGCTCGGCGGCATCGCTGCTCCCTCCGTGCCACCGCACGACCTCGGCGAGGCAGGCGGCCGCGAACACCTCGACGCCATCGACGAGCCGTGCCTCGGCGGCATTCGCAGTCGGCACGACGATCCTGCGGTGCCCCGCTCGCTGCGCCGCGATGACCGACGGCAGGACGCCGGGGACCGGACGCAGCCGTCCGTCGAGACCCAGCTCACCGACGTGGACGGTCGTCGCGACGCGTGCGGCGTCCATTTCCACGGACGTCGCCAGAGCGGCGACCGCGATCGCCACGTCGAAGCCGGACCCGCGTTTCGGAAGACTGGCCGGCGACAGGTTGACCGTTATGCGCCGCTTGGGCAGATCGAGTCCGCGGTTCGTGCAGGCGTTTCGTACGCGTCGCCCCGCTTCGCCGAGCGCCTTGTCGGGCAGGCCGATGATCGAGAACTCAGGCGTCTGCGACGAGACGTCCGCCTCCACCTCGACGAGGTCGCCACGCAGGCCGGACAACGCCACCGCCCACGTGCGCGCGACGGTCACAGGGCGTCCTCGAGGTGCTCGAGGCGGGCCGTCGACGGATCGCCGCCGATCAGCCCGATCGCGTCGACCCGGAGCCGCCGACCTCGCGCGAGATCGGGGTGCGCCGCGAGCCACGCCATCGCCAGCCGCCAGAGCCGCGTCGCCTTGCGCTTGTCGATCGCCTCGAACGGGTGCCCGTAGTCTTCGCTGCGTCGGGTCTTCACCTCCACGACGACGAGGGTGTCGTCGCGCTCGGCGATGATGTCGATCTCGCCCTGAGTGCACCGCCAATTGCGCGCGATGATGCGGTACCCGTCGCCTGTCAGGTAGGAGACGGCACGGTCTTCCCCGGCTCGGCCGAGGTCGTCTTTCGCTGCCATGCCCGAGAGCGTGGCATCCGGATCCCCCGGCTCGCGGGCCGACCGGGCTCATCCGTGGAGAGCGGGGAGAGACGCGCCCTGGGGAGGAGCCTCAGTTGTCGAGCGACAGTTCGTCGGGCAGCTGGAAGTCGTGCCGCGAGAGCTCTTCGACGTTCACGTCCTTGAACGTGAGCACCCGCACCGACTTCACGAAACGATCGGCCCGGTAGATGTCCCACACCCACACGTCGGTCATCGAGATCTCGAAGTAGAAGTCGTGCTCGGTGTCGCGGCGCACCACGTTGACGTCGTTCGCGAGATAGAACCGACGCTCGGTCTCGATCACGTAGGTGAACTGGCGCACGACATCGCGGTACTCGCGGTACAGGGCCAGCTCGAGTTCGCGGTCGTAATCCTCGAAGACGTCGTCATCCATGGTCTTTCCATCCTAGGCGCGCACCACGACCCGGGCAGCATGGGGTCGCTCGCCCGGGCGCGTCCCCGGCGGACACGGGCGACGAGCCCGCCCGGCTGTCGGCCAGCGCCGCGGTCACCCGATCAGAACAGTGTCGGCGCAGCCGCGATCGCCCAGGAGTGACGGTGATGCACGCTCATGCCGTGCGCGGTGATCGCGTCGCGGTGGTCGATGCTGGCATAGCCCTTGTTGCGCGCCCACCCGTAGGCGGGGAGGTCGTCGTGCAACCCCGTCATCAGCGCGTCGCGCGCGACCTTGGCGATCACGGATGCCGCGGCGGCGCTCGCGCAATCGCGGTCGGCCTTGATCACCGGCCTCACCGTCAGACCCGACTCCCCCGCGGGGGTGATGTAGTCGTGGTTGCCGTCGAGGATTACCAGCGCCTCTTCGGGCACCACGCCGTGCGCGCGGAGGTCCGCGATGGCCCGGACGGCGGCGAGACCGAGCGCTCGGATGATGCCGATCTCGTCGATCTCGACGGAGCTCGCCCACCCCACGGCGCTGTGCTGCACGAACGCCGCGGCGCGGGCGGCCACCTCGGGGCGGCGCGCCTCGGGTACGAGCTTGGAGTCCCGCAGGCCCAGGGGCACCCGTTTGCGGGAGCGCGCCGGGTCGATCACCGCCGCACCGACCGCCACCGGCCCGGCCAGCGCACCGCGGCCGACCTCGTCGCACGCGATGACAATCGCGTGCTCTTTCAGCACGCGACGCTCGAGGGTCAGGGTGGGGTCGATCACTGCGCGCCCGGCGCGGGAACCCCCGCGAACACCTCGTGATGGAAGTCGATGAGGCCGAAGCGCGTGAACGGCCACGTGATGAGGAACGCGCGGCCCACCACGTTGTCGACGGGCACGAAGCCCTGGTTTGGCTGATCCTGGTTGAAACGCGAGTCGCGCGAGCTGTTGCGGTTGTCGCCCAACACCCAGAGCGACCCCTCCGGCACGGTCACGTCGTACGGCACCGGTTCGGGCGACGTCGCCCCCGGGGCGAGGCGCACGTAGCTCTCGTCGATGGGGACGCCGTTGACGGTCGTCTGCCCCAACGCGTTGCAGCACACCACGTGATCGCCCCCGGTGCCGATGACGCGCTTGATGAGATGGTCGTCGCTGTCGGGAGCCGAGAGGCCGAACAGCGAGAGAATCCAATCGGCTCCCTCGACGACGGGGGAACGCTCCTCGACGGGCCGGGAGGGGAGCCAACCGCCCGGGTCGCGGAAGACCACGATGTCTCCGCGGGAGTACTCCCCGAAGCGGGGAGTCAGCTCGTCGACGAGGATGCGGTCCTTGATGAGGAGCGTGTTCTCCATCGACGCCGACGGGATGTAGAACGACCGCACGACGAACGTCTTGACGAGGAACGACACCAGCAGCGCGATCACGATGATGACGATCAGGTCGCGGAAGAATGCCCCCCATCCGCGGCGACGCCGCGCGGGAGCGGCCGTGTCCGTGGCATCCGGGGTCGAGGCGGTCTGGTCGCTCATGTGTTCCTTCACCGGGTTCGTCGCACGCCGACCGAACCGCACAGACCAGGGTCGCACACCCGGATGCCGCGCGATGACCGTGTCGCCCGCGAAAACGCCGAACGCCCCGCGGGTGAACCCACGGGGCGTTCGAGAGAGCGGACTCAGCGGTCGCGCTTCTCCTTGATCTTGGCCTTCTTGCCGCGGAGGCTGCGGAGGTAGTAGAGCTTCGCACGACGCACGTCACCGCGGGTCACGACCTCGATGTGGTCGATCACGGGGCTGTGGACCGGGAAGGTGCGCTCGACGCCGACCTGGAAGCTGACCTTGCGGACGCAGAAGGTCTCGCGCACGCCGTCGCCCGAGCGGCCGATGACGACGCCCTGGAAGACCTGGATACGCGAGCGGTTGCCCTCGGTGATGTTGACGTGCACCTTGACGGTGTCGCCGGGGCCGAAGGTGGGGATGTCGGAGCGGAGCGAGGCCGCGTCGACGGAGTCGAGGATCTGCATGATCGTCACTTCCTGCGACCGCCACAGGTCGATCGCACGATAAAGGGGAAAAGGATGAGGCGTGCCCGAGGCCGCGGATGCGACGTGACTCCCCTGAGGCAGAGCCGGTCAGGGCACAATCGACTATTCTGCCACGCCGGAGCCACCCTGCCAAAACGGCCGGCCCGTCTCGTGGTCAGTCGGCGCGCCGGTTCTCCGGGACGACGATGACCTCGCCGGCCACCGGCGACGGTGTCCGATCGGCTGCCGGAGGGATGTAGGCCGTCCCGTCGGTGGTGTGCAGCACCGTCACCACGCCGCGTGCCTCGTTCCACAGCTGCGCGAGCGACGACCAGAACAGCAGCAGAGCACCGACGATCGACAGGACGAGCAGGGGGAAGAACACCCGCGAGTCGAACAGGCCGAGCGCGATGATCACGAGGTGCCAGACGCCGAGGCCCGCGAGATCGCGCCACGACACGGCACGTGTCTCGCGGACGCTCGCTCGGGCGCGGATCACCAGTGACAGCAGCAACTGGGAGACGAACACCGCCGGCACGGCCACGAACAACCACAGCAAGGCCCATCCGCTGCCACCCGAGAACACGATCCAGCCGACGAAGAGCCACAGCGGCAGGACGAAGGCGGCCGGGAACAACCAGCGGAGGAACAGACGGCGCAGCACCATGAGCCGATGCTAGAGCGCGTCGATGTGCGGCGCCTTTGAGAATCCCCTGGCGCAGCGGCACCACGGCATCCGGTATCCGTCGGCGAGAATGGAGGTTCCACGAGAGGATTCACCCATGATCGAACTGCGTACGCCGGCCGAAATCGATGCGATGCGACCCGCGGGGCGCTTCGTTGCGGAGGTGCTGGCGACGCTCCGCGATGAGACGAAAGTCGGCACCAACCTGCTGCATCTCGACCGCCGCGCGCACGACATGATCCGCAAGGCCGGTGCCGAGTCCTGTTACATCGACTACCACCCGTCGTTCGGCGCGAGCCCCTTCGGCAAGGTGCTGTGCACCTCGATCAACGACGCGGTCCTGCACGGTCTCCCCCACGACTACGTGCTGCGCGACGGCGACCTCGTCTCGCTCGACTTCGCCGCCTCCGTCGACGGGTGGGTCGCGGACTCCGCCGTCTCATTCGTGGTCGGCACCGCACGCGACGAAGACCTCGCGCTCATCGACACGACGCAGCGAGCTCTCGCCGCCGCCATCGACCACGCGACGGTCGGCAACAAGATCGGCGACATCTCCGCCGCCATCGCCACCGTCGCCCACGCCGAGGGACTCTCGATCAACACCGACTTCGGCGGGCACGGCGTCGGCCGCACCATGCACGGCGACCCGCACGTCGCCAACGACGGCAAGGCCGGGCGCGGCTACCCCCTGCGGGCCGGCCTGGTCGTCGCGCTCGAGCCGTGGTTCCTGCACACGACCGACGAACTGGTCACCGACCCCGACGGCTGGACGCTGCGCAGCGCCGACGGATCGCGGGGCTCCCACTCCGAGCACACCGTCGCGATCACGCCGGACGGGCCGATCGTGCTCACGGACCGGTCGTTCCTGGGCGTCGACTGACGGACGCCCCGGGAGTTCGCGCGACGGTCTCCGGATGCCACGGCCCCGCGGTCACGGCATCCGAGACGTCCGCCCCGGCCGCTGCCGCCCGCCCGGGGAACGACGCCTGTTTCTCGCTGCATCCGCACGGAAAACCGCGAGCGATCCACCGATCCGCGAGATCGACGCCTCGCACACCCCCGCCCCGAGCTCCGGATGCCGCGGAGAGGGAGAAACCCGGGCGCGTCAGTCGGGCAGCAGGTCGGGCCGGCGCTCGCGCGTGCGAACGAGCTGCTGCTCGCGGCGCCACGTCGCCACCGCGCCGTGGTTGCCGCTCAGCAGCACCGGCGGCACCTCGCGCTCGCGCCACACGGCGGGCTTGGTGAACGACGGGTACTCCAGCAGGCCGTCTTCGTGCGACTCTTCGACGAGGCTCTCGGGATTGCCGACGACGCCCGGGATGAGCCGGCCGATCGCCTCGACCATCGCCATGACGGCGACCTCTCCCCCGTTGAGGACGTAGTCGCCGAGGCTGAGGAGGCGGACGTCGCCCAGCTCGGCGGCGTAGTCGAACACACGCTCATCGATGCCCTCGTAGCGTCCGCAACCGAACACGAGGTGGGGAGCGGTCGAGAGCTCGCGGGCGGTGGCTTGGGTGAAGCGCTCACCGGCGGGCGAGGGGAAGACGATCACCGGGCGCTCGACGGCATCGCGGGTCACGGCGTCGAGCGCCTCACCCCACGGTCCGGGTTTCATCACCATGCCGGCGCCCCCGCCATACGGCGTGTCGTCGACGGTGCGATGACGATCGTGCGTGTGATCGCGGAGGTCGTGGATGTGCACGTCGAGCAGACCGCTCTGCCGCGCCTTCCCGAGGAGCGACACCTCGAGGGCATCGAAGATCGTGGGGAAGATCGACACGACGTCGATGCGCACGTCAGTCCTCGCGGGTGCGGGAGTCTGCGTCGGCGGACTCGGCGTCGACGGACTCTGCGTCGGCGGACTCGGCGTCGACGGACTCTGCGTCGGCGGACTCGGCGTCGTCGGATGAAGCGGCTTCGTCGAGGGACTCCGCCTCATCATCAGATGGCGCACCGCCCTCGTCGTCGGACGTGTCGGTGATGCCGGTGGGCTCGGGCTCGTCGTCGGCCTCGGCCGGCAGCTCTTCGAAGAGGCCCGCGGGCGGGGTCACCACGACCCGGCCTCCGGCGATGTCGACCTCGGGCACGATGGCGCTCACGAAGGGCACGAGTACCTCGCGGTCTTCACCGGAGGGGCGCACGATGAGAAGGTCTTGCGCGGGGAAGTGATCGACCCGCGCGACCCGCCCGATGACGGCGCCGTCGCGCACGACGTCGAGACCGACCAACTGGTGGTCGTACCAGGCGTCTTCTTCGGTCGGGGCGGCCTCGGTGTCCTGGTCGATCCAGAGGATCGCCTTCACGAGGGCCTCGGCCGACGTGCGGTCGTCGACGCCCTCGAAGAACACGACGGGGTGCGAGTTCATCCAGCGGAACTCGCGGACCGTCAGCTGGCGGCCGTGCCAGGGCGAGGATTCGGGAACCTGCAGGGTGAACGAGCTGCCCGCCACGAAACGACCGTCGGGGTCATCGGTGTACAGCTCGAGCTTGAACGCGCCCTTGAGGCCGTGGGCCTTGACGAGGCGTCCGACGCGGAGCTGGGTGTTGGCAGGCTGGAAGCCCGCCACGTCGCCGGTCGCCATCAGTCGTCGGCGACGTCGACGCGCACGCGGCGACCGTCGGCGAGAGCGGTGATGAGCGTACGCAGCGCCTTGGCGGTGCGTCCGCCGCGCCCGATCACGCGACCCCGGTCATCGGGGTGCACGCGAACCTCCAGCACGTCTCCGCGAGGAGAGGTGCTGGAACGGATGGTCACGGCGTCGGGGTGATCGACGATCCCCTTGACGACGTGTTCGAGCGCGGCAGACAGCACGAGGATTACTCTGCCGAGGTCTCGGCGGCGTCCTCAGCGGGCGCCTCCGCGGGGGCTTCGGCCTTCTTCTCGGCCTTGGGCTTCACAACCGACTTCTTCGAGGCGTCGGCCTCGAACGCGGCCTTGGGCTCGCGCACCTTGACGGTGGAGACGGCGTCCTTGTCGCCCTTGAACTTGCCCCAGTCGCCCGTGAGCTTGAGGATGGCGGCGACCTGTTCGGTGGGCTGCGCGCCGACCGACAGCCAGTACTGCGCCCGCTCAGAGTCGACCTCGATGAACGAGGGCTCCTCGGTCGGGTGGTACTTGCCGATCTCCTCGATGACACGACCATCGCGCTTGGTGCGCGAGTCGGCGACGACGATGCGGTAGTAGGGCGCGCGGATCTTTCCGAGGCGCTTGAGACGGATCTTGACAGCCACGATGACTCCTGATGATGAAAACGAACGAACCGAACGCCTGGAGAGTGGGGTGCACACCCGGCGGAAGCTCAAAAGGGGGGACCGCCACTGGATAGAGGGTCGAGTGGTGGGTCCGACCCTCTATTCTGCCAGATCCTTTCGCCTTGCCGTGACAGGCGACGCGAAACGACACGGTACGTCGCGCAGAGTAGCGGAGCGTCCCCCCACGAGAGCACCGTGTCAGACTGGGCCGCATGAGGCTGCCGTTCGCTGCATCGACGCGTTCGTCCGTGGGTCTGGAGTGGGAGCTCATGCTCGCCGATCGCGAGACGGGCGATCTCGTCCCCCGCGCTCCCGAGATCCTCGACCATCTCGAGGACAAGACCGCGCTCGAGCGTTTCACCGTCACCGGCGAACTGCTGACGAACACCGTCGAGGTCACCAGCGGCGTCGGGCACACCGTCGCCGAGGCGGTCGATGACATCGCGGATGCCATCGGCGCCCTGCGCGAACAGACCGAGCCGCGCGGGGTCGAGATCCTGTGCGCCGGCAGTCACCCGTTCGCGCAGTGGTTCGACCAGCGGGTCACCGACAAGACGCGCTACCACACGCTCATCGAACGCACCCAGTGGTGGGGGCGCAACATGATGATCTGGGGCATCCACGTGCACATCGGCGTCGACGACGTCGAGAAGGTGATGCCGATCGTCAACGCCCTGAACGTCTACCTCCCCCACCTGCAGGCGCTGTCGGCCTCGAGTCCGTTCTGGGCGGGTGAACGCACCGGCTATGCGTCGAACCGCGCGCTCGTGTTCCAGCAGCTCCCCACCGCGGGCCTGCCGTGGCAGCTCGCGAACTGGGAAGCGTTCGAGGACTACCTCGACGACATGGTGCGCACGGGCGTGATGGCGGATGCCAGCGAAGTGCGCTGGGACATCCGTCCGGCGCCGAGGTGGGGCACGGTGGAGATCCGGGCGTGCGACGGCATGTCGACCCTCCCCGAGCTCGCGGCGGTCGCCGCTCTCGCTCAGACCCTCGTCGAGCATTTCTCGCGTCTCCTCGACGAGGGGCGGGAGCTGCCCGGCATCCCGCCCTGGTACGCCCGCGAGAACAAGTGGCGCGCCGCCCGCTACGGCCTGGACGCCCGGGTGATCGTGGATCGCTCGGGGACGCAGCGCCCGGTGGTGGAGCACCTGCGCGAGACGATGGAGGAGCTCGCCGACATCGCGCTGGAGCTGAAGTGCGCGAGGGAGTTCGCCAGCCTCGAGACCATCCTCGCCACCGGCGGGAGCTCGGCGCGTCAGATCGCGGTGGCCGAAGCCGCCGACGGCGACCTGCGCGAGGTCGTACAGCACCTGATCCGCGAGTTCCGCGGCGGCCCGACGCTGCGCGAGCACCTGGCCGCGCTGCGGGTCTGAGTCGTCTTTCGACGCCGGCTCATAGGCGCCCGCTCGTAGGATCGCGTCATGTTCTCCGGACGCAGCGCTCCGGCCGTCTCGCTGGCGGCCCTCTCCGCTGCGGTCGTGGTCCTGCTCGCGGGCTGCGCGGGTGAGCCCGTCACCGCCGTCACCACCGTCTCCGCCACCCCGCGATTCGCGCCCGCGCGGCTCGCGGCATCCCCCTCCCCCGTACCGTCGTCGAGCGCCACCCCCTCCGAGCGAGTGGTCACCCTCGGCGACTCGGTGATGTCGGGCTTCGGCCTCACGGCGCGGGACGCGTGGCCGCGGCTTCTCGCCCAGCGGACCCACCTCTCGCTCGTCAACCTCGCGTGCCCCGGTATGGGCTTCGTGGTGGAGGGCGATTGCGGAACGCCGTACGCCGGACTCGTGCCCGCGGTGGCCGCCCTGCAGCCCGATCTCATCGTCGTGGAGTCGTCCAGCAACGATTTCTGGCAGGACGCGGACGAGATCCGGTTCGAGACCGCCGACACCGTCCAGCGCCTGCACGACGCCGCGCCCGATGCGCTCATCGTCGGCCTCAGCACCATCTGGAGCGATGATCCCGAGGTGCCCGACGACACCGCGGTCACCTCCGACGCGCTGCGCGACGCGGTGGAGACGGTCGGCGGCACCTATATCGACATCGGTCAGCCGCTGGTCGGACACCCCGAATGGATGCAGAGCGACGACGTGCACCCGACCGCCGGCGGACAGCGGGCGATCGAAGAAACGGTGGCGTCGGCCCTGCGCGACGCCTCCGTGCTGCCCTGAGTCCGAGCTCCGTGCAGCGGGGTCAGCCCCGGCCCAGCATCTTCTGCAGCTCGGCGAGGTCGGCCTCGCTCGGCGCCGCCTGGCCGCCCAGGCCGAAGCCCGAACCCGTTGCGGGTGCCGCCGCGGCGATACCGGCGTTCTCGGCCGCGCGCTTGGCCGGATTGCCGGAGCGCGATCCCTTCGCCTTCTGCTGCTTCCCGCGCTTCGACGACGCGCCGGGCTTGCCGCCGACCGGACCCATGCCGGGGATGTTGGGCACACCGCCGCGGGCGACGGTCTTCATCATCTTGGCGGCCTGATCGAAACGCTGCACCAGCTGGTTGACGTCGGTGACGGTCATTCCCGAGCCCCGCGCGATGCGCAGGCGCCGTGAGCCGTTGAGGATCTTGGGGTTGCGTCGCTCGACGAGGGTCATCGAGCGGATGATCGCCTCGGTCCGGTCGATCTCGCGCTCGTCGAAGTCTTCGAGCTGCTGCTTCATGTTGCCCATGCCCGGGAGCATCCCGAGCATCTTCTTCATGGAGCCCATCTTCTTCATCTGCTGCATCTGCTGCAGGAAGTCCTCGAGCGTGAACGTCTCGGTCGCGAGCTTCTCGGCGACCGCCATGGCCTCGGCCTCGTCGAACGCCGACTGCGCCTGCTCGATCAGCGTGAGGATGTCACCGAGGTCGAGGATGCGGGATGCCATGCGGTCGGGGTGGAACGGCTCGACGTCGTCGAGCCCCTCACCGGTCGAGGCGAAGATGATGGGGCGACCGGTGACCGAGGCGACCGAGAGCGCGGCGCCACCGCGGGCGTCGCCGTCGAGCTTCGACAGCACGACGCCGGTGAAGTCGACGCCGTCCTGGAAGGCCTTCGCCGTGTTCACCGCGTCTTGACCGATCATCGCGTCGATGACGAACAGCACCTCGTCGGGCTGCGTCGCCTTTCGGATGTCGGAGGCCTGCTTCATCAGCTCGGCGTCGACGCCGAGACGGCCGGCGGTGTCGATGATGACGATGTCGTGCTGATGGCGCGTGGCGTGCGCGACCCCGTCGCGCGCGACCTTGACGGGGTCGCCGACGCCATTGCCGGGCTCGGGGGCGTAGATCGTCGCTCCGGCACGCTCGGCGACGACCTGCAGCTGGTTCACGGCGTTGGGGCGCTGGAGGTCGCACGCGACCAGGAGCGGCGTGTGCCCGTCTTTCTCGAGCATCTTCGCGAGCTTGCCCGCGAAGGTCGTCTTTCCGGAGCCCTGCAGGCCCGCGAGCATGATGACGGTGGGAGGGTTCTTGGCGAACTGCAGACGTCGCTGCTGACCACCCAGGATGCCGATCAGCTCGTCGTTGACGATCTGCACGACCTGCTGCGCGGGGTTGAGGGCACGGTTGACCTCGTCACCGAGCGCGCGCTCACGGATGGCGGCGGTGAACTCCTTGACCACGGGAAGGGCGACGTCGGCGTCGAGGAGGGCGCGGCGGATCTCGCGCACCGTCCCGTCGACGTCGGCGGGCGTGAGCTGGCCCTTCTTCCGGAGGTTGCGGAAGGTCTCTGTGAGCCGGTCGGAGAGGGTGCCGAAAGTCGCCATGATGTGTCGAGTTTACGCGGGCTCCGCGGCGACCGCTGCCGTCGTTCCGGCCGGGTCGCGCGGCACAACCTCAGCGATCCGCGCGAGCTCAGCCCGACGACCCCGGATGCCACTGACCTCACGCGAATCACCGACCTCGCGCAACAGCGACCCGGCACCGTGCCGAGAGGCGCACGCACGACGCCAGAGGGGCGAGCGCGGCGCGTCACACGAGGGCGAGCGCCTCGGCGAGCACCTCGTCGAGGGGTCGCCCCGTCGCGGTACGGTCCGCCCACGACCACACCGCCGCCAGCACGGCGGCCGCCAGCGCGCCCGCGCGGACCTCGGCGAGCAGTCGCGGCATCCCCTCTCGCGCGAGACGGGCAGCGACGTGCTGCTGCAAACGGAACTGCCGCACGGCGCGATCACGGTCGAGCTCCGCGGCGATGCCCATGGCGTCGGCGTTGGTGATCGCCAGGGCGAGGGCGTCGGGCGTCAGTCCGCGGCCGATCGTCGCCAGCGCGGCGACGATGTCGGCGCCATCGTGGAGGAGCGCCACGCCTGCGGCGACCTGTTCGTCGAAACCCGACCAGAGCACATCGCTCTTCGCCGCGAAGTAGTTGAAGAAGCTCGAGCGACTCACCCCCGCGCGGCGTGTGATGTCGGAGACGCTGGTGGCGTCGTAGCCCTGCTCGAGGAACAACTCGCACGCCGCCTCCGAGAGCACCTCGCGCGAGGAGGCGCGCGGGCGTCCGCTGCGCGGTTCGGGGGTCACCGACTCAGACTAGACGGGTCGCCTGCGTGTATTGTTGGACGCAATCCAACATCGGAGGCGGTCGATGATCGACATCCACCAGGCGGGCCTCGCTCCGTCGTACGTGCCCTACCTCGACGGGTGGGCCCACCAGCGTCGCATCCATGCCGACGTCGTCGCTCACGAGCGGCCCGACACGTTGCTCCTGCTCGAGCACGAGGCCGTCTACACCGCCGGCAAACGCACCGAGGCGCATGAGCGACCCGACGATGGAACCCCCGTCATCGATGTGGACCGCGGCGGCAAGATCACGTGGCACGGCCCCGGTCAGCTCGTCGGCTACCCGATCCTCCGGCTGCCCGAACCGATCGACGTCGTCGCGCACGTCCGCCGGCTCGAGGCACTGCTCATCGACGCGCTGTGCGCGCACGGTGTCCACGGCTTCCGGGTCGACGGTCGCAGCGGCGTCTGGGTGCAGCGCCCCCTCGGCGTGGACAAGGTCGCGGCCATCGGTGTGCGCGTCGAGAAAGGCGTGACGATGCACGGATTCGCCGTCAACTGCGACAACTCGCTCGCCGGGTTCCGGCATATCGTCCCCTGCGGGATCACGGATGCCGGGGTCACGACCGTCAGCGAGGTGGTCGGCGCCGACGTCTGCCCCGCCGACCTCATTCCCGCGATCGAGCGCGTCTTCCGTGCCGAGTACGCGGCGGTGGCCGCGTGAGCGCCTGCGGGACCGGTAACACCGGGGCAGCGGCATCCACCGCTCCGAACGGACGGAAGCTGCTGCGCCTCGAGGTGCGCAACGCCGAGACGCCCATCGAGCGCAAGCCCGAATGGATCAAGACCAAGGCCAAGATGGGCCCCGAGTACACCGCCCTGCAGAATCTGGTGAAGACCGAGGACCTGCACACGGTCTGCCAAGAGGCCGGCTGCCCGAACATCTTCGAGTGCTGGGAGGACCGCGAGGCGACCTTCCTCATCGGCGGCTCGCAGTGCACGCGCCGGTGCGACTTCTGCCAGATCGACACGGGCAAGCCCGCGGACTACGACACCGACGAACCGCGTCGCGTCGCCGAGAGCGTCACCCGGATGCAGTTGCGCTACGCCACCGTCACCGGCGTCGCCCGCGACGACCTGCCCGACGAGGGCGCGTGGCTCCACGCCGAGACGGTGCGGCGCATCCATGCCGAGAACCCCGGCACGGGCGTGGAGATCCTCGCAACCGACTTCTCCGGCAACCCGGCACTGCTCGAAGAGGTGTTCTCGTCGCGACCCGAGGTGTTCGCGCACAACGTCGAGACGGTGCCGCGCATCTTCAAGCGCATCCGCCCGGCCTTCCGCTACGAGCGGTCCCTCGGCGTCCTGAGCGCGGCCCGCGATGCCGGTCTCATCACCAAGTCGAACCTCATCCTCGGGATGGGCGAAGAGCCCGAAGAGGTGGTCCAGGCCCTCGAAGACCTGCGCGCCGCGGGCACCGACATCATCACGATCACGCAGTACCTGCGCCCCACGCCCCGCCATCTGCCCGTGCAGCGCTGGGTGAAGCCCGCGGAGTTCGTCGAGTTCAAAGAGGAAGCCGAGCGCATCGGGTTCCTCGGCGTGCTCGCCGGTCCCCTGGTGCGCTCGTCCTACCGCGCCGGGCGCCTATGGGCGCAGTCGATGGTGTCAAAGGGGCAGCAGATCCCGCCGCACCTCGCCCACCTGGCCAAGGACATCGTCGACGCGGACGCCGGTTTCGCCCAGGCGGTGTGAGCCGCTTCACGCCCGCGTTTCCGGGGCGGAGTCGACGAGACGGATGCGGCAGGAGGTTACGCGCGCTCAGTCGGCGCTCGTGACCGACTGCACGTGACCGTCGGAGGCGAGGTTGACCAGCAGCACGTCGTCGGTGGCATCCGGATCGAGAGCGTACTCCAGCACCGCGAACGGATCGGCGCCCCCGTGCTCGTCGGCCAGGATGGTCATGCTCATCAGCTGCAGGGCTTTGATGACGTCGATGTGCGTGTCGCCGCTCACGTCCGTGAGCAGGTCTTCGAGTTCCTCGCCGAGCGTCGCCTGCTGCTGAAGGATGTACTCGGTCACCTCACTGGTGCGGGAGTCCAACTCGTTGACCATGGCGTTGCGGGCGGCGAGGTCGATGGACTCGAGCGACGAGACCATGGATGCCGCGACGTCGAGGGCCTCCACGGACACGTCGTCCTGATCGGGCGCCGTGAGATCGACGGTGACGCTCTGGTCGCCGAACTCCACGTTCTCACTCCAGAAGATCGACCCGTCGGGGCCGGATTCGAGGAGTCCGAAGAAGTCGTGCTCGATGGCCATGGGTCCATGTAAGCAGTCCGCCCGGTCTTCGGGAAGACGACCCGCCCGCGGCTCGCGGTGCGGTATGGGCATCGATTCGCGAGGCCGACCGCGCACGCGTTCCGGAGCGCGCTCGCACCCCGGGAGGAGCGAGACCGCGCTCAGTCGACGAGCGAGGCCGCGAACACGTGCGGCGTGAAGCCCGTCAGGTCGCCGATGCCCTCGCCCTGCCCGAGGAGCTTCACCGGGATGCCGGTGAGTTCCTGCACGGCGAGCACGAAGCCGCCCTTGGCCGACCCGTCGAGCTTGGTGAGCACGAGGCCCGTGACCCCCGCGCTGTCGAGGAAGGCCTGCGCCTGCATGAGACCGTTCTGCCCGGTCGTCGCATCCAGCACGAGGAGCACCTCGCTGATGGGCGCCTGCTTCTCGATCACGCGCTTGATCTTGCCCAGCTCGTCCATCAGGCCGCCCTTGGTGTGCAGACGCCCTGCGGTGTCGATCAGGACGATCTCGGTCGCGGTCTCCTTGGCGTGGGCGACGGTCTGGAAGGCGACGGATGCCGGGTCCTGACCCTCGTGCTGCGGGCGCACGATCGTCGCTCCCCCGCGCTCGGCCCACGTCGCGAGCTGGTCGACCGCCGCGGCGCGGAACGTGTCGGCCGCGCCGACGACGACCGTGCGGCCGTAGCGCTGGAGGAACTTCGCGAACTTGCCGATCGTGGTCGTCTTGCCCACACCGTTGACGCCGACGACGAGCACGACCGCGGGACGCTCGGTGAGACGCAGCGTGGTGTCGAACTTCGCGAAGTGCTCCTCGAGCGTCTCGCGGAGCATCCGCTGCAGGTCGCGCGGATCGGTGGTGCGGAAGCGCTCCACCTTCTCGCGCAACTCGTCGATGAGGCGCTCGGTGACGTCGGGGCCGAAGTCGGCGGTGAGCAACGCCGTCTCGAGATCGTCCCACGTCGTCTCGTCGATCGTGGGCTTGACGAACAACCCGCGCAGCGCGCGGCCCAACGACCAGGAGTTCTCAGCCATTGCTTCAGCTTACGGCCGCGGCCTCGACCGGGGCGGCGGCGCGGACGGCCGCACGATCCCCCACGCGCTGTCCGACCACGGCGGACACCCCGTCCTGACGCATCGACACCCCGTACAGCGCGTCGGCGATCTCCATCGTGCGCTTCTGGTGGGTGATGACGATGAGCTGACTGCTGGCGCGCAGCTTCTCGAACACGCCGAGGAGGCGTCCGAGATTGGCGTCGTCGAGGGCCGCTTCGACCTCGTCGAGGATGTAGAACGGGCTCGGCCGCGCGGTGAAGATGGACGTCAGGAACGCCACCGCCGCCAGCGACCGCTCACCGCCCGAGAGGAGCGACAACCGCTCGATCTTCTTGCCGACCGGACGCACGGCGACCTCGATGCCGGTGGTCAACGGCGACTCGGGGTCGGTGAGCGAGATACTGCCCGAACCCCCCGGGAAGAGGATGGGGAAGATCTCGGTGAAGGCGACGCGCGTGTCCTCGAACGCGGCGACGAAGATCGTCTGCATGCGTTCGTCGAGGTCGGCGATGATCGTCTGGAGGTCGGCGCGGGTCTGCTGGAGGTCGGCGAGCTGCTCGGTGAGGAAGGCGTGCCGCTGCTCGAGGGCCGCGAACTCCTCCAGCGCGAGCGGATTGACCCGGCCCAGCTGCGACAGCTTCCGCTCGGCATCCTGGAGCCGGCGCTTCTGAGCCACGCGGTCGAACGGGTCGCCGTCCCCCTCCCGGTCGACGGGAACGAGCTGATCGGGGCCGTATTCGGCGACGAGCACGTCTTCGTCGAGCGCGAGCTCGGACTGTACGCGCTCCAGCAGGCTCGTGACGTGCAACCTCTTCTCGTGCATCTGCAGTTCGAGGCCGTGCACACTCTCTGTGAGGCGCGCGAGACGCTCCCGCACGGCGGCTTCGTCGGCGCGAGCGCGGACGAGTTCTTCGGTGATCGCGGTGCGCGCGGACTCCGCCGCCGCGAGCTCGACGCGCGCCTGGCTGACCGAGCGGTCGACCGAGTCCAGCAGCGCGGGGAGGTGACCGGCGACCTCGGCGGCGACCTCGCGCTGCGCGCGCCGGACCACCGCGCGACGCGCGGCCTCTTCCGCGGCCGCGCGCTCGCGCTCGCGCTGCTGCTCGAGCTGGACGATGCGCGCCTCGCCCGCTCGCACGCGTTCCTTCAGCGCCTCGATGTCCAGACGTGCCCGCATCTCCGTCTCGCGCGCGGCGTCGACGTCTGCGGCCATACCCTCGCGCGCGGAGGCGTCGAGCAGAGGGCGCGGTGCCTCCAACGCGCGCTCGAGCGCGTCGGCGGCACGACGAGCGGCGTGCTCGGCCTCGGCGACCGCCGTCTCGGTCTGCGCGAGGCCCGCGGCGAGGCGGTCGCATTCCGCGACGGCCGCCTCGTGCCGCACCGTGACGCGATTGACCCTCTCGGCGTGGGCCGCCAGCGCGGCATCGTGGGCGCGCAACGTCGACAGGGCCTCTTTGGTGCGGTGGCGGGCGTCGGTGAGCGCGCGCTGCTCGTCGGTGAGGGCCTCGCGCAGGGAGTCCGCGATGACGACGATCTCATCGAGCCGTGCGGCTGCGGCGTCGCGCTCGGCGGCGAGCTCCAGCCGCGACCGCCCCGACCCCGAACCCGCACGGAGCGTACGGGACGTGGCGACCTCTCCGGCTCGGGTGACGACGGTGACGTCGGGGGGCAGAGACGCCTGCGCCTCGCGGAGGGCCGCGAGATCCTCGACGATCACCGTACGCCTCAGGATGCCGAGCACCCCTGGTGATGCGACCACCACGTCGATCGCCGGAACGGCCCCCGCCACCACGGTCGCCAGGTCCGCCGGGGCGACGTCCGGCGGGGCAGCGTCGGCGATGACGATCTCGACCACGCCGAGATCGCCCTCGTGCGCGTCACGTGCCGCGGCGAAGGCCGTCGCCGCATCGTCGACGAGCAGTCCCTCGGCGAGCGAGCCCAGGGCCGCGGCGATCGCGGCCTCGTATCCCGCCGTGACCTTGACGTCATCGCCCACGAGGCCGCGAACGCCCCGCCCGCCGGCGGCGAGCAGCTCGGCGGCGGCGTTGCGAAGGTCGAGAGCGCGGCCGAGCGCGGTCGTCTGCGCGCCGAGGGCGTCGCGCTCGCGCTCGGCCGCATGGAGGCGCTCACGCAGACCGGCGACCGTGGATTCGAGGTCGTTCGCGTCTCGCTGCGCCCGATCGTAGGCTGCGGCGTGCTCGGCGGTGGATGCCTCGGGCACGACGTCGGGGTCGAGCTCGGCGAGGGCGTGCTCGGTTTCGGCCCGACGGGTCAGGGCCGCATCCAGCGCACGCTGCTGCCGGTCGACACCGGCCCGGACCGCCGCGAGGGCGGAGTTCGCGGCATCCGCCGTGCCGCGGAGCGCCTGGAGCTTCAGGTCGTGCTCCGAGACGAGGGCGCTCTGTGCGGCGATGTCGACGTCGAGGGCATCGAGGTCGGCCCGTGCGCGCGCGACGGCACGAGCCGCCTCGGCCGCGGCATCCTGCGCGTCGCCGAGGCCGGCCGCGATGTCGTCGATCTCCGCCCGGACGTCGTCGATGGTGCTCTGCGACACGGTCGGCGCGAAGCCTGCGGCCTCGGAGCCGTCGTCCGTCAGCAGGGTGAGACGTTGACCGGCCAAGGAGTACAGGCCCCGCAGGCGCTCCTGCACCTGTTCGAGACCGAATGAGACGCTGCGCGCGCGGTCGACGGCTTCCGACCGCTGATCGTTCTCGAGTCGTTCGACGCGGCGACGAAGACCGTCGGCCTGTTCCTGCAGCCCGAGGCGCTCGGTGTGCCGCTCGCTCTCGGCGCGGGCGGCGTCGGCGAGCTGCGCGCGCAGCCGCACGAGGTCGTCGGCGTACAGGCGCGCCTTCGCATCCCGGACGACGGCGGCGATGGTCGCGGCCTCCCGCGCGATCTCGGCCTGCTTGCCGAGGGGCTTGAGCTGTCGACGCAACTCGCCCGCGAGATCGCTGAGGCGGGTGAGATTGGTCTCCATCGCCTCGAGCTTGCGCACGGTCTTCTCTTTGCGGCGCCGGTGCTTGAGAATCCCCGCGGCTTCTTCGATGAAGCCGCGGCGGTCCTCGGCGGTCGCCTGCAGCACCGTGTCGAGCCGGCCCTGACCGATGATGACGTGCATCTCGCGACCGAGGCCGGAATCGCTCAGCAGCTCCTGCACGTCGAGCAGGCGGCAGGTCTGACCGTTGATGGCGTACTCGCTGGCGCCGGTGCGGAACAGCGTCCGGCTGATGGTGACCTCGCTGTAGTCGATCGGCAGCGCACCGTCGCCGTTGTCGATCGTGAGCTGCACCTCGGCGCGCCCGAGCGGGCCGCGGGTCGACGTCCCGGCGAAGATGACGTCTTCCATCTTCCCGCCGCGCAGGGTCTTGGCGCCCTGCTCCCCCATGACCCACGCGAGCGCGTCGACGACGTTGGACTTACCCGAACCGTTCGGCCCGACGATGCAGGTCACACCGGGTTCGAGCGCGAAGGTCGTCGACTGGGCGAAGGACTTGAAGCCCTTGAGCGTCACGCTTTTCAGATGCATGCCACCCGCCTTCCCGCCCAGTCGAATCCTCGCCTCACGCTAGTCGAGGATCCGCGGAAAACCGCGGTGGCGAGCCGCGTCCGCCCCCACGACGCGCCCGGAAGTCCGCGAATTCTGGGAAATCGCTTGACCTCCCGCGATGACCTCCGCTAGCGTCGGGGGTCGCAACCGACGTTGAAAGGAGGTCACACCATGATTCGCACCACTATCGGCTTCACCGCCACCGGCTTCGTCGCCGCCCCCGTGCTGTCCGCACCCGTCACCGGAGTGACCGCCGCCGTCGGCTCGCCCTCTCGTCTGGGCTGACCCGTCGCGTCGAGACGCCCCGCGTCTCCGCCTTCCGCGAGCCGGCATCCGCCTCTCGCCCGGATCCCCGCGATCCCGCCACGCGCTCGTCGCGTGTTCCTCTCATCTCTCCACGGAGCCTCCGCATGAACGCCTTGTTCGCGCGCGCGCCGCAGCATCCTTCGGCCGCGCTCTCTTCCACCCCGTCCACGATCACGATCGACACCGCCCCCGACCGACCGCTGGGTCTGGTCGACCGCCTCTCGCTGCGCCTCGGCCTCTGGCTGCTCACGCGTCACGCCGCTCGCGGCCGAGCGCAGGCGTATCGGGCCGACCGGGCGCACCGTCGCCGCACCGCCGACGCCGAGCGCACCGCGCGCGAACGCGCCTGGCACCGCGCGGCCGCCCTCGTCCGGCCGCCGCTGTGATCCCGTGGGGCCGGTCACTCCCGGCCGGCCTCACCCGGATTCCTCTTCGAACCGAAAGCACTCCTATGAATTCCCTTCCCGCCGGCCTCGAGCTGCGGCCCCTGCACATCCCGGCATCCATCGACGACGACGATGCCGCCGACTTCCGCGAGATGGTGCGTCTGCGCAACCTCGTCTACGAGGAGATCTCCGGCCACGACGACGAGTCGATGCCCGCCGACGAACTGCTCCCCCTGTTTCAGCCGCGGCCGGAGGTGAAACGGTTCTCGTGGATCGCCGTGTTCCACGGCGAGGTCGTCGGTCGCGCGGGCCTCGACCTCCCTCAGGAGGAGGGCGCCCGCACCGGGTCGTACCTCATAGAACTCCGTCGGTCCGCCTGGGGCCACGGCATCGGTCGCGCCGCCTTCGCCATGATCGAGCCCCTCGCCCGCGCCCACGGACGGACGGTTCTGCAGTGCTGGGCCGCGCACCCCGCCGCCGAGGGGCCGCAGCTGACGGCGCCCACGGGGTTCGGCGCGGTGCCGCACGACCATGCCGCACGGTTCCTTCTGGCGTCCGGCTGCACGCTCGAGCAGATCGTGCGAGTGAGCACGCTGGATCTCGCTGAGGCCCGCCCGCGCCTCGGGGCCCTCCTCACCGAGGCCGAAGCCGCGGCGGCGGGGTATCGCGTGGTGCAGTGGACGCTGCCCACACCCGACGAGTTCGTCGACTCCTTCGCCTGGATGAAGTCGCGCATGGCGACGGACGCGCCGTCCGCCGACCTCGACGTCGACGAAGAGGTGTGGGATGCCGCTCGACTCCGACGCCACGAGGCCACGTACCTCGACGCGGGTCGACACATGCTCGTGACCGCGGCGCAGCACGTGGACTCGGGGGAGCTCGCCGCGTTCAACGAGCTCGTCATCGGCAAGGACCGCACGGCGGCGACGGGGCAGGAGGACACCCTCGTGGTGGCCGCCCATCGGGGACACCGGCTGGGCCTGCTCGTGAAATGCGCCGGCCTCCTCGCGTGGCGAGACGTCGCCCCCGAATCGCCCCGCGTGATCACCTACAACGCGGAGGAGAACCGCCCGATGCTCTCGATCAACGAACGGATCGGCTTCGCACCGATCTCGTACGAGGGCGTGTGGCAGAAGATCCTCTCGTGACCCCACGACGCGAGTCGCCGGATGCGCCGGCCGGGCCGCCACCGCCGGCGCATCAGGGCGGCTCGGGCGGTCGGCCGCGGCGCGGGCCGCGGTTCAGCGTCGCTTCTGGCAGTGCGGGCAGAAATGGCTCGAACGGTTCATGAACGACACGCGCACGATCGGACGCCCGCACCGCGGACACGGCTGACCCGTGCGCCCGTAGGCGTTGAGCGAGTGCGCGAAGTAGCCGGCCTGACCGTTGACGTTCACATACTGCGCGTCGAAGCTCGTGCCGCCCTCTGCCAGCGCCTTCTCGAGCACCGCCCGCACCTCGCCGAGCAGGCGGTTCACGCTTCTGGTCGGAAGATCGGATGCCGAGGTCTCGGGGTGCACGCGCGACGCCCAGAGCGACTCGTCGGCGTAGATGTTGCCGATGCCACTGGCGACCGTCTGATCCAGGAGCACGCGCTTGATACCCGACGCCGTGCGGCCCAGTCTCGCGCGGAAACGGGCCGCGTCGAAGGCCGGATCGAGCGGATCGCGACCGATGTGCGCCACCTGGGTTGGCACGCGCGCGAGGTCGGACCCGCGTCCGCCCGCGGCGCCGTCGGGCGTGTCGACGAGCTCGTCGAGCGCGAGCGAGCCGAAGGTGCGCTGGTCGGCGAAGACGACCGACAGCTGACCGTGCGTGGGGTGCTCGAGCTCGATGCGGATGCGCTCGTGGCGTTCCTCCGGAGCGCCGGGGACGCGCAACAGCATCTGCCCGCTCATCCCCAGGTGCGTGACGATCGCTTCGTCGCCGGCCACCGGCATCCACAGGAACTTGCCCCGACGGACCGCGGCGGTGATGCGCCGGCCGGTCAGCTCGGCTTCGAAGTGGGCCGCTCCACCGGTGTGCCGCGTCAGCGCGCGCTCGTCGCGCACGTCGACGGACGTGATCAGCGCACCGGCGACGGCCGGCTCGAGGCCGGCACGCACGACCTCGACCTCGGGGAGCTCAGGCACGGGTGTCGAGCTCGCGCCACGCGGTGAGGGCGGCGGCCATCTCGGCCTGCTTCTTGCTCGACCCGTTGCCCGTGGTGGCGAGGTCGCCGACGGTCACGGTCGCGGTGAACCGACGGTCGTGATCGGGCCCGGTCGCCTGCACGGTGTACACCGGGGCGGCTAGACCCTGGCGGGCCGCGATCTCCTGCAGGCTCGTCTTGGGATCCATGGCTGCGCCGTAGCGTTCGGGGTCGGCGAGGAGCGGCTCGACCAGTCTGAGCACCATCGCGGTCGACGCATCGGGACCGGCCGAGAGGAAGGCGGCGCCGATGAGCGCCTCCATCGTGTCGGCGAGGATCGAGTCCTTGTCGCGCCCGCCCGTGAGGATCTCGCCTCGGCCGAGGCGCACGTGCGCACCGAGACCGATCGTGCGGGCCACCTCTGCCAGGGCGACGGTCGACACGACGCTGGCGCGACGCTTGGCGAGGCCTCCCTCTTCGAGCTCCGGATGCCGCGTGAACAGGCGCACCGTCACGGCCTGCCCGAGCACCGAGTCGCCGAGGAACTCCAAGCGCTCGTTGTGCGGGATGCCGCCGTTCTCGTAGGCGTACGAGCGATGCGTAAGGGCAAGAGAAAGAAGCTCGGGGTCGATGTCGACCCCGAGCTTCTCGGTGAGCGCACCGCGCTCGACGTTGTTACGCGTCACGAATCGCCGATCAGACGTCGGCGACCTTGCGGCCCTTGTACTCGAGGAAGAGCTCGGTGCCCTGCGAGTCGGTGACGACCTTCGCCTGGTGAGGGCGGCTGTAGACGACCTTGCCGTTCTCGATGGTCTTGACCAGCGTGGGGGCCTCGGCCTTCCACTGCGCGCGGCGCGAGCGGGTGTTGGAGCGGGAGACCTTCCGCTTCGGGGGGTTACCTGCCATGACTAGCTCTTCTCTGTCTTGGGGGCGGCGCGGAGCGCATCGCCGTCGTCTGGGGTGTACTGCTGGAGCGCAGCCCATCGATGATCGACAGGCGTCTGCTCCGTGTCGCCGGTGGTTTCCGTCAGCCTCTCGCCCGTGTTCGGGTCGAGCCCGGGGCAGTCCGGCTGACACACCGGCTGGAACGGAAGCGACAGGACAATGGCATCCCGGACCAGATTTTCAAGATCCACGTGGTCGTCTTGAACGTCGAAGTCACTCGCTTCACCCCCAGGATACGTGAAAAGTTCCTGGAACTCGACTTCGACAGGCTCCTCGATGTCGATGAGGCAGCGTCCGCACACGCCCGTGGCGGTGGTGTCGACGGTGCCCGAGACGAGGATCCCCTCGTGCACCGACTCCAGACGCACCTCGAGCTCGAGGATCTCGCCCTCGGGGATCGAGACCAGTCCCTCCCCCCACTTCTCGGGGGTGGGGAGGTCGAGGCTGTGCTCGCGCATCTCGCCGGGATGGTGCTCGATGTCGCGGACGGGGAGTTGGAAGGGGCCGGGTCGACGGGTTCTCACGGACGTCCATGCTACCCGCACACCCCTGAGCGAGGGCCGGGCGAACCCGGCGCACCTGCGGCGCACGGTCGCCTCACGCTCGGGGTCCCGAACAGGGACGCAGCGCGTCAGATACCGCGGGCGCCGGTGTCGAGGTAGCGCGCGACGGCGGGCGGGACGTAGGGCGACACGTCTCCCCCGAGCCCGGCCACCTGGCGCACGAGCGAACTCGACACGAGGGCGTGCGAGGGGTCGGGGAGCAGGAACACCGTCTCGACGTGCGCGAGGTCGCGGTTGACGATCGCCATCGGGGTCTCGTACGCCACGTCGACCTGCGAACGGATTCCCTTCACCAGCACCTTCGCGCCCACGTCGGTGGCGTAGTCGACGAGAAGGCCCATGCTCCAGGCGGCGATGATCACGTCACCCTCGACACCCGCCTCCGAGATCGACTGTTCGAGCAGACGCTGGCGCTCGGCGATGGGCAGCATCGCCTCTTTACCGGGGTTGTGCACGACCAGCACGTGAAGCTGGTCGAACAGACCGGCGGCACGACGGATGACGTCGAGGTGACCGAGCGTGGGCGGGTCGAACGAGCCGGGGACGACGGCGATCCGGGGATCCATGCCGCCAGCCTATCGACGCGGATCGGCGGGGAGCCCGTCGTTCAGGACTTCGCCAGCGCGGCGCGCTCCTCGACGCCCACGCGACGTTCGAGGGCGGCGGCGAGTCCGGGATGCCGCAGGAGCGCGGGGTCGTCGGCGAGCAAGCGCTCCCCCTCGGCGCGCGCCTCGGTGATGAGGTCGGCGTCGGTGACCACCCGCAGGAGACGCAGCGATGATCGGGCGCCCGATTGCGCTCCGCCGAGCACGTCGCCCTCGCCGCGGAGTTCGAGGTCGACCTCGGCGAGGGCGAACCCGTCGAGCGTGGATGCCACGGCTTCGACGCGCGCGCGAGACGACGTGCCCGGTGCGGCTTCGGTCACGAGCAGGCACAGGCCCGGGACCCCGCCACGGCCGACGCGACCGCGCAACTGGTGCAGCTGGGAGACGCCGAAACGGTCGGCCTCGAGGATGACCATGGTCGAGGCGTTCGGCACGTCGACGCCGACCTCGATCACCGTGGTCGCCACGAGCACGTCGATGTCGCCGCGGGCGAATGCCTGCATGACGGCGTCCTTCTCATCGGAGGGCATCTTGCCGTGCAGGATCTGCACACGGATGTCGGCGAAGCCGGGGAGCCGGGAGATCAGCGCCTCGACCTGCACGACGCCCCATCGCGTTCGGTTGCTCTCCCCCGCGGCGGGCGCCGCCCCATCGGGAGTGTCGGCGGGTTCGTCGGTCTTGTCGTCGGCGGCGAGCTGCTCGGCGTCGATCGCCGCGCACACGACGAACGCCTGACGACCCTGCGCCACCTCTTCGGCCACGCGGTCCCACACCCGCGCGAACCAGCCCGGCTTCTCCGCCAGCGGGGCCACGAACGACTGGATGCCGGCGCGCCCGGCCGGCATGGTGCGGATCGTCGAGACGTCGAGGTCGCCGAACACCGTCATGGCGACCGTGCGGGGAATGGGCGTCGCCGTCAAGACGAGGGTGTGCGGGGACTGGCCCTTGGAACGCAGCGCCTCGCGCTGATCGACGCCGAAACGGTGCTGCTCGTCGACGACGACGAACCCCAGGTCGGCGAAGGTCGTGGTGGCGCTCAACAGCGCGTGCGTGCCGACGACGATCCGCGCCTGCCCCGACGCCACGCGCAGCGCCGCGCGGCGTCGCTCGGCCGCGGGCATCTGCCCCGTCAGCAGCGTGGGCATGAGCTCGGGCGCGAGCTCGGGCCCCAGCATCCGCGCGATCGAACGGAGGTGCTGGCCGGCGAGCACTTCGGTGGGGGCGATGAGGGCGGACTGCCCGCCCGACTCCGCCACCTGCATCATCGCCCTCAGCGCCACGAGGGTCTTGCCGGAGCCCACCTCGCCCTGCACGAGGCGGTTCATGGGCCAGTCGCCCGTGAGGTCGGCGGCCAGTCGCGCTCCGACGTCCTGCTGGTCGGGGGTCAGGTCGAAGGGGAGGATCGCGTCGAATCTCTCGAGCAGACCACCCGCAGCCGCGGGGCGTTTCGTCGCCGAGAGCGCGCGGACGAACTGACGCTGCTGCAGCAGTGCCGTCTGGAGCACGAAGGCTTCGTGCATGCGCAGGGTCGCGACCGCCGGAGGGATGTCGTCGTCGTTCTCGGGTCGGTGGATGCTCTCGAGCGCCGCACGAGCGGGGAGGAGTCCCCGCCGGGTGCGGAGGTCGTCGGGGAGCGGGTCGTCGACGTCGCCGAGCGCGTCGAGGACGACGGCGATCGTCTTCTGCACGAGCGTGCTGGGGACCGAGCTGGTGGCGGGATAGATCGGGATGGGCCTCTTCGCCGTCACCTCGGCCTCGGCGCGGGCTTCGGCGAGGTCGTCGAACAGCTCGTAGTCGGGGTTCGTCAGCTGCGTCTGCCGCCGGTACTCGCCGACCTTGCCCGAGAAGATGCCCCGCCGCCCGGGAGTCAGGTCCTTCAACCGCCAGGGCTGGTTGAAGAACGTCAGTGACATGCGCCCGTCGCCGTCGCTGATCACGACCTCGAGGAGGGAGCCGCGTCGGTTCTGCATGCGGCGCTCCGAGGCGCTGACGACCTCGGCCACGATCGTGACGGGTTCGCCCAGCGGCAGCGAGGCGATCGGGGTGAGCTCGCCGCGCCGGGCGTAGCGGCGCGGATAGTGCTCGAGCAGCTCGCCCACGGTCTTCATGCCGAACGCGCGGTCGAAGGCCGACGCCGTCTTGCCGCCCACGGCGCCGTCGAGCCGGGAGGCGAGCGAGAGACCGGACATGCTCTCGAGTTTAGGCAGGCCGTCCGACATCCCCCTGCCGCGCGCTCGGCCGGGCACCCGCGGGATCCTGGAGGCTTCGACAGGCTCGGCCTCCTCCGCCGCTCCGGCAGGCCCCGAGCCCGTCGAAGGAACCGGGGCCTGCCGAACGCCCCGTGTCGGCGCTCCGCGGATCCGCGGGTTTCGCCGGGCTCAGCCCGCCGCCCGCGTGTCTCCGCGGCATCCGCGACCCTAGGCTGGACGGGTGACGCGCATCATCTCCGGCCGAGCGGGAGGCACCGTTCTCGACGTCCCGCCGAAGGGCACCCGTCCGACGAGCGATCGTGTGCGCGAGTCGCTGTTCGGCGCACTCGAGTCGGCGGGTGTCATCGACGACGCCCGGGTGGCCGACCTCTTCGCCGGCTCCGGCGCACTCGGCTTGGAGAGCCTCAGCCGCGGAGCCGCCTCGGCCGACCTCGTCGAGCTGTCGGCCCCGGCAGCCGCGCTGATCCGCAAGAACGCCGACCGGGTACGCGCCGCGGGCGTCGCCGCTGCGGCGCGGGTTCATCGCGCGAACGTCACCGCCTATCTGGCGGCATCCGCCGACGAGTGGGACCTGGTGTTCCTCGACCCGCCCTACGACATCGCCGACCACGACCTCACGAGGGCCCTCGTCGCCCTCGCGCCCCGCCTGAGCCCGGATGCCACGGTCATCGTCGAGCGCGCGAAACGCTCCGCGGCGCCCGACTGGGCGGCGGCAGGACTTGAGGCCGAGCGCGACCGGAACTACGGCGACACCACGATGTGGTGGGGTCGACCACCCCTGTGAACCGCCGCCGCGCACGACGTCACACGGCTCAGCCCCGGCCGGCGTCCCAGTCCCGGTAGGGGTCCCACCCACCGCGGCCCGTCCACGCCGCCCCGTCGACCTCGATCGCCGTCTCCCCGCGCGGGTGAACGCTGCCGATGCGTCGGCCGAGGGTGGCGGAACCCGGGGGGAAGGTCACGAGGAAACCGTGGTCCTCGCCCCCGCCGAGAGCCCGCTCGGGGTCGTCGCCGAGGGTGCTCGAGTCGATGGCGAGGGTCACCCCGGACGCGTCGGCGAGGCGCGTCGCGTCCAGCGCCAGGCCGTCCGAGACGTCCATCATCGCGCTGGCTCCGGATGCCGCCGCCCTCAGGGCCTCGTCCAGGGGCGGGCGCGGGGCGAGCTGGCGCGACAGCGCCTTCGCGTCGGCCGGGTCGAGGGCGGCACGCGCCGCGTCCGTGAGGGCGACAGGTGCACCGTCGTCGCCCACGAACCGCTGGAACAGCACGTCGAGGCCGCGGGCCGCCACGCCGAGCTCCCCGATGACGTAGACGCCGTCGCCCACGCGGGCACCCGAACGACGAACGGGCTCACGACCGTCGAGACTGCCGAGAGCGGTCACGGCGATCGTCAGCGTGTCGGACACCGTGAGGTCACCGCCCTCCACGGCGCAGTCGGGGGCGAGCTCCGCACAGGCGGCGGCGAGCCCGTCGGCGAAACCGCGCACGAACGCCAGCGGTGTCGTATCGGGCATGGCCAACGCCACGAGAAGGGCGATCGGTCGGGCGCCCATCGCGGCGACGTCGGCGAGGTTGACCGCCGCCGCCTTGAAACCGAGGTCGAACGGCGACGACCACGCCAGCCGGAAGTCGGGGCCGTGCACGAGCGTGTCGGTCGTGGCGACGACGCGGCCATCGGGCACGGCCAGCACGGCGGCGTCGTCGCCCGGGCCGACGGGCGCGCTGGAGGGCGGAAGGCGGTCGAGGATGCCACGCAGGATCTGCCCCTCGGACAACTCCCCCACGGTGGTTTCACGGTCGGGCTCGGCGTCGGTCACCCTCCCACGCTATTAGCCTGGACGGGTGCCCCGCTCCTCCCGTTCCCTCGCGCTCCTGGCCCTCCTCGCCCTGGTCCCGGGGCTCGCGGCGTGCAGCACGACGGTCGCCATGGAGCCGGCGAAGCTCGCCAACGACCCCGCGTGCGCCTCGGTGATCTCGCGCCTGCCGAGCAGCATCTCCGGCCAGGAACGTCGCTGGACCGACGCGCAGGCGACGGGGGCCTGGGGCAACCCGGCATCCATCCTGATGACCTGCGGCCTCGAACCCCCGGCGCCGTCGACGCTGCCGTGCCGCTCATTCGACGGCGTCGATTGGCTCGTCGACGAGTCGCAGGCCGCGGACAACCGCTACACGCTGACGACGTTCGGGCGCAGCCCCGCCCTGCAGGTCTATCTCGACTTCGACACCGCCAGCAGCGGCGACGTCGCCCAGGCGCTCGGTCCTCTCATCCGCGAGTACCTGCAGCCGACGGGTTCGGTCTGCACCGCCGCCTCCGACGCGACCCCCGCGCCCACGCCGGCGCCGTAGTCATCGAGCCGGTGCCCCCGTCCCCGCCGCGGACCGGGTGACGCGGCCCTGTCCTGAGGCGGATGCAGCGACCCCGTCCGGGGCGGATGCCACGGCCCCGTCCGGGGGCGGATGCCACGAGCACGACAGCGGGGCCGTCCGGCGACACGCCGTCACGCAGCATCCCTCCACGGCGTGTCGCCCACGTCACCCGCCGTTGTGCACGGCACGGAACCGCGACGGGACGACGGGCCTCAGGCCTTCTCGAGCGCGGCGTCGAGCAGGTCGCTGATCAGGTCGGGGTAGGTCAGGCCCGAGGCGATCCAGCACGTGGGGAACATCGAGATCGGGGTGAAGCCGGGCATGGTGTTGACCTCGTTCACGAAGAACTCGGTGCCGGTGTAGAAGAAGTCGACGCGCGCGAGCCCCTGCCCTCCGATCGCCTCGAACGCCTGCGCCGCGATGCGCTGCATCTCGGCCAGTTCCCCCTCGCCGAGCGCGGCGGGGCACACGAGGTCGACTCCCGGAGCGTCGAGGTACTTCGCCTCGAAGTCGTAGAACTCCCGACCCGTCACGACGATCTCACCCGCCACGCTGACGCGCACCGGTCCCCCGTCGCGTCCGGGCAGCACGCCGCACTCGAGCTCGCGCCCGACGACGGCCTGTTCGACCAGTGCGAGGCGGTCTTCGGCGAAGGCGGTGTCGAGAGCGGCATCCAGGTCCTCCCACCGCGACACCTTGGTCACACCGACGCTCGAGCCCGCCTCATTGGGTTTGACGAACACCGGCAGACCGAGGGCGCGCATGCGCCGCTCCCAGAGGTCGCGGTCGCGCGCGAGGTCGGCGCGGGTCACGGCCACCCACGGCACGACCGGCACGTTCGCCGCGCGCAGCACCTGCTTGGTCACGTGCTTGTTCATGCCGATCGCCGACATGAGCACGCCACCGCCGGCGTACGGGATGCCGAGCAGCTCGAGCAGCCCCTGCACCGTGCCGTCCTCACCGAACCGCCCGTGCAGGATCGGCAGCACGACGTCGACCTCACCCAGCGACCGGGTGCCGTCGGCATCCGTCACCGTCCACTCGCGCGAGAGCGTCGAGTCGGGCAGCCGCACGCGGGAGCCGTTGTCGACCACCTCGGGCAGGGCTTCGGGCCGCAGGGCGAACTTGTCGGGGTCGTCGTCTTCGAGCACGAAGGCGCCGTCGCGGGTGATGCCGACCGGGATCACCCGGAAGCGATCACGATCGATCGCCCTCAGCACCCCGCCCGCCGTGGCGGAACTGATCGAGTGCTCGCTGGAGCGCCCGCCGAAGAGCACCACCACCACCACCGGATTGGTCATTCTGCGTCCTCTCGCCCTGCGGCTGGTCGTCGTCTGTCGTCAGGTGCGGCGCGATGTCGCGCGGATCCATGGTGCCGTCGAGCACCATCTTCACCTGCTGCACGATGGGCATGTCGACGCCGACCTGCTTCGCGAGCTGGAGCACCGGGGCCACGGAAGCCAAACCCTCGGCGGTCTGCTGCATCTGGGCCACGACCTCTTTGTAGCCGTATCCCTGGCCGAGCAGTCGCCCGGCGGTGTTGTTGCGACTGAGCGGCGACTGGCACGTCGCGATGAGGTCGCCGAGCCCGGCCAGACCCTGCAGCGTCTCGGGCTTCGCCCCCTGCGCCACGGCGAAGTCGGTCATCTCCACCAGACCGCGCGTGATGATCGAGGCCTTCGTGTTCTCGCCGTAGCCGACGCCGTCGACGATGCCGATGGCCACGGCGATGAGGTTCTTCAGCACGCCGCCGAACTCGGTGCCGATCACGTCGGTGTTGACGAACGAGCGGAAGTACCGGTTGCGTGCGCGCCGGGCCACCGCTTCGGCGGTCTCGGGGCTCAGCGAGCTGATGACGGCCGCCGTGGGCTGCTCGCGAGCGATCTCGAGGGCGAGGTTGGGACCGGATGCCACCGCGATGCGCGCCGGATCGCACTGCAGCACCTGCTCGATGACCTGACTCATGCGCAGGCCCGTCGACTTCTCGACACCCTTCATCAGCGAGACGATGGGCACGTCGGTGTGCTCCACGAACGGCTTGATCGCGGCGAGGTTCTCGCGAAGCGACTGGCTCGGCACCGAGAGGTAGATCTGCTCGGCGCCGCGCAGCGCCTCGCCGAGGTCGGTGGTGGCCGTCATCGTCCGCGGCAGGTTGATGCCCGAGAGATAGCGGCTGTTGCGCTTGGACTCGGTGATCTCGGCGGCCAGCTCGGGGCGGCGCGCCCACATGACGACGGAAGCCCCGCCGTCGGCGAGGATCTTGCCGAACGTCGTGCCCCAACTGCCGGCGCCGACGACGGCGACCTTCGGCCCCGCTGCAGGAGCGACGTTTCTACGGCTCAAGGCGCCCCGTCTCGTTCTGCCCGTGCTTCGTCGGGTCCCAACGCTCGGTCGGCGCGGGAAGACCCCGGATGCCGGAGAGCATGCTCGCCACGCGGTTCATCATCGTGTCGGTCGCCGCGACCAACGTCGAGGGCTGGGTCGGCGTCGCCGCGTAACCCGAGAGGTCCATCGCCGGTCCGAACTCCACGATGACGTGCGAGCGCCGAGGGAAGCGGAGCTTGCCGTAGCGGGGCAGGATCTGCTGCACGCCCCACTGCGCCATCGGGATGAGCGGGAGGTCTCCGGCCAGGGCGAGGCGCACGGCCCCCGTTTTGCCGCGCATCGGCCACAGGTCGGGGTCACGGGTCAGCGTGCCCTCTGCGTAGACGATCACGCCGCGACCGTCGCGCGCGATCTGCTCGGCGGCCTTCATCGATTGGTTGGCACCCGACGACGCGCGCGGGACGGGCACCATGCCGGTGGCCTTGAGCGCCGCACCCAGCACGGGCACGCGGAAGAGACTTTCCTTCGCCATGAAACGGGGGGCGCGGCCGAGTCGCCACACGGCGACGGCGACGACGAGCGGGTCGAACTCCGAGTTGTGGTTCGGAGCCAGCACGTACGCACCGTCGCGAGGCAGGTTATCGGCGCCCCGGATCTCGATGCGGGCGAACAGCCCCACCGCGGGCACGATGATCGCCGCGAGCGGCCAGAAGACGCTCGGGCGGCTCTTCTCGGGGGTCGCGGTCGTCGACCTCATCCGGCGACGTCGAAATCGGCGTCGAGGGCGGTGAGCTTCTCGAGGAACTTCTCGTAGCCGCGGCGGATGATGCCGATGTTGCGCACCGTCGACTCGCCCTGCGCGGCGAGGGCCGCGATGACGTAGCTGTAGCCGCCACGGAGGTCCGGCACCTCGACGTCGGCCGCGTGCAGCGGCGTCGGTCCGTTGATGACGGCGGCCTGCTCGAGGTCCCGGCGGGGGACGCGACGGTCGGCGCTGTCGAGACCCTTGGGGTGCACGACGATGTCGGCGCCCATCTTGTTCAGGGCCTCGGTGAAGCCGAGGCGGTTCTCGTACACCGTCTCGTGCACGACGGAGGTGCCCGACGCCTGGGTCAGGGCGACGATGAGCGGCTGCTGCCAGTCGGTCATGAAGCCGGGGTGCACGTCGGTCTCGACCATGACGGGCTTCAGTTCGTCTCCGCGACGGAACAGGATGCCGTCCTCGCGGACGTCGAACCAGCCGCCGGCCTTGCGGAAGACGTTGAGGAACGTGAGCATGTCCTGCTGGCGTGCACCCTTGGCGAAGATCTCGCCATCGGTGGCGAGGGCGGCGCACGCCCACGAGGCGGCCTCGTTGCGGTCGAAGATCGCCCGGTGGTCGTAGCCGTCGAGACGCTCGACGCCCTCGATGAAGATCACGCGGTTCGGCTCGTACGAGATGATGGCGCCCATCTTCTGCAGCACGGCGATGAGGTCCATGATCTCGGGCTCGATCGCGGCGTTGCGCAGCTCCGTCACGCCCTTCGCGCGGACGGCGGTGAGCAGAACCTGCTCGGTCGCCCCGACGCTGGGGTACGGAAGCGTGATGTTCGCTCCGTGCAGACCGTTGGGCGCGGTGATGCGGATGCCCTCGTAGCTCTTGTCGACGACCGCGCCGAACGCGCGGAGGGCGTCCATGTGGAAGTTGATCGGCCGGTCGCCGATGCGGCATCCACCGAGGTCGGGGATGAGCGCCTCGCCGAGCAGGTGCAGCAGCGGTCCGCAGAACAGGATCGGGATGCGCGAAGCACCCGCGTGCGCGTCGATCTCCTCGAAGTGCGCGGCGACGGCGCCCGAGGGATCGAGGTGAAGCGTCCCCTCTTCGTCACCCTCGGTCACGGTCACGCCGTGCACCTCGAGCAGGGAGCGCACGACCTTGACGTCGCTGATCATGGGGACGTCGCGCAGCGTGCTCGTGGTGTCGCCGAGGAGAGCCGCCACCATCGCCTTCGTGACGAGGTTCTTCGCACCCTTGACCTCGACGGTGCCGCGCAGCGGGCGACCGCCGCGGATCGTGAGGGTTTCGGCCTCCTCCCAGTCCGGCTGCCCGGGAATGCGGTCTCCGGAGTCGGTGACGAGTGTGCTCATAGGGGGGTGGACCTCACTTCGTTGACGAGGGGCGGCGAATCGACCCGATCGGGTCGATCGGGCTCAGCGGACCGGGAGGGTCCGCGGCCGCCATGCCTCGCGGCGCGCCTCGAACTGCGTGATCTTGTCTTCGTCACGCAGCGTGAGCCCGATGTCGTCGAGCCCTTCGAGAAGCCGCCACCTAGTGTAATCGTCGATGTCGAACGACACCTGGAGATCGCCGACCGTGGCCGTCTTGGCCTGCAGATCGACGGTCATCTGGATGCCCGGCTGCGCCTCGAGCACCGCCCAGATACGCTCGAGGTCGTCTTCGGTGATGACGCCCGTCACCAGCCCCTGCTTGCCGGCGTTACCGCGGAAGATGTCGGCGAACTTCGGGCTCAACACGACCTGGAAGCCGTAGTCGCGCAACGCCCAGACCGCGTGCTCGCGGCTGGAACCGGTACCGAAGTCGGGGCCGGCGACGAGGATGGATGCCGAACGGTAGGCGTCCTGGTTGAGGATGAAGTCGGGGTCCTGACGCCAGTTGGCGAAGAGGGCGTCGTCGAAGCCGGTCTTGGTGACGCGCTTCAGGAAGACCGCGGGGATGATCTGATCGGTGTCGACGGCCGAGCGCTTCAGCGGGGCGGCGATACCGGTGTGCGTGCGGAACTTCTCCATGTCAGGCCTCCGCCCCGGTCGACACGGTCTCGTCGGTGCGGGAGGCACCGCCGGTGATCAGGGTGCCGCCGTCGGATCGATCGCCCGAGCCTGTCGGCGGGTCGAGATCGGCGGGGCTCGACAGCGTCCCTCGGACGGCGGTGGCCGCCGCGACCAACGGCGAGACGAGGTGGGTGCGACCGCCCTTGCCCTGGCGTCCCTCGAAGTTACGGTTCGAGGTCGACGCGCAGCGCTCCCCCGGAGCCAGCTGGTCGGGGTTCATGCCCAGGCACATCGAGCACCCGGCGAAACGCCATTCCGCGCCGAAGTCGGTGAAGACCTTGTCGAGACCCTCCGCCTCGGCCTCCAGACGCACGCGCGCCGAACCCGGGACGACCATCACGCGGACGTTCTCGGCCTTGGTGCGACCCTCGATGACGGAGGCGAACGCACGCAGATCTTCGATGCGACTGTTGGTGCACGAGCCCATGAACACGGCATCCACCGGGATGTCCTTCATCGGGGTGCCGGCGACGAGGTCCATGTACTCCAGCGCGCGCTCGGCGGCGGCACGCTCATTGGGGTCGGCGATGTCGGCCGGCGTCGGGACGACGTCCGACAGGGAAACGCCCTGGCCGGGGTTCGTGCCCCAGGTGACGAACGGCTCGAGGTCGGCGGCATCGAGGAAGACCTCGGCGTCGTAGACGGCGCCTTCGTCGCTGGGGAGCGTCCGCCAGTAGGCGACGGCGTCGTCCCAGTCCTGCCCCTGCGGGGCGTGGGGCTTGTCCTTCACATAGGCGAAGGTCGTCTCGTCGGGGGCGATCATGCCGGCGCGGGCGCCGGCCTCGATCGACATGTTGCACATCGTCATGCGCCCCTCCATCGAGAGGGAGCGGATCGCACTGCCGCGGAACTCGAGCACGTAGCCCTGACCGCCGTTGGCGCCGATCTTCGCGATGATCGCGAGGATGATGTCTTTCGCGGTCACACCGGGCTTGAGATCGCCCTCGACCGTGATGGCCATCGTCTTGAAGGGCTTCAGCGGCAGGGTCTGCGTGGCGAGCACGTGCTCGACCTCGCTCGTGCCGATGCCGAACGCCATGGCGCCGAACGCGCCGTGCGTGGACGTGTGCGAGTCGCCGCAGACGACGGTGATACCCGGCATGGTGAGTCCCAGCTGCGGACCCACCACGTGCACGATCCCCTGCTCCTTGTCGCCCAACGAGTGGATGCGCACGTCGAACTCGGCGGCGTTGCGACGCAGCGTCTCGATCTGCGTGCGGCTGGTCAGGTCGGCGATCGGCTTGTCGATGTCGAGCGTGGGGGTGTTGTGATCCTCGGTGGCGATGGTCAGGTCGAGCCGGCGAACAGGGCGCCCCTCGGCGCGCAGACCGTCGAACGCCTGGGGGCTCGTGACCTCGTGCACGAGGTGCAGGTCGATGTAGATGAGATCGGGCTGACCGTTCTCGCCCTTCACGACGAGGTGGTCGTCCCAGACCTTCTCGGCGAGGGTGCGAGGGTTCTCGGGAATGGTGCTCATGGTTGCGTTTCTCCTCGGGAGGGGTGTGAGGCCCGCGACGAACTCCGCGACGAGAAAGGCCTAGAACAAGGTCTCGTCGCGGCCGCTAAGGAGGAGGCCGGCGATCCGCACCTCGTCACGATACCACCGGGCCGGTCGCCGGCTCCCGCGTAACACGGCGCCGCATGTTTGGGCGTCGCGCGCACTCGCGTGCGAGCCTGGGCCGACCCGAAGGAAGGAGCGCGCCCCATGGCCGCAGACGCCGAAACCGGATTCTCGACGCGACAGGTGCACGCCGGCTCCGCCACCGCGCCCGCCACCCCGCGGGCGATGCCGATCTACCTGACCGCCGGGTTCACGTTCCGCGACCTCGACGAGTCGGCCGCGCACTTCGGCACGGGCGCCGGCTTCGGCTACACCCGCACCGGCAACCCCACCGTGCAGGCGGTCGAGGAACGTCTCGCCTCGATCGAGGGCGGCGATCAGGCCGTCCTCGTCTCCAGCGGCCAGGCCGCGGTCACCGTGGCCCTGCTGGCCCTGGCCGGTGCCGGCGACCACATCGTCGTCTCGGAGCACATCTACGAGGGAACGCGCGGGCTTCTGCTCGACAATCTCGTGCGACTGGGCATCGAGACGACCTTCGTCGACACGTCCGACCTCGACGCCTGGAGGGATGCCGTGACCCCCCGCACGCGGGCGTTCTTCGCCGAGACGCTGTCCAACGCGCGCAACGACGTGCTCGACGTGGCGGCGATCTCGGCGATCGGTCGGGAGCACGGCATCCCGCTCGTGGTCGACAGCACCTTCACCACTCCGTACCTTCTGCGTCCGATCGAGCACGGTGCCGCGGTCGTCGTGCACTCGGCGAGCAAGTTCCTCGCGGGCCAGGGAGCCGTGCTCGGCGGCGTCATCGTCGACGACGGCCGCTTCGACGCCGCGGCATCCGGTCATCGCTTCCCGCACCTCGTGCAGACCGACCGCCTGGGCGGCGCGAGCTACGCCGAGAAGCACGGCGCGCGCGCCCGCGGCGCGTACATCCGCGAGAGTGTCGCCCCGCGCTTCGGTCCCGCGCCGTCGCCGCTGAATGCCTTCCTCATCGGCCAGGGCATCGAGACGCTGAGCCTGCGGGTCGAGCGGCAGTCGCAGAACGCACTGACCGTCGCTCGGTGGCTGGCAGCGCGACCCGAGGTCGAGCGCGTCGACTACGTCGGCCTCGAGTCGCACCCGCACTTCGCGCTCGGACAGCGCTATCTCACGCGCGGTAGCGGCTCGGTCTTCACCGTGACCCTGCGCGGCGGCCTCGAAGCCGCCCGGCATGTCGTGCAGTCGGTGAAGCTCATCACGCACATGACACACCTGGGTGACGTGCGCTCGCTCGTGCTGCACCCGCAGAGCACGTCGCACGCTGCCCGCACCGTCGAGGAGCGCGAGCGCGCGGGCGTGTTCCCCGGCACGATCCGCCTATCGATCGGCATCGAGGACATCGCCGACATCCTCGCCGACCTGGAGCAGGCGCTGATCGGCGTGCCGGCCGCCGAGCGCGAGACGGTCGTGCTGTGAGCCGGCTCCAGCACTTCGGGTGGTTCCTCGCGCGCGGCTTCGGCCCGCACGGCTGGGGGCACCCCTACCTGCGGTGGAACCACCGGTGGACCGAGCCCAGGCTCTACCAGGACTCGGCGCGAACGCTCGAGCAGGCGGGCTTCGACCTGCTCATCGTCGAGGATGCGCCGTCGCTCGGCAGCGCCGAGACGATCGATCTGCGCGTGCGTCACGCGTTCGGCGGCCCCAAGCACGACCCGCTCCTGCTCGCGCCGTATCTCTTCGCCGCCACGCGGCACCTGGGCGTCGTGCCCACGGTGAACCCCGCGGCATATCTGCCGTACACGGCCGCCCGGCAGTTCGCGACGCTGCAACACCTCAGCGGGCACCGTCTCGGCCTGAACGTCGTGACCGACACCGGCAGCGCGCGCCACTTCTCGACAGCGCCCCAGCTCGGACATGACGCGGCATACGACCGCGCCGAGGAATGGCTCGGCGGCATCAGGGATCTCTGGCGCAGCTGGGGCGAAGGCGCCCTCGTCGTCGACGAGGAGTCCGGCGTCTACGCCGACGGGACGAAATTGGATGCCACGCGTCATCGCGGCGAGTACTACGGCTTCGACGGCCCGCTGAACGCCATCCCGTTCACCGACGGCGAGCCGGCAATCGTCTCCCCCGGCGGGTCGGGCCGGGGACTGTCTTTCGCCGGACACAACTCCGACGTGCAGCTGGCACTGGCACCGCTCGACGAGCAGAGCATCCGGGGCTACCGCGGGCGCATCCACGCCGCTGCGGAGGCCGCGGGGCGACGCGCCTCCGACATCAAGATCCTCTTCGCGATCCAGCCCGTGCTCGTGTCGTCGCCGGAGGAAGCCGACCGGCTGGTCGCGGCATCCGCTCACCCCGACGACGATGCGCTGATCGCCATCGCCCGCAAGCAGTCGAGCGACCTCGAGACCGACCTGACCGGACTCGACCTCGACCGGCCGCTGGACCGCGCGATCTTCGGTGACCACGTGTCGGAGGGCAGCATCAAACGGCTCGTCGGAAAGCACGACGCCGACGCGCCGCTACGGGCGATCCTCGCCGCGCACGCGCGCCTGGGACGCCTGAACGACGGCACCGGGTTCGTCGGCACGGCGGACGAGTTCGCCGACCGCATCGAGGAGCTCGGCACCTGGGGCAACGACGGTGTGCTGCTGTGGGGCGACCTGCACCCGGTCACGGTTCACCGCGTGCTCGACGACCTCGTGCCGATCCTGCGCCGGCGCGGGATCCTGCGCGAGGAGTACGTCGACGGCGGGCTGCAGGCGAACCTGCGCGCGTTCTAGATTTTCGGATGCCGGGGCATCCGCCGGGACACACGGGCGGCGTCGCGCGGCGCAACGACGGCCCTGTCCCACTTCTGGTCACCTGAGCGCCGCACAGGCAGCCACTTCTGGGACACGCACCGCATCCATCGGGACGCGGGCAGTGTCGCGCGGCGAGACAACGGCCATGTCCCACTTGTGGTCACCTGAGCGCCGCACAGGCAGCCACTTCGGGGACACGCACCGCATCCATCGGGACGCGGGCAGTGTCGCGCGGCTAACCGACGGCCATGTCCCACTTGTGGTCACCTGAGCGCCGCCCAGGCAGCCACTTCTGGGACACGCACCGCATCCATCGGGACGCGGGCGGTGTCGCGCGGCTAACCGACGGCCATGTCCCACTTACGGTCGCCTGAGYGCCGCMCAGGCAGCCACTTCGGGGACACGCACCGCATCCATCGGGACGCGGGCGGTGTCGCGCGGCTAACCGACGGCCATGTCCCACTTCTGGTCGCCTGAGCGCCGCACAGGCAGCCACTTCTGGGACACGCACCGCATCCATCGGGACATGGGCGGCGTCTCGCGGCGAGGCGTCAGTCGCGGTCGGGGTGCTCGACCGTCGCAGGGGTGCCCTTCTCGTCGGCGACCTCCGCCGCGGCATCCTGAGGACCGGCGGCGGCGGGCTCGCGACGGGCGGCGATCAGGCTGGCGACGGTGGCGACCGCCATCGACACGATGATCACAGCCAGCGACACCCATGTCGAGATCTCGGGCGCCCACTCGATGGGCTCGCCGCCATTGAGGAACGGCAGTTCGTTGACGTGCATCGCGTGCAGGATCAGCTTCACGCCGATGAAGGCGAGGATGAACGCGATGCCGTAGTGCAGGTACTTGAGGCGGTCGAGCAGGTCGCCGAGCAGGAAGTACAGCTGACGAAGGCCCATCAGGGCGAAGAGGTTCGCGGTGAAGACGATGAACGGGCTCTGGGTGATGCCGAAGATGGCGGGGATCGAGTCGATCGCGAACAGCAGGTCGGTCACGCCAATGGCGACGAACACGATGATCATCGGCGTGAACAGCTTCTTGCCGTTGACGCGGGTGATGACCTTCTTGCCGTCGTACGAGTCGCTCATCGGCAGGACGCGACGCAGCGTCCGCACGATCAGGTTCTCTTTCTGCGTGTCGTCGTCGTGGTCACCGCCGGGGAACGCCTGACGGATCGCGGTGTAGATGAGGAACAGGCCGAACAGGTAGAAGATCGGGCTGAAGTTCTCGATGATGGTCGCGCCGACCAGGATGAACGCGCCGCGCAGCACCAGCGCGATGATGATGCCCACCATCAGCACCTCCTGCTGATACCGGCGGGGCACGGCGAACTGCCCCATGATCAGGACGAAGACGAACAGGTTGTCGATCGACAGGCTGTACTCCGTCAGCCAGCCGGCCACGAACTGCCCCGCCACCTCTCCCCCGGCGACGATCCACATCACACCCGCGAAGATGAGGGCGAGGGTGACGTAGAACACGACCCAGAGGGTGGACTCCTTCGGCGAGGGGATGTGCGGGCGCTTCAGGATGATCAGCAGGTCGGCGACCAGGATCAGCACGAGCACTACGAGGGTGATCGTCTGGAAGAGCGGGTCGAGCTGCAGCTCCATCGCGGGGCCTTTCGTCGGGGAAACGCTCGAGTTTATCCGTCCGGTGCGACGGCCCGAGCGCTTATGTAACTTCTTCGCCCGGTGCGGATGCCGCGACGCACGCCGACTCCTGTTCCCGAAGCCGCGCGAATCGCCGTGAGACGATCCGCCCCGGCGGGACACCTCTCAGTGAGAGAGTGCTCACGAAGCCCGCCGAGCGGGGGAACGGATGCCATGACCGACGACGTGATCGACGACAGGGCGCTGGTGGCGCGTGCGGCCGGCGGCTCGGAGCAGGCGTTCCGCGAGCTGTACCGCGCGTACGTCCGGCCGGTGTACTGGGTGGCGTTCGGGCTCGTCGGCAACGCCGCGGACGCGGAGGACGTCGCCCAGGAGACCTTCGTCGTCGCCTGGCGGAAGATCCCCTCGCTGCGACTGGAGGGCGCATCCCTTCTGCCGTGGCTGGCCACGGTGTGCCGCTTGCAGGCGCAGAACCGCCTGCGCGCCCGGCGACGCCACAGCTCGCACGCCGAGCTCGACGAGCAGATCCCCGCCCTCGTCGACGTCGAGGCGCAGGTCGTGCAGGCGCAGACCGTCGCGGCGATCCTCGCCGCCGTCGAGCGGCTGGGCGAGCTGGACCGGGAGATCTTCCGGCTGTGCGCCGCCGAGGGGTACGGCTACGAAGCCGCGGCCGCAGCCCTCGGAGTGTCGCACGGCGCGGTTCGCAACCGCCTCTCCCGCATCCGTTCCCGGGTGCGTGCCAGCGCGATGGAGACGGAGACGCCATGACCACCCCCACACTGCCCGCACTGTCCGCCGAGCGAGTGGATGCCATAGAGTCCGCCGTCTTCGGTCGCATCGCCGACGAGCGACGCGCGATGCGCCGCCGACGCCGGAACGTGTGGACGGGTATCGGTGCCGCCGCCGCGGTCGTCGTGATCGCGGCCGTGGTCGGTCCGTCGTTGACGTCGACGCAGTCGACCGGCGGATCGACCGTCGTCGGGGCGAGCGGGGCCGAGAGCGCGCCCGACTTCTCGGGGCAGTTCGACCAGAACAGCGTCGGGGCCGTTCCGGAGCAGGATGCCGCGGGATCGAGCTCCCTTCCCGAACAGTCCGCCACGAGGGATATCGGGTCGCGCGACATCGTCGCCACCGGGTCCAGCACGGTCGAAGTCGACGACGTCCGCGCGGCGATCGACGAGGTCACGGCGGCAGCGACCGCGGCCGGCGGATACGTCGAGTCCACGCAGCTCGGCGGCGGCATGGTCGGGATCCCCATCGAGGGGTCGGCGACGACCGCGACGGCGTCCTCCGGTTGGATCACCGTGCGGGTGCCGGCCGACACCCTGACGCAGGTCATGGACGGCCTCCGTGACGTCGGCGACGTGACCGCGACGAGCGTGAACCGTTCCGACGTCACCGATCAGACCGTCGACCTGCGTGCGCGGGTCGCCGCCGGTGAGGCATCCGTCGCGAGGTTGACGGAACTGATGGGGCAGGCCGCATCGGTCGCCGACCTCATCACCGCAGAATCGGCTCTCGCCGAGCGGCAGGCCCAGCTCGACAGCGACCGACAGGTGCTGCAGTCGATCGAATCGCAGGTGGCGCTGTCGACGCTGAGCGTGCAGCTGACCGAGCGCACGGCACCCGTGACCGCTGACCCCGCCGGCTTCGGCGACGGGCTCGTCGCCGGGTGGAACGGTCTCGTCGCGACGCTGAACGGGGTCGTGATCGGTGTCGGGTTCCTGCTGCCGTGGATCGTCATCGCCGGAGTGGCATGGGCGATCGTGTGGGGCGTGCGGCGCGTGGTGCGGCGGCGCCGCGCGGCGCGCGAAGGCTGATCCGCGCTGCGAACCCCTGCACCGGATCCAGGACAGCGCGACGGATGCGGATGACGGGAGCGGAGCCTCCGGGCGAGGGGCTCGACCCGCCCGATCGGCTCCCCGTCCGCCTCGGGTGCCGAGACGAGAAAAAGGCTCCGACCAGATGGTCGGAGCCTCTTTCTCGTTGGTGACCCCAGCGGGATTCGAACCCGCGTTACCGCCGTGAGAGGGCAGCGTACTAGGCCGCTATACGATGGGGCCGCGTTGCGACCGTTCAAGTATGCACTACGAATGACGCGCACGCAAAATCGGCTCGGAACCGCGGAGATCCCGGGCGTGTCCGCACACCGTACCGCGAAGCGGCGGCGCACGGAAGAGCAGAGCGACGGTGTTCCCTCTCGGCGCCAGCGCTTGCCGCGCTCCCCCGGCGAGGAGTTGACTCGTCGACATGCGTCTCACCAAGCACGAACATGCCGCCCTTGTCGTCGTCGAGTCGGGCCACTCCCTGGTCATCGATCCCGGAAGCTTCACCTCGCCGCTCGAAGACCTCACCGGCCTCGTCGGCGTGGTCATCACGCACGAGCATCCCGACCACTGGACACCGGAGCACCTGACCCGCCTTCTGAAGGCGCACCCGGGCGTTCCCGTCTACGGACCCGAGGGCGTCGTGCACGCGGCCGCCGGGTTCGACGTCACCGCGGTCCACCCCGATGACCGACTCGATCTCGGCCCGTTCCACCTCGAGTTCTCCGGTGGACAGCATGCCGTCATCCACGAGTCGATTCCCGTCGTCGACAACGTCGGCGTGCTGGTGAACGATGCGCTCTACTACCCCGGCGACTCCTACACCGTCCCGAAGCACGCGAAGGTGAAGCTCCTGGCGACTCCCGTCGGTGCCCCGTGGTTGAAGATCGGCGACGCGATCGACTACGTGCTCGCGGTCAAGCCCGAGCGCGTGTTCGCGACCCACGACATGACGCTGTCGGTCGCCGGGAAGCAGATGGGCGATGCGCGTCTGACCTGGGCGGTCGAGCAGAACGGCGGCTCGTTCGTCGACCTGAAGCCCGGCGACTCCGTCGACGTCTGAGCGGTTGCGCTTTCCGAACGGCACGTTCGGGGCGTGGTCGGCCGTTCGGAGAGCCAGGATCCTGCCCCGAGCGGCGAAAGCCGCCCCGAACCGGCCCCTGCGCGCGGACCGACGTGGGCCGATCGGAGAGCACGAGGGATACGCAAACACCGGATGCCACGAGCCCTGCGGCCCGTGGCATCCGGTGTTCGGAGACGTCGCGTCTTACTGCGCGTCGAGGTCCGTCTCGAGGAGGGCGACGAGTTCGTCGAGCGCCTGCTCGGCACCCTCGCCCTCGGCCTTGAGCGTCACGACCGTGCCGTGGCCGGCGCCGAGACCCATGAGCGACAGGATGCTGCCGGCGTTGAGGTCGGCACCGCCGTCGGCCGAGATCGTGACGGGGATCTTCTTCTCCTGCACGGCCTGCACGAAGAGCTTCGCGGGGCGGGCGTGGAGTCCCGAGCTGCTGGCGATGGTGGCCTGACGTTCTGCCATGGTGAATCCTCTCGATTCGACGGGGGTCTTAAGCGGCGACCGTGGCCGCGGGAGCGGTCTCGGCGACGGCGGCGTCCTTCGGAGTGCGACCGATGCCCTTCAGGGCGACGACGATGAGCGCCGACACGACCGTACCCACAATGATCGCCAGCGGGAAACCCCACACCGGGTTGATGGCGAACAGCACGAAGATGCCGCCGTGAGGGGCGTACGACTGCACGCCGATCAGCATGCTCAACCCACCGGTGATCGCACCGCCCACCATCGAGGCGGGGATGACGCGCAGCGGGTCGGCCGCGGCGAACGGGATCGCGCCCTCGGAGATGAACGAGGCACCCAGCAGCCAGGCGGCCGCGCCGTTCTCGCGCTCCACCGGGGTGAACCGGCCGCGGGAGAGGACCGTGGAGGCGAGTGCCATCGCGAGCGGGGGCACCATGCCTGCGGCCATGACCGCGGCCATGATGAGGTACGGGGTGGTGTTGGTCGTCGTCGCGGCGGCGAGACCCGTGGTGGCGAAGACGTAGGCGACCTTGTTGACGGGGCCACCCAGGTCGAAGCACATCATGAGACCGAGGATCACGCCGAGGACGATCGCTCCGGCACCGCTGGCGGCGAGACCGGTCAGGCCCTCGGTCAGCGCGGCCATGAGCGCGGCGATGGGACGACCGAGGAAGAGGATCATCAGGCCCGAGGCGAAGATCGAGCCGAGGAACGGCACGATCACCACCGGCATGAGACCGCGCAGCCAGCGGGGCGCGTTGAAGCGGCCGAGCCACCAGGCGATGAAGCCGGCGAGGAGCCCACCGATGATGCCGCCGATGAAGCCGGCGTTCATGAGCACGGCGACGGCACCGGCGACGAAACCGGGCGCGATTCCGGGACGGTCGGCGATGGCGTAGGCGATGAAGCCCGCGAGCACGGCCACCAGGAAGCCCATCGACGTCGCACCGATCATGAACGCGACCGAGCCGAGGTACTGGCCGAGTCCGCCCTCCGGCAGATCCCAGAGCGAGTTCTGGATGATGACGTTGGCCGCATCCGCGGTGACCTGGTATCCGGCGAGGAGGAATCCGAGGGCGATGAGCAGACCGCCACCGGCGACGAACGGGATCATGTAGCTCACACCGGTCAGGAGCCACCGCTGGATGCGACGACCGACCGACTGCCGGGCGACGGGGGCGTCGGACGCGGATGCCGCGGCGCCGCTGCCGGGGACGCGTGCGGCGTTCGGGTTCTCGCTGGCGGCGAGGGCCTCGGCGATGAGCTGCTTCGGCTGCTCGATACCGCGCTTGACGCCGGAGCGGACGACCGGCTTTCCGGCGAACCGCTGGGGCTCGCGCACGTCGACGTCGACCGCGAAGATCACGGCGTCGGCGTCGTCGATGACGCTCTGCGGAAGGGCCTTGTAACCACTCGAACCCTGGGGCTCGACGATCAGCTCGACACCGTCGGCTTCGGCACCGGCCGCGGTGAGCGCGTCGGCGGCCATGAAGGTGTGGGCGATGCCGGTGGCGCATGCCGTGACGGCGACGATCTTCTTCGTCTTGGTGGCGGTGCGGGCGTCGGCGCGGGTGGCGGCGGGCGCGGCGGCAGCGGCAGCAGCCGGGGCGGCGGCAGCAGCCGGGGCAGCGGCGGCAGCAGCGGGAGCGGATGCAGGCGTGATGGCATCCGTGATGATGCGCACCGCGTCTTCGGGCGCCTGCGCGGCACGCAGACCCGACATGAAGTCGTTCTTCATGAGGCTGCGGGCGAGCTGCGACAGCACCGAGAGGTGGGCCTCGTCGGCACCCGAGGGAGCGGCGATGAGGAACACGATGTCGGCGGGGCCGTCGGGGGCGCCGAAGTCGACGCCCGGAGTCAGGCGGGCGAAGGCGAGCGTGGGCTCGGTCACCGATGCGCTGCGCGCGTGCGGGATGCCGATGCCGCCGGGCAGCCCGGTCTCGTCCTTCTGCTCGCGGGCCCAGGCGTCGTCGAACAGCTCTTGTGCGCTCGTCGCGCGGCCCTGCGCGACGACGCGCTCGGCGAGGGCGCGGATCACCGACTGCTTGTCGGTGCCCAGGGGCACGTCGAGTGTGACGAGCTCCGGCGTGATGATGTCGGACATTGTCGATGACCTCCGTGGTCAGGATGTAGCGATAGGGGTGGCGAAGTCGGTGACGACGATGGCTGCTGTGGGCAGGTCGTCGGGTGTCGGGGCCTGAGTCCCCGGCAGGGTCGCGGCGGCGGCGCCGTAGGCGATGCTGCGCGCGAGGCGGTCGGGGGCCGTGGCCCCCTCGAGATCGGCCAGCAGGTAGCCGGCGAGCGAGCTGTCGCCCGCGCCGACGGTGCTGGCGACCTGGATCCGGGGGGCGCGTCCGCGCCAGTCGCCGTCGGCCGTGAACAGCAGGGCGCCGTCGGCTCCGAGGGTGACGAGGGCGGATGCCACCCGGCCCGGCACGAGGGCCCGGGCGCGCCGAGCGGCCTCGACGAGCACGTCGGTGTCGGACGCGGCATCCTCGCCCACGAGCTCGGCGAGTTCTTCGTGGTTCGGCTTGATGAGGTCGGGACGGGCGGTCTCGACGACGGCGGTGAGGGCGGCGCCCGACGCGTCCACCGCGATGCGGGGAGCCTCCACGCCCCATCGCGCGCGGACGGCCACGATGAGGTCGGCGTAGAACGAACTGGGCACGCCCGGCGGCAGCGAACCGGCGAGAACAAGCCAGGTGGCCCCCTCGGCCGCGGCGACCACCCCGGCGACGAGAGCCTCCGCCTCAGCGGCGGTGAGCTCGGCGCCAGGGAGGTTGAGCTTGGTGGTCACACCAGTCGGGTCGGTGATCGTGAGGTTGGCTCGGGCACGCCCGGCGACCTCGACCGTCTCGAGGGCGATGCCGGTGTCCTCCAGCAGCATCCGGTACGGGTCGTGCGCGTTCACGGGCACCACGGCACGCGCGGGAGCACCCGCCGCGGACACGACACGGGCGACGTTGACGCCCTTGCCGCCCGCGTCTTCGCGTGAGGACAGGGCGCGCTGCACCTCGCCGGGGGCGAGGGCGCCGGGGAGCACGACGGCGCGGTCGGCCGATGGGTTGGCGGTGACGGTGACGATCATGCGACGCGCACCTCGACATCGGCGTCGGCGAGAGCCTCCGCGAGCGGTGCGGGCGGGGCCGCGTCGGTGACGAGAACGTCGATCTCGTCGAGTCGGGCGAAGCGCACGAGCAGTTCCTCTCCGAATTTCGCCGCGTCGGCGACGAGGACGACGCGACGAGCCGATTGGATGATGGCGGCCTTCACGGCCGCCTCCTCGGGGTCGGGCGTGCTGAGGCCGAAACCGGCGCTGAGTCCGTTGGTTCCCACGAAGGCGATGTCGGGTCGCAGCTGCGCGATCGCGCGAACGGTGTGCGCACCGACCGCGGCTCCGGTGACGCCGCGCACGCGACCTCCGATGGTGGTGAGCGAGAGCTGCTCCTCCCCCGCCAGCAGGTGGGCCGCCTCGAGCGAGTGCGTCACGACCTCGACACCACCGCCCGCCCCGAGCGTCTCGGGGAGCACAGCCGCCACGGCGGCGGGCGTGGTGCCGCCGTCGACGAAGATCGAGCCGCGGAAGGAGGCGCCGAGAAGGCTCGCCGCCTCGGCGGCTATCGCGCGCTTCGCGTCACCCTGACGGTCGCGACGCTCGGTGAGCGTCGACTCGGCGGTGCTGGCCCGATCGGTGCTCACCGCGCCGCCGTGGACGCGACGCAGCGAGCCGGTTCCTTCGAGGCGGTCGAGGTCGCGACGAACGGTCTCGGTCGTGACGTCGAAGCGACGGGCGAGGTCGACGACGCTGACGCGTCCGACGTCGCGCAGTTCGCGCTCGATGAGCTGCTGGCGCTCCATTGCGTACACGGGATCCCCTTCGAAGATTCCCACACGATACAACACGAAACAACACAGAGCAACAGTCTCGCGAAGATCGCAAACGCCACCGCGAGGGCTTCGCGCTCCGCTCGAGGCGTGAGGTCGGCCGTCGGACGACTCCGGGGGGCGGTGATCACCTCAGCGCGCAGGGGGCCGGCGGGGGCGCCGGCGCCGTGCATGCCGACGAAGGATCCGGCATCCGCGAACCGCATCCGCTGTACGGCCGCCGGCACCGCCCTCCGAGGACGCTGGATGCGGTCCGCGATGACCCCGCCCCGCCCGATGGCCATGCCGCCGTCACGGCGTCGCCCGTCACGGCACCGCGAGGACGGTCAGTACTCGGAGACCGTGATCATGAACGAGACCGTGGCGCCGTCGGGGCCTGTGACGGTGGCCGCGGTGCTGCCCACCTCGCGCACGATGAACCCGGGCCGGAAGACGGCTCCCTCCGACGGTCCGCCGGCGGAGAACTCCGCGACGGCGACGTCGGCGGTCGTCCCCCTCCACTCCGCCTCGCTGCCCTCGGGCACCGCGAGCACGAGCGACGTCCCCAGGATGACGCGGACGTCGGTGCCCTCGAGGTCGTCGGGTGCGACGGTCGTCGGCGGCAGCATCTGGTCCATCCCGGAGGGCGACGGGGCGGCCGAGGCCGCGGGATCGGAGGTCGAGGGGTCCTCCGATGCCGTCGGGGTGCAGCCGGCGATCAGCAACGGCAGGGCCGCGGCCAGGACGACGATGCCGATGCGCTTCACGGGGACCTCCTTCCCGGGATGCTATCCCGCCGCGTGGTGACCGCGCGGAGGTGGGGCCGTGTCGTCTGCTCCCGGGTGCTCAGTCGGCGTCGGTCGCAGGGGCGGCGTCGCCCAGCGGGATCGCGATCGAGGTCGTCGCGTCGCCGGCGAGCCCGAGCAGACCGGTCGGTGACGCGGCGGGACGATCGTCGTCGGGCAACAGCTCGGCCGTCGTCCGCGGCCGCGCGGGCTCACCCGGCAGGCCCGCCCACTCGCTCGGTTCCTCCGGTCGCTGTACGAAGAGTCCCATGACCCCATTGTCGCCCCGTCGTGACTCCCGGAGGGCACGGGAAGGTCACGACCCGCGCCGGCCCGCGACCCGTCAGCCCGTCGGCGGCCGCAGGGTGCTCCCCCGTACCGCGACCCCGACCTCGGTGCCGGCGTCGGGTAACGGCGCGTGGCCCGACACCTCCACGACCGCGGTGCCGCCGTCGGCGAAGGCGACGGTGATCACGGCACGTGCTCCCTCGTCGCGCGTGGTCGTGACACGCGCGCGCACACCCGCCGTGGGATCGAGGACCAGCTGTTCCGGACGCACCGCGACACCGGCCCGTCCACCCAGCGCCGTCGGCACCGCGATGACGTCCCCCGTCAGCGCAGCGACGGCGCGAGTAGCCGGCGCGCGGTAGAGGGCGGCGGGGGTGTCCACCTGCGCCACCCGTCCGTCGGCGAAGACGGCGACGCGGTCGCCGGAGGCGAAAGCCTCGGCGCGGTCGTGCGTGATCAACAGCCCCGCGACGTCGGCTTCACGCAGCAGCGTCAGCACCCCCTCGCGGACGCCCGTGCGAAGGCCCGCATCCAGAGCGTTGAAGGGTTCGTCGAGCAGCACCACCGTCGGCCGCGGTGCGAGCGCTCGGGCCACCGCAACCCGCTGGCGCTGACCGCCCGACAATTCGTGCGGCATCCGATGCGCGAGGTCGTCCAGGTGCACGAGCGCGAGCAGTCGCCGCACGTCGGGGTGGTCCGCCGCCCGCCGGGCGCGCACGCCGCGGAGGCCGTAGGCGACGTTCGCCGCGACGCTGAGTCCGGGGAACAACGCCCCCTCCTGTGCCACCAACCCGATGCGTCGACGGTGGGCGGGCACGTCGGTGAGGTCGCGACCGCCCGAGACGACACGGCCCGACGCGACCGGGTGCAGCCCCGCGATCAGACGGAGCAGAGTCGTCTTGCCGCTTCCCGACGGGCCGAGCACCGAAACGATCTCGCCGCGACCGACGCTGAGGTCTACGCCGCGCACGACAGGATCGGAACCGTATCCCCCCGAGACGGCCTGGAGGTCGAGGGTCATCGCGGGTCCTCCCCGATCGAACGGATGCCGCGGGCCACCGCGAGCGCCGGCACGAGCCCCACCGCCACGAGCAGCAGTGCGGGCAGCGCCGCTGCGCCGAACGCCCCGACGCTCGTGGCCCGCCAGAGCTCTGTCGCGAGGGTGTCGACGCCGATGGGTCGCAGCAGCAGGGTGGCGGGGAGTTCCTTCATCACCGCGGCCATCACGAGCACTCCCCCGGCCAGCACGCCGGGTGCCGCCCCCGGCATCGTCACCCGCGCGAAGACCCGGGCGGGCGCGTCGCCCAGGCTGCGTGCGGCGTCTTCGAGGTCGAGACGCACACCCGCGACCGCTGCACGCGTGGATCCGACGGCCTTGGGCAAGAAGAGGACCACGTACGCCACGATGAGGGCGAGGGGCCCCTGGTACGCCGCGGGGGCGATCGCCACGGTCAGCGACACGAGCGCGAGCGCCACCACGAGTCCCGGAAGGGCGTGGCCGACGTAGGTGATCGACTCGAGCAGGGAGACGATCGGTCGGGGTCGCCGCGCCGCGAGCCACGAGATGGGCAGGGCGGCGACGACGGTGACGAAGGCGGCGCAGATGCCCAGGGCCAGGGTCGTCGCAGCGGCTCGGAACAGGTCGTCGCCCGTGGAGAGATAACGATCGGCGGCGGGGAGGCGGGCGAGAAGCGCGGCCGGGGGCACGATCACGGACGCGGTCGCCACCGCCCCGAGCATCCCGACCAGCAGAGCGGTCGCGGGGGGCCGGAGCGCGCGCCGCCGCGGCGGGACGGTCCGGCCCGGCGCGGGCCGCACCGACCGACGGCGGAAGGCACCCTCGGCGACCACGCATGTCACGGCGAGCGCCGCGAGCACGAGCGCCAGTGCCGCCGACAGCGCGCGGTCGATGCCGCCGGTGAACTGCGCGTAGATGCCGGTGGTCAGCGTGTCGACGCGCAGGAGCGCCGGCGCACCGAAGTCCGACAGCGCGTAAAGGGCCACCAGCAGGGTGCCGGCGAGGGCCGACGGCAGAACCTGCGGAAGAGTCACCGTCAGGAAGGCGCGCCGGGGCGAGCGGCCCAGCGAGACGGCGGCATCCGTCACCGCCTGATCGGCTCGCACGAACGCCGCCATCGTCGGCACCGTCACGTAGGGCGCGGTCGAGAGGACCAAGACGACCACGAGAGGGCCGATGCCCGACAGGCCCGGGAACACGCCCATCCATCCGAACGCTGCGACGAAACTCGGCACGGCCAGCGGCAGGCAGGCGGCGATCCGCCAGACCCCGCCCCACGGCAGCGCGACCCTCGTGAGCACCCACGCGGTCGCCACCCCCAGCGTGAACGCCCCGGCACTGGTGGCCCCGGCGACGACGATGCTCGTCGACAACAGCTCGAGCGTGCGAGGGCGGAACAGGACGGGTGTCAGTCGCTCCGGATCAGCGGTCGACACGCGCAGAAGCAGATGGATCAGCGGCGCCGCCGCCGCGATCGCCACCGCGACGGCGACGCACAGCAGCACCGGGGTGCCCGCGGACACAGCGCGGACACCCCGGTGCGCGGGGGCGGTCGAGCGGGTCAGAGCAGACCCGTCGCCGTGAGCAGGTCGACCGTCTGCTGCACCGAGGAGAGCTGAGCGAGGTCGATATCGGCACCGCCGAGCTCCGACAGCGGCGGCACACCGGCGGGAGAGGCGACTCCGTCGACGAGAGGGTACTCGAACGTCTCCTCGGCGAAGTACTCCTGCGCGGGAGTCGACACGAGGAAGGCCACGAACTCCTGTGCCTCGGACGACTCGGCGCTACCGGCGAGCACTCCCGCGCCCGTGACGTTCACCAGGGCCGAGACCGATCCGGGCTCGCCGAACTTCAGCTGCGCCCGCCGGGTGGTGGGGTCCTGCTCGGAGCGCGCCCAGTAGTAGTGGTTGAGGAGGCCGAGGGGGACGACGCCAGTGTTGACGGCCTCGAGGATCTCGCCGTTCTTCGCGTAGCGCTGCACCCCATTGGCGACCATCGCCTCGACCCATTCGCGCGCGCGGTCCTCACCCTCGGCGACGCGCAGGGCGGTCACGAAGGCTTGGAACGAGGCGTTCGAGGGGGCGATGGCGACCTTGCCGTTCCACTCGGGCTTGGTCAGCTCCCACACGTCGGCGGGGATCTGGTCGGCGGTGTAGGTCTCGCTGTCGTACGCGATGACGCGGGCACGACCAGTCAGTCCCACCCACGAGCCATCCGTCGAGGTGTACTCCGCCGGCACGGCTCCGGTGATGTCGGCGGGCAGCGACGCGAGCAGGCCCTCGGCGTCCAGGGCCCCGAGCGACCCGGAGTCCTGCGAGAGGAAGACCTGCGCGGGCGTGCGGTCGCCCTCCTCGAGGATCTGCGCGGCGAGCTCGGTCGAACCGGCGTAGCGCACCTCGACGTCGATGCCGGAGGCCTGCTCGAACTGCTCGATGAGGGGCGCGACGAGCTCCTCGTCGCGGCCGGAGTACACCGTCAGAGTGCGCTCCCGAGTGGCATCCGCCTCGGCGGGCGCGGGCGCGGCGCCCGAGCAGGATGAGAGGGCGAGGGCACCGGCGAGCGCGAGGGCGAGCGCGCCGGTGACGGACGTGATGCGGGGCATGGGAACTCCTGGGATCGACGGTTCGGATCGTCGCGACGTACTGAGGCTAGCCTTACCTTTGCGGCGCTCGACCCCCTAAACTGAGGGGGTCATGACCCCGCCCGCCGCTGTCGAAGACCCCCTGCGGGTGCTGGTCATCGACGACCATCGCGTCTTCACCGACCTGCTGGCCTTCGCTCTGGATGCCACGGCCGACACCGTCTGCGTCGGCACCGCCGCGAGCGTCGCCGAGGGGCTGCGCAAGGCCGAGGCGATGTCGCCCGATGCGATCGTGCTCGACGTCGGCATCGGAGACGACGACGGCGTGGAGGCCATTCCGGATCTGCGGGCACGGTGCCCCCGGGCGCGGATCGTCGTGCTGACCGCGCACCCGACCGCCGCCGGCGCCGATGCCGCGCGCGCCGCCGGCGCCAGCGGCTATCTCGCCAAGGACACGCGTCTCGACGGCCTGGTGACCGCGCTCCACTCCGCCACCGTCGCGCGCCCCGCGATCGCGCCGGGCCTCGCCCGCACACCGCTGGACGCCCTCACCCCGCGGGAACGCGAGGTGCTGGCCCTGTTGTGCGGAGGTCGCCGCCCGACCGACATCGCACGAGAGCTTTCGCTGTCTCCCCACACCGTCCGCGACCATGTCAAGACGCTCCGCCGTTCCCTGGGCGCGCGGTCGCAGCTCGAGGTGGTCGCGAAGGCCCGCGACCTCGGCGTGAGCATCCGGGGCGGCCGGTGACGCGCTCTGTGCCGCGCGCCGCGGCGATCGTGCGTCGCCACCTGGTCGCGTCGCTTGCCGCGACCTTCGCGATCGTCGGTGCGCTGGTGGGCGTGGAGTGGTCGCTCGCGAGCGCAGAGGCCGACCGGGTGAGCAGAGCCGCCGCCACCCGCGTCGCCGAGCGGGTGTCGGGTGCCCTCGCGGCCGCCGACTTCGCCCGCGACGACATCGACGTGGCCGCGCTCGATGCCCGACTGGAGGGCTTCTTCGCCGCCGGATCGGTCGCACGCGTCAAGGTCTGGCACATCGAAGAGGGCACGGCGCGCGTCGTCTACTCGGACGAGCGCCGCCTGATCGGCGATCAGCGCCCCTTCTCCCCCGCGCTGGCGGATCGCCTCGAGCGCGACGGCGTCGTGGTGCTCGACGTCCCCGACGACAGGGAGCACCGTTTCGAAGCGGGCGGCGCCGAGCTGCGCGAGGCCCTCATCGCCTTCGAAGACGCCGGCGGGTCACCGCTGCGCCTGGAGGTCTACGTTCCGGTTTTCCGTGACGCGTGGGTGGCGTCGACGCTCGCCGTCTACGTCCCCGTGCTCGTCGGGGGCATCGCCGTGCTCATGGCCGTGCTCATCCCCCTGTCGGTCCGGCTCGCGCGCACGCTCTCGGCCGCCGACGTCGATCGGCGTCTCGCCATCGAGTTCGGGCTGCGTTCGCGCGAGCGCGAGCGGCTGCAGCTGGGGCGCCGCCTCCACGACGACGTCCTGCAAGACCTCGCCGGATCGGCGCTGGCGCTCGAGGCCCTGGCATCCGCCCCCGATCCCACGCGGCTCCGGGCGATCGCGACCACCCTGGCGAAGGACGCCCGCACGCTTCGAGGGATCCTCGACGGCACGGCATCCGCGCCCGCGGAGCGCATCGGCGACGCCCTGTCCGACGCCGTCGCCGCCGCGCGCGAGGCGGGGATGCGCGTGGAGCTCGACATCGTGGTCGATCACGAACCGGATGCCGAGACCTCCCGGCTCGCGGTCGACGCGGCGCGCGAACTGCTGCGGAACGTCGCCGAACACGCCGCTGCGACGCGCATCGACGTGTCGCTGCGAGGACGACCGGGTTCCGTCGCGCTCACCGTCACGGACGACGGCCGCGGCTTCGCGCCGGGGCGCAGCGCGGCGTCCGGGCATGGCCTGAGACTTCTGCAACGAGCCTTCGCCGAGATGGGCGGCGAACTGACGGTGACCTCGGACAACGGCGGCACCCGCGTCGACGCCCGCCTGCCCACGTCGACGATGGATCGGAGTTGCCCCGCCCCAGCGCCCGTGCTTTGATGAGCGCAGTCCTGGGGGATCGGGGAGCGCCGCGCTCGATCGTTCTGTCGCGGCGCCGGATCCGGTCGTCGTAGACAGTGTCGTGTGTCGTCGCACCGTGGGGGCGGGAGTGACGTCGCACGGGCCGGACACACGCGACGATCCGCGCTCGGGCGCGGTCTACAGGGGGTCATCATCGTGTCCATTCATCGCGCCAGAAAATCGCTGGCCTGTGCGCTGTCGCTCGTCGTGGCGATCGGACTGGTCGGAGGGACCGCCGCGAATGCCGCGGTCGATCCCTCCGATCAGGACTCCGCCACGACGGCCGGACGCTGGCACACCGCCGAGGAACGCTCGCAGTCGCGGGAGGAACGGTCGACCCCGGTCTCGCCGAACCGTCTGTTCTCCGCCGCCGAGGCGCCTGCGAACGACATGCTCGCGAATGCGACGAAGGTGTCGTCGCTGCCGTTCCAGGTCAGTGGCCAGCCGTACGTCGGCGCCACGTTGGAGGCGGATGAGCCGGCGACATGCCGGACGACGGATCCGGACCAGTCCGAGTACTTCACGGACGGTGACCGCTCGGTCTGGTACACCTACACATCGCCTGTCGCTCAGACGCTGACGTTCGGTGGCGGGGTAAGCGGCGCGGAGAGCATGGTCATCGCCTACGCCGCAGCGGCCATGAGCGACCTCACCCGCATCAGCTGCACGGAAACCAGCTTCCGCGATGAGAACCACCTGCAGGCGAAAGCAGGAGGCACGTACGTGTTCCAGGTCACCGACGATTCCTACGGCGCGGCACCCTCCGACACGGCATCCCTCTGGATTCGCGCCAGTGCCCCGATCCCGAACCTTTCCCCCGCCACTTCGACGACGCTTTCGGTTCCGAGCACGGTGACCGGGTCGATCTCGAAGGTCGACAACAACTGGTATGCCCCGTACGACCGCACGTGCAGCGAAGACTTCGAGACCATGCTGGGGTCGCGCTGGTACAAGTACGTCGCGACGGCGACGACGGGAGTCCGTCTCGACCTCCGTGACAGCTTCTACGACGCAGACGCCGTCGTGTGGGCTTCGGACGGATCTGCGCCGACGTCGCCCCTGGCGTGCCCGAGGGCGAACCAGAACGACCCGAGCACGTACTCCAAGGCAGATGCATACGCGGACTTCGCTGTCGAACCCGGCAAGACGTACTTCATCCAGGTCGGCGGCTTCCATTTCAGCGTCGGCGACTACGTGATGAAGCTCTCCACCTACCAACTCCCCCTGATGACGTCGACGCCCACCCCGAAGATCACCGGTACCGCGCAGGTGGGCTCCACCCTCACCGCGAACCCGGGGACGTGGGACGAGGGTGCGACGCTCACGTACCAGTGGATGCGGAGTGGCGGCACGTACATCTCCGGCGCGAAGTCGTCGACGTACACGGTCAGCGCAGCCGACGTCGGCACGCAGATCACCGTCGCCGTCACGGCGAGCAAGCCCGGCTACTCCGGAGCGCGCAAGACCAGCGCACCGACCGCCGTCGTCGCCAAGGGCGTGCTCACCTCGGCTACCCCGACGATCAGCGGGGCGCCCGCCGTCGGCACGACGGTGACGGCGGTACCGGGTGCGTGGGGGCCGTCTCCGGTCACGTTGACCTACCAATGGCTTCGCGGAGGTGCGTCGATCTCGGGTGCGACGTCGGCGAGCTACACCCCCGTCGCCGCCGACGCCGGAACCCGACTGTCGGTCACGGTGACGGGGACGAAGAGCGGCTACACCGCGAAGGCGGCGACCAGCACGTCGACCGTGGTCGCGAACGGCACCCTGACCGGGGCCACGCCCACCATCACGGGAACGACGAAGGTGGGGTCCACGCTGACCGCGAAAGCCGGCACGTGGGCGCCCGCGCCCGTGACCCTGAGTCACCAGTGGCTGCGGAACGGCGTGGCGATCTCCGGCGCCACCTCGAGCACCTACAAGCTCACGTCGGCGGACAAGGGCAAGCGCATCAGCGTCCGCGTCACCGGCACCAAGGCGGGATACACCCCCCTGGCCCGGACGAGCACGGCCACCGCCGCCATCGGCTGAGCGGCAGCGNGGGGGCGACGGACGCGGGGCTACCTCGACGTCGCGCGGCGGTGGCCGGCATGTCCGCACTCCGCCTCACGCTCGTCGGCGTGTGCGGCGTGCACGAGTCGCGCGGGGCGAACCTCGTGGCATCCGTGGTCGAGGTCACCGGTCTCGTCCCGGTCGTCGTCGTGCGTGCCGACCCCTCCGGTCACCGCGAGAGGACGTAGACCAGCTCGAGCGCACCCGCCGCCGAGACCGTGACCTGCGCGCCGATGTCGACGCCGATGGGCGTCACCGTGGGGAGGCTCATCGTCGTCGCCACGCCCTCGTTCCGCGCCGCCGAGCCGACCTGGTCCGCGAGGGTCTCGAGATCGGCATCCGACCACCCCCATTCGCCCGCCCGCCCGTGGAGATCGGCGGACATGGCCGTCCATGAGCCGGAGGATGCCGACACGACGGCGACGCGCGCGAGTGCACCGTCCGCCGTGTCGAGGGAGAACCGCGTCACTCCGCTGAAGCGGAGCTCGCCCCCACTGCCCCGCACCTCGACGGGAAGGGGAACGAGCGTGTCAATGGCGGTGGAACCGTCCGCGGGGAGGCCGAGAGCTGCCGCCGACGCCGGCGCACCCAGATCGATGGTCACCAGACCCTGACGATTGAAGAAGTCCTGGCCGGCCTGGTCGAAGCGCGACTGGCCGTCGACGAGCTGCTGGTCGGCCGAAGCGACCGGGGCGTCCTCGGTCCACCACGAGTGGGACATGGCGTATGCGCCGACACCCACCACCGCGCAGACGATCACCGCGATCCCCAACGTGATCGTGGTCAGCAGGCGGTTCTTGCGCTTCGCACGCGCGCTCGGCGACTCGCGTCGGGGCGCCGGAGCGGTGGAGGTCATGCGTCCAGCCTCACACGACGCCACGCACGCTGCCACCCGGCAGCACCTCGGCGGCCGTCCGTGCGAGGGTGCCCGGGGCCGTGCGGGCGAGCCGGCCAGCGGTATCGCCCCGTCGGCGTTCGCCCCTCCGCGACCGCCGCTGCAAACCAAAACCTCCCCCGGCAGGACTGCCGAAGGAGGAAGGGATTTCGTTCACGTGGTGCCGCTCAGACTGGCTGGGGTACCTGGACTCGAACCAAGAACAACGGAACCAGAAACCGCCGTGTTGCCAATTACACCATACCCCAAGGCGCTGAGCCGGAACTCGTGCCGAGGAACAAGCTTACGTGAGATGCCGAGGTGAGCAAAATCGAGGCCCCTCCGCGCGGGTCGCGCGATGCCGGATCTCGCAGGGCCGAACGATCCTCGCAGCTCCGCGACGCGACCTGCGGAGATCGACACCTTCTGAGAGATTCGCGTGCGTCCGACCGCGCGCGTCCCCTCCGCGCTCGTCCACGGCTCGCCCGAGCCTCGCGTCCTCCCGGCCGGGCGCCGTGGCATCCGTGTGAGCCACTCGAGACGCGCAGAACGCCGCGATCCTCGCAATGTCCCGTCGGGATTCTGCGAGGATCGCGGTGTACTGCGCGGGCAGCGCCTCAGCTCAGGTGCGCGACCAGCGCAGTGAGGCGCCGCAGCGACTCGTCCTTGCCCAGCAACTCCATCGACTCGAACAGCGGGGGCGACACCCGTCGACCGGTCAACGCGACGCGCGGCGGGCCGTAGGCGACGCGGGGCTTCAGGCCCAGTTCGTCGACAAGGGCCGTCGACAGCGCCTGCTGTACCCCGGCGGCAGTGAAATCGTCGACACCCTCGAGGGCGTGCACGGATGCCGTGAGCACGTCGGCGGCGTTCGCCGGCAGCCCCTTCATCGCGTCGTCGGCGTACTCCACATCGGAGACGAAGAGGAAGCCGAGCATGCCCGGCACCTCTCCGAGCAGCTGCACGCGCTCCTGCACGAGCGGCGCCGCCTGGGCGATGATCGCTCGGTGCTCGGCCGACGGCTCCTCGGCGATGAACCCCGCGCCCGCGAGATAGGGAACGATCCTCGACGCGAAGTCGTCGGCATCCAGCATGCGGATGTGGTCGCCGTTGATCGCCTCCGCCTTCTTCTGGTCGAAGCGGGCGGGGTTGGGATTGACGTCGGCGATGTCGAACGCGGCGATCATCTCGTCGAGCGAGAACACGTCGCGGTCGCTCGCGAGCGACCAGCCGAGGAGCGAGAGGTAGTTCAGGAGTCCCTCGTGGATGAAGCCCTTCTCGCGCTGCAGGAAGAGGTCTGCCTGCGGGTCGCGCTTGGAGAGCTTCTTGTTGCCCGTCTCGCCGAGCACCAGGGGCATGTGGCCGAAGCGCGGGATGAACGTCGTCACCCCGGCGTCCACCAGGGCCGAATACAGCGCCAGCTGGCGGGCCGTCGAGGGCATGAGGTCCTCCCCGCGGATGACGTGGGTGATGCCCATGAGCGCGTCGTCGACGGGGTTCACGAACGGATACAGCGGCACTCCCCCGGCGCGCACGAGCACGAAGTCGGGGAAGGATCCGGCCGGGAAGGTCACCTCGCCGCGGATGAGGTCGACGTAGCTGAGGTCGTGGTCGGGCACGCGCAGACGCCACGCGGGCTGACGCCCCTCGGCGCGGAACGCGGCCCTCTGCTCGTCGGTGAGGTCGCGGTCGAAGTTGTCGTAGCCGAGTTGCTTCGCGCGTCCGTTCGCCTCGTTGCGGGCGTCGATCTCTTCGGCGGTCGAGTAGCTCTCGTACACCGCTCCGGCGGCGACGAGCTTGTCGAGCACCTCGCGGTACAGCTCGTGGCGCTGCGACTGGCGGTACGGCGCGTGCGGACCTCCGACCTCGACGCCCTCGTCCCAGTCGATGTTCATCCACCGCAGCGCGTCGAGAAGCTGCTGGTAGCTCTCTTCGCTGTCGCGGGCGGCGTCGGTGTCTTCGATACGGAAGACGAGTTTGCCGCCGTTGTGCCGGGCGTACGCCCAGTTGAACAGGACGGTGCGGATGAGACCTACGTGCGGCAGGCCCGTCGGAGACGGGCAGAAGCGGACGCGAACGTCGGCGCCGGAGGCGGTCGTGGTGCGGGGATCGGGCGTGGCAGACATCCCCTCGATCCTACCGGCGGCGCGTCGCGCGACCCGAGGGGTGGGGATAGTCGGCGAGCCCCTCGGTCACGGCCTCGAGGGCCACTCCTACCGCGGGAACGTTCTCGGCTCCACGGGCGGTGACGACGTGCAGGGTGCGCGCCTCGGCATCCGGAAGACGGGGCACGGCGATTCCCGACAGCAGGGGCATGGATGCCACGGCCATGCGCGGCAGGATGGCGACGCCCACGCCCTGGGCGACGAGGTTCTCGACGGCGATGTAGTTATCGGTCTCGAAGGCGATGTCGGGCACGAATCCCGCGCGGGCGCACGCCTCGAGCAGGTGGCCGCGGCACTGCGGGCATCCGGCGATCCATCGCTCACCCGCGAGTCGCGAAAGATCGATGGGTCCCTCGGCGGCCGGGTGGTCGACCGGGAGCACGAGCACCGTGTCGTCGCCGCCGACCGTGCGAACGGCGAGTCCCGTGGCCGCGAGATCGAGCTCGCGGCGATCGCCGGGGTAGCTGTACGTGAGAGCGATGTCGGCGCGATCCTCGCGGACCGCCACGATGGCCTCGGGGGGCTCGGCCTCGACGAAGCTGATCGAGACTCCCGGCCGACGCGCCGTCACCGCCGCGATCACCCGCGGCACCACCGTCGAGGACGCCGAGGGGAAGGCGGCGATGCGCACGCGCCCCGCGCGCAGGCCCCGGAGTTCGGCGAGGTCGCCCGCCGCGGCATCCAGAGCCGTCGTCACCGCGGCGGCGTGTCGCGCGAGGACGCGGCCGGCCTCGGTCAGGCGCACACCGCGCCCGACGCGTTCGACGATGGGCATGCCCGCGCGGCGTTCCAGGCGACGCAACTGCTGGCTCACCGCGGGCTGGCTGTAACCGAGTTGGCGCGCCGCCGCCGTGATGGACCCCGTGTCGGAGATCGCCTTCACAACCCGCAGGGAGTGGGCGTCGAGGTCGTCGTCGGCATCCGTCACCCGGATACATAAGCAGAAGCGATGGTTCTCATGCAATACCTGTGCTGGTGCAATGTGCTCGGGTCGCGGCACCCTGGATACATGAGCACCCTCGCATCGCACTTCACCGGCGGCCGCGACTACCTCGCCGCGTGCACGGTCGGTCTCCCCTCGCGCGGGACCGTGCGCGCCATCCGCGCCGATCTGGATGCCGCGGCATCCGGTCGCCCCGACATCGCCGCAGCATCGCGAGCCGTCGAAGACGCCCGCGCGGCGTACGCCCGTCTGGTGCGCTCCCCCGTCGGCGATGTCGCGATCGCGTCGCAGACCTCGGTGATGGTGTCGCTCATCGCGGCCTCCCTCCCGGCCGGCGCCGAGGTGCTCTGCCCCGAGGGCGACTTCTCCTCGCTGGTCGCGCCGTTCGCACACACCGGGCGCGGTGTCCGCCTGCGTACGGCCCCACTCGCCGACCTCGCCGACGCCGTGACGAGCAGCACCTCGCTCGTGGCGTTCTCCCTCGTGCAGTCGGCGACGGGCGAGGTGGCGGATGCCGCCGGCATCGCCGCCGCGGCGAGCCGCTGCGGCGCCCGCACGCTCTGCGACCTCACCCAGGCCGTGGGGTGGCTGCCGGTCGACGCCACGCTCTTCGACGCGACCGTCTGCCATGCGTACAAGTGGTTGTGCTGCCCGCGCGGCGTCGGCTTCCTGACCGTGACCACGTCCTTCGCCTCGACGCTGCGTCCCGTCCAGGCGGGGTGGTACTCGGGCGACGATCCGTGGTCGTCGTGCTACGGCACCGGGGGCACGCTGGCATCAGACGCGCGCCGCTTCGACGTCTCGCCCGCCTGGCAGGCGTTCGTCGGAGCCGCCCCCGCGCTCGAGATGTTCGCCGGCGCCGACATCACCGAGCTGTACGCCCACACGACGGGTCTCGCGGCACGCTTTCGCGCGGGGCTCGGTCTCGCGCAGCCCGCACGGCCCTCGGCGATCGTCACCTGGCCGGATGCCACGGGTGCGGCGCTGGCACGGCTGGCGAGCCGGGGCATCACGGCATCGGGCCGAGCGGGTCGGGCGCGGGTCGCGTTCCACGTGTTCAATGACGACGACGACGTCGATCGGGCGCTCGACGCGTTGAGGGCGGGCGGAGCGCGCGGCGCCGTGAGCGCGGATGACGCGCTCAGCGGGCGCGGGCTGACTTCGGCAGCCTCCCCGGTGATCCTCAGCTACTCGATCTGAGACGATCCGCGGCGAGCCCGCGGTCGTCGTCGCCGGTGCGGAGTCTCTGTCGGCCCGACCGTGCCTGACTCCGGAGATGACGCGCCGAACAGGCGTATCAGGGCCGTCGCCGGGAGGTTCCCACCGACTTCTTCCGGAGGTAGACACGGGGTCGGTGGGCCACCCCGGGCGACGCCGTGCGACGCCGGACATCGCACTGGCCGCGTCTATCGACGCGCGGCGGCAAGACGGTGAGGCCGCTCCGGTGACGCGGCGGCTCCGGCGGTGCGAGGGCGGCGCAGCGAGCCGGATCCTGCACCTTCGAGCCGTTGCTGCGGAGTTCGGCGCACGCGATCGAGTCCTCGCCGGCCGCCGATCCACGCGCCCACCGCCCGCCGGCCTCATCGGCCGCGGTAGGCGATCAGCGTCGACGCGCGCGCACCGTAACCGCGCCTGCGCACACCATTGCGATGGGCACGAACGCCCAGAGCGCGAGACCGCCGTACCCGACGAGGCCCAGGATGAGTCCTGCGAGCACCGACCCGACGGCGGCGCAGCCGGTCATGAGCGTGTCGCTGCGTCCCTGACGTCGAGGCCGTGCAGCGAGCGGCGTCGCCTCGGTGAGCAGGGCCGAGCCGGCGACGGTCGCCGCACTCCAGCCGAGGCCGAGCAGAAGCAGCGCGATGAGCACGCCTGCCTGGGAGGCGGCGGCGGTCGACGCGACGGTGAGCGCCGCCGCGAGCAGCCCCTGCCCCACCAGGATGACGGGGAGGCGACCGACGCGGTCGGCGAGGATGCCGAAGACCGGGGACAGCCCGTACATCCCGAACACGTGCAGCGAGATGGTGACTCCGACGGCGACGGTCACGGCATCCGGGGCCACGATGTGGGCGAGGTGCACGGGTGTCATCGCCATCACGGCGGCCATCGTGACGTGGGAGGCCGCGACCGCGAGCATTGCGAACCGGGCGACGCGCGATCGATCGAGCTCGGTCGTCGGGAGGGCCGTCGGCGCTCTCTCGCGGTCGAGGCGTTGAGCGAGCAGGAGGGGGTCTGGTCGTAGGACGAGAACATACAGCGCGAACGCGCACGCCTGGGCGAGGAGCGAGAAGAGGTAGGCGCCCGTGAGCCGGGGCATGCCGATGCTCGCGCCGAGGACTTCTCCCGGCGCGAGGAGCAGCGGACCCACGACGCCCCCGACCGTGGTCGCCCAGACCACTGTCGCGAGGTCGCGGCCGCGTCGGGCCGTCGTCGAGAGGTCGGTCGCCGCGAAGCGCGACTGCAGAGTGGCGGCGTTACCTGCGCCGATCAGCGCGATGCCGGCGAGGAGCAACGGGAACGATCGCGCCGCGGCCGCCAGGATGACGAGGGCGATCCCGCCGAGCGCGGAGACGTTGCCGGTGGTCAACGCGATCCGTCGCCCCCGACGCGCGGCGAGGCGCGCCAGGGGGATCGCCGTCAGGGCTGCCCCGAGGGTCACTGCGGCGGTGGCGAATCCCGAGAGCGATTCTTCGCCCGACAGGTCGGCGGCGAGAAGCGCGCCGAGCGACTGCGTCGATCCGAACGCGACGCCGCTGAGCACCTGCCCCGCCGCCAGCACCCGCACCGTGCGTCGTTGCGCGGCGACGACGTCGACCGCTGCGGGTGCCGTGATGTCAGGCATCGCGCGCGGTGTTGCGCAGGATCCCGATGCCCTCGATCTCGACCTCGATCGTGTCGCCCGCGTCGAAAGACCCGATGCCCGCGGGGGTGCCCGTGAGGATCAGGTCTCCGGGCAGCAGCGTGAACACCGCCGACGCGTAGGCGATGAGTGCCGGGATGCCGTGGATCATGTCGGAGACGGGGCCGTTCTGACGCACCTCGCCATTGACCCGCGTGGTGATGACGGCCGCGTCGAGGTCGAGGTCGGTCTCGATGACCGGTCCGACGGGGCAGAACGTGTCGAAGCCCTTGGCGCGGGACCACTGCCCGTCGCTGCGCTGCAGATCGCGCGCGGTGACGTCGTTGGCGACGGTGTAGCCGAGGATGTAGTCGCTCGCGCGCTCGGCGGGGACGTTCTTGGCGACGCGGCCGATGACGACGGCGAGCTCGCCCTCGTAATCGGTGTGAGAGCTCGGTGCCGTGGGGCGCACGATCGTGTCGCCCGGGCCGATGACCGACGTGTTCGGCTTGAGGAACATCAACGGTTCGGCGGGCGCCTCGCTTCCCATCTCGGCGGCGTGATCGCGGTAGTTCTTGCCGATGCACACGACCTTGGAGCGCGGGATCACCGGGGCGAGCAGGGCGGCCTCGGTGAGAGGCACCCGTTCCCCCGTGGTGTCGAACCCGGAGAACATCGGGTCGCCGGCGAGAACGACGAGTTCGCCGTCGTCGACGATCCCGTAGCGAATGGCATCCTGGTGGCTGAATCGTGCGATCTTCACCGGCTCAGCCTATCCGCGGGGTCCGACACTCACCGTGAGGGCGGTCCGGCCTCCCCGCCGCTGGCGCACCGTCCGGACGGCGCCTGCGCGATGCGGGCCGCACCGGATGCCGCTCAACGCCCGTGCCGCAGCACCCCCCGCGTCGCACGGCTCGACCGCTGCGCCAGCCGCGAGAAACGGCATCCGCACGAAGAAACGCCGAACCAACGCGTTTCCCCCTGCGGATCGCGTTTTTCGACACTCATGAGGCTGCCCCCGACGGACAAAGACGGAGGGACCCCCGGCATCCGGGAGCCCCTCCGTGTGCGACGCGTCAGGCGTCGAGTCTGTACAACCAGCCGTGCTTGTCTTCCGCGCGACCGTACTGGATGTTCGTCAGCTCTTCGCGCAACTCGAGGGCGAGGGTGCCCGTGGGCTGCTCGTCGATGAAGTCGCGACCCTTGAGCGTGCCGATGGGGGTGACGACGGCGGCGGTACCGCAGGCGAACACCTCGACGATGTCTCCGGATGCCACACCCTCGCGCCATTCCGTCAGCGAGACGTTGCGCCCCTCGACGTGATGGCCGCGGTCACGCGCCAGCTGCAGGAGCGAGTCGCGGGTGATGCCCTCGAGGATCGAGTCGGACTGCGGGGTGACGATGGTGCCGTCTTTGTAGACGAACACGACGTTCATGCCGCCGAGCTCCTCGACATTGCGGTCCTGGTCGAGGAACACGACCTGGTCGCACTCGTTCTCGTACGCCTCGGACTGCGGGAGCAGACTGGCGGCGTAGTTGCCACCGGTCTTGGCCGCCCCCGTGCCGCCCTTGCCGGCGCGCGAGTAGTCCTCGCTCAGCCAGATCGAGACGGGCTTCACGCCGCCCTTGAAGTAGGCGCCCGCGGGACTCGCGATCACGTAGAAGGCCACCTTGTGGGCGGGGCGCACACCGAGGAAGGCCTCTTTCGCGAACATGAAGGGCCGCAGGTACAGGCTCTGGTCTTCGCCGGAGGGAACCCATGCACCGTCGACAGCGATGAGTTCGCGCAGCGCCTGCAGGAAGTACGGCACCGGCAGTTCGGGAAGCGCCAGACGGCGGGCCGACCGCTGCAGGCGCCGCCCGTTCTGGTCGGGACGGAACGTGTGAACCGAGCCGTCGGCGTGGCGATAGGCCTTGATGCCCTCGAAGATCTCCTGCCCGTAGTGCAGGACGGCCGCAGCCGGGTCGAGGGAGATGGGGCCGTACGGCGAGACGCGCGGGCGGTGCCAGCCGCCGCGGACCGACCAGCAGATGTCGACCATGTGGTCGGTGAAGCTCTGCCCGAAGCCGGGGCTGGCGAGGATGGCGTCGCGGTCGGCGTTGCTCTTGGCCGCGAGGTTGCGGGTGACGGCGAACTCGAGCGGGTCGAGTCCGGTGTCGGGGTCGGTGTCGATGGTGGTCATCTGGGGTCCAAAACTGTTCGATGCACGGGGGTGATGCGGGCCGATCGGTCCAGGTTACGCCTGGACGCGTTCGGCGATGGCGTCACCGACCTGCGCGGTGGTGCGGGCGCCGACGCGGCTCGCGATGTCGTCCTCGACCGCGCGGGTGACGCGTGCGGCCTCGTCGGTGAGCCCGAGGTGATCGAGCAGGAGGGCGACGGAGAGGATCGCGGCCGTGGGGTCGGCCTTCTGGGTACCCGCGATGTCGGGCGCCGATCCGTGAACGGGCTCGAACATCGAGGGGAACGCGCCGTCGGGGTTGATGTTGCCCGATGCGGCGAGGCCGATGCCTCCGGTGACGGCGCCGGCCAAGTCGGTCAAGATGTCGCCGAAGAGGTTATCGGTGACGATCACGTCGAATCGGCCCGGGTTCGTGACCAGGAAGATCGTTGCCGCGTCGACGTGCAGGTAGTCTACGTCGACCCCCGGGAACTCGGATGCCACGGCATCCACGATCCGCTTCCACATACCGCCGGCGTGGACGAGCACGTTGGTCTTGTGCACGAGGGTCAGCTTGTGACGTCGCCGCTCGGCGAGGGCGAAGGCGTAGCGCACGACGCGCTCGACGCCGTACGCGGTGTTGACGGAGGTCTCGTTGGCGACCTCGTGCGCCGTGCCGCGGCGGATCGAACCGCCGTTGCCGACGTAGGGACCCTCGGTGCCCTCGCGGACGACGACGAAGTCGATGTCACTGGGATCCGCCAGGGGACCCGTCGCGCCGGGATAGAGCTTCGACGGGCGGAGGTTGACGTAATGGTCGAGCTCGAAGCGCAGCTTCAGCAGCAGACCGCGCTCGATGTTCGCGTCCTTGAGGCGGGGGTCACCGGGAACTCCACCGACGGCACCCAGCAGGATGGCGTCGTGCGCCGCGATCGCGGAGAGGTCGTCGTCGGTGAGGGTGTCACCGGTCTCGAGGTAGCGGGCGGCGCCGAGGGAGAACGGTGTCTTCTCGAACGACACGTCCGACGCGGCGGTGACGGCGTCGAGGATCTTCACGGCCTCGGTGACGACCTCGGGACCGATGCCGTCACCGGGGATGACGGCCAGCTTCACGACACGCGACATCGCTCTCCTCAGAGCTCGGGGCACGTCACTTCTTGGACGTGCTGCGGGTTCCTCCCAGGGTAGCGGCAGCGATCACCGCGGCCACGACGATCAGCGCCGCACCGATCAAGGCGGTCACCACCACACCGGAGTCGAAGGCGTGCGCCGCCGCGAGGCGCAACGACTCCGCCAGCGCGGGGTCGTCGAGCGTGTTCGACACCGCCACCGCCCCCGCGAGCGTTTCGCGCGACGCGTCGGCCGCGACCGCCGAGAGCCCTTCAGGCAACACGAGCTGCGTGCGATAGAAGGCCGCGAGGATGCCGCCGAGCACCGCTGTGCCGAGCACCGCGCCCACTTCGTACGCGGTCTCGGAGACGGCGCTGGCGGCGCCCGCCTTGGCCGAGGGGGCGCTGGAGAGGATGAGCTCATTCGACACGGTCTCGGCCGCTCCGATGCCGATGCCCAGCAGCGCGAAGGCGACGATCAGTTGCACGAGGTCGGCGGTCGAGAGGGCGACCATGATGTACGCCACCACGGAGAACGCGAGAGCCACCGGCACCACGACGCGCGGCGCGAACCGCTTGGCGACGGGAACCACCGCGAGCCCCGACACGATCATCAACGCGAGGCCCGGCACGAGAGCGAAGCCCGCGACCATCGGGGAGAGGCCGACGACGAGCTGGAGGTGCTGCGCGACGAAGTAGAGGAAGCCGACCAGACCGACGACGCTCAGCAGATTGACCAGGATGGCGCCCGAGAAGGTGCCGCGACGGAAAAGGGACATGTCGAGCATGGGTGCGGCCGCACGGTTCTGCCGGCGCACGAACAGCCATCCGAAGACGACACCCACGACGAACAGGACGGGAGCGAGCGATAGGGGGCCCTCGACCGCGAGCTTCTTGATGCCGTAGACGATCGGCACCATCGTCGCCAGCGACAGTACGACGCTCACCGCGTCGAACCGGCCGGGAGCCGGGTCGCGGCTCTCGGGCACGAAGAACGGAGCAAGGACGAGCAGCGGCACGAGGACGGGCACCGCCATGAGGAACACCGACCCCCAGGAGAAGTGCTCGAGCAGGAAACCGCCGACGATGGGCCCGAGCGCGGCACCCGCCGAGAAGCCTGACGCCCAGATCGCAATGGCGAAGCGTCGCTCGTCACGGTCGCGGAAGATGCTGCGCAGCAGCGACAGGGTCGACGGCATGAGCATGGCACCGAAGACGCCCATCAGGGCGCGGCCGGCGATGAGCAGCACCGCGGTCGGAGCAAACGCCGAGAGGGCCGACACGGCGGCGAATCCCGTGGCGCCGACCAGCAGGAGGCGCTTACGACCGAACCGGTCGCCGAGCGTTCCCATCGTCACCAGCAGGCCTGCGAGGACGAGCGGGTACACGTCGATGATCCACAGCTGCTCGACGCTCGAGGGCTGCAGGTCGAGGGCGATCTCGGGCAGCGCGAAACTCAGCACCGTGTTGTCGACCGAGACCAGCAGCACGGGCAGCATGAGCACCGCCAGCGCGAACCATCCGCGCCACCCGGCGCAGGGCACGTTGATCTCTTGAGTGGGCAACGACGAGGTGAGCATGATTCCGTTCCGTTTCTAAACCGTCCAGCCGGTATAGTATCAGACGAAGCCATCCATCCGCACGTACGATCGATAAGCCATGAGCCGTCCCCCACTCGCCCGCGATGCCGTCCTCGATGCGTTCACGCGCATCCTCGTCGACGAGGGCGAGCGTGCCGCGACGATGGATGCCACCGCGCGCACCGCGGGCGTGTCCAAGGGCGGGCTGCTCTACCACTTCAGCTCGAAGAGCGCCCTCGAGTCGGCCCTGGTCGAACGCCTAGAGCGGCTCGCCCAAGAGGACGTCGCAGAGATCGAAGAGTCCGACGAGGGCGTCGTCGCCGCGCACCTGCGCTCCTCTCAGAACACCGGTTCACCCCTCGACGTGACGATCCTCGCGGTGTCGCGCCTGGCGCAGAACGGCAACGATGCGGCATCCGCCTCTCTCCGGCGCGTCCGCGAGCTCTGGGAAGACAGCCTCCGCGCGCACACGCGGGACGAGACCGCCCTGCAGATGGTGCTGCTGGTCAGCGACGGTCTCTACTTCAACGCGGTGCTCGACCTCAACGCCGTGCCCGGGCCGCAGCTCGGGGGCGCCGACCTCGACCGGTTGATCGCCGCGGTGGTCGCCGCGACCACCTGACTCGACCGCGGGTACGCGCGCGACTCACCATCACGCCCGCGCCACCACCCATACCAAAGCCAGGACTCCCGGGCCGATAGATACGAAAACGAGGAGGAGAGGGCCGCCGCAGCGACCCCCTCCCCCACGACCTCCCGGTCGTCAGTCCTCGACGATGTCGATCTGTCGGAACAGGTCGGCGCCCACGGCCTCGCGCATGGCGCCGAGGATGTCGTCGGGCACCGGAGAGTCCACCGTGAGCACGGAGAGCGCCCGGCCCGTGGCATCCGGAGCCGCCACCTGGAGGCCGGCAATGTTGATGCCCGCCTCGCCCAGCTTCTGGCCGTAGATCGCGACGATGCCGGGGCGGTCGGCGTAGCGCATGACGAGGTGGTGCTTCTCGATGGGCACCTCGATGTCGTAGCCGTTGATCGAGACGACCTTGGGCACCATGCGCGTGCCCGCGAGGGTGCCGGCGACCGTCAGGGTGGAGCCGTCGGCCAGGGTGCCGCGCAGGATCGTGATGTTGCGGTACAGCGGGCTCTCGGCCTCGACGACCAGGCGCGCCTCGACGCCGCGCTGCTCGGCGAACAAGGGTGCGTTGACGTACGAGACGCTCTCGCTGACGATCCGGCTGAAGTAGCCCTTGAGCGCCGCGAGTCGGTAGACGCTGACGTCGTACTGCGCGAGCTCGCCGCGCACCTCGATGTCGAGGCTCGTGAGCGCGCTGTCGGCGAGGCCGCTGAAGAACTGGCCCAGCATCTCGACCAGCGCGATACCGGGGCGCACGAAGGGATCGATCGCGCCGCCCGCGACGTTCACGGCATCCGGAACGAGGTCGCCCTCCAGCGCGAGCTTGACCGAGCGAGCGACCGAGACGCCGGCCTTCTCCTGCGCCTCTTCGGTGCTGGCACCGAGGTGCGGGGTGACCACGACGTTCGGCAGGTCGAGCAGACGGCGCGCCGGGCCATCCTGCGCGGGCGGCTCGGTGGAGAACACGTCGAGGCCCGCCCCGGCGATCTCGCCCGTGGTGAGCGCCTCGAAGAGCGCGTTCTCGTCGATGAGTCCCCCGCGCGCGACGTTGATGACGTACGCGCTCTTCTTCAGGCGGCGCAGCTGCTCGGTGCCGATCATGCCCGTGGTCTCGGGTGTCTTCGGCATGTGGATGGTCACGAAGTCGCTCTGTTCGAGCAGTTCGTCGAGCGAGACGAGCTGGACGCCGAGCTGCTGGGCCCGAGCGGCCGTGACGTAGGGGTCGTAGGCGATGACGCGCATGTCAAAGGCCTGCAGGCGGGCGGCGATGAGCGCGCCGATTCGGCCGAGACCGATGATGCCGATCGTCTTCTCGAACAGCTCGGTGCCCGTGAACGAGCTGCGTTTCCACAGACCCTGCGCGAGCGAGGAGTGGGCGGCGGGGATGCGACGGGCGAGGCTGAGCACGTGCCCGACGGTGAGCTCGGCGGCCGAGATGATGTTCGAGGTGGGGGCGTTGACGACCATGACGCCGGCCGCCGTGGCCGACTTGATGTCGACGTTGTCGAGGCCGACGCCGGCGCGGGCGACCACCTTCAGCGACGGAGCGGCGGCGAGGGCCTCGGCGTCGATCTGGGTGGCCGAGCGCACCAGCACCGCGTGAGCGTCGGCGAGGGCCGAGAGCAGCGCGGAGCGGTCGGTCCCGTCGACGTTGCGCACGTCGAAGTCGGGGCCGAGCGCGTCGATCGTGGCGGGAGAGAGTTCTTCGGCGATGAGCACGACGGGCTTCGTCACGGATGCGTCCTTCGAAACGGTGCTGGGGACTGGCGCGCACCGCCGCGCACCACCGGCGCGAGCCGGGCGCGCGACCCGTGCGGGCCGTCTGCCAGCCTAGCGCGGAGGCGAGGATGCGCCCGACCGTGTGACGGTGCAGGACGGATGCCGGACCCCGGGGCCGCTGTCGACGCAACGAGGAGATCGTCCCGGCCGGGCCGAGCCACGGGGCCGCCGATGCGCGGCTTCAGCCCCCGTACAGGCCGTAGGAGGTCGTTCCGTAGCCGACGATCGCCAGCCAGAACGCCGCCGACACCGTCAACCCGGCGAGCAGCACGATGGCGAACTCCCCCGCACGGCGTCGCGCTCCGATCGCGAAGGCCACGCCGAACGCGATGAGCGGGAACACGATGGGCAGGATGTAGACGAACCACCCCAGTCCGTTGAGGCCCAGAGGCCCGTTCACTTGCTGGACGAGCAACGCGACCGAGCTCCACACGACGTAGGCGTAGAACAGACCGAACACTCCGGCGATCGTCACCACCAGCCACGTGGGGAGATGACGGGTGCGCACGGTCTCGCTCATGCGAAGGCTCCCAACGAGAGGAAGGGCCAGGGGACGAGGAGCACGATCCCGAGGATCAGCAGGAGGAAACGCTGCCAGGTGCGCCACGACCGGGTCAGCGCGAGCACCGCGACGAACCACACGAGGGGGGCGAGAGCCGCGCCGATCGTCAGGGCGATGAGGGTGACCGCCGGGATCGGCAATCCCAGCCCCTGCAGCTGGAGGCCGGCGACGAGCCACCCGACGGCGAACAGCAGGAAGGTGGCGGCGACCATGCCGATGCCGATCAGGCCGGCGTTGCCCAGCGGCCTCGGGTGAGCGGCGTCCGGTTCGTCGTCATCGGACTCGATGTCGTCGGCCTCCGGATGCCGGGCGGTCGGCGCGGCGGAGGACGAACGGGGCTGCAGGGGCTCGGGGACGGTCTGCAGGGGCTCGGGGCCGCGGGGATCCGCGACGTCGGCAGGCGTCGAGTCGGGCTCGGACGCCGCAGCAGCGGCGCGTCCCGGCGCGGCCTTCTCGCCGACGTCGAGCGTCGGGTCGTCGTCACCGCCCCAGGAGAGGGCGTCGTCATCGCGCGGAGTGCTCACGCGACAACGCTAGCGGCGTCCCCCCACCGCGGGGGCGCGCCCCGCCGAGGCCGAGTCCGCGGCATCCGGAACCGACACGCCCCGCGGAGACGCCGAACGCCCCGGAACCGCGAGGTCCCGGGGCGTTCGAGAGACGAGACTCAGCGCGCGGCCGAACCCTCGACGTAGTCGGTGTCCTGCTGCTTCCACGCGAACAGGCCGCGGAGCTCCTTGCCGGTCGCCTCGATGGGGTGACCCTGCTCCTTCTCGCGGAGCTCGAGGAACTCGGTGGCGCCGTTGTCCTGGTCGTCGATGAAGCGCTTCGCGAACGCGCCCGACTGGATGTCGGCGAGGACGGCCTGCATGCTCGTCTTGACCTCGGGCGAGATGACGCGGGGGCCCGAGACGTAGTCGCCGTACTCGGCCGTGTCGGAGATCGACCAGCGCTGCTTGGCGATGCCGCCCTCCCACATGAGGTCGACGATGAGCTTGAGCTCGTGCAGGACCTCGAAGTAAGCGATCTGGGGCTGGTAGCCGGCCTCGACGAGGGTCTCGAAGCCGTACTGCACGAGGTGGCTCATGCCGCCGCAGAGAACGGCCTGCTCGCCGAAGAGGTCGGTCTCGGTCTCTTCGGTGAAGGTCGTCTTGATGACGCCGGCGCGGGTGCCGCCGATGGCCTTCGCGTACGAAAGGGCGGTGTCCCAGGCCGTGCCCGAGGCGTCGCTCTCGACGGCGATGATGTCGGGGATGCCGCGACCGGCGACGTATTCGCGACGCACGGTGTGGCCGGGAGCCTTCGGGGCGACGAGGATCACGTCGACACCCTCGGGGGCGTCGATGTAGCCGAAGCGGATGTTGAAGCCGTGCGCGAAGGCGAGCGTCTTGCCCTCGGTGAGCTTGTCCTTGATGGAGTCGGCGAAGATCGACCGCTGGTGCTGGTCGGGCGCGAGGATCATGATGAGGTCGGCCCACTCGGCCGCGTCGGCGACGCTCTTGACCTCGAAGCCGTCTTCCTGCGCCTTGGCGGCCGACTTGGAGCCGTCCTTGAGGGCGATGACGACCTCGACGCCGGAGTCGCGCAGGTTCTGCGCGTGGGCGTGACCCTGGGAGCCGTAGCCGACGATCGCGACCTTCTTGCCCTGGATGATCGAGAGGTCGGCGTCGTCGTCGTAGAAGATCTCTGCCATGGGGATGTTCTCCTTGGATTCAGGTCCCTGAGCTTGTCGAAGGGACCGGGGTGTGTGGACGAGTGGAGTTCGGGGTCGGACCCTTCGACAGGTTCGGGGACCGATGTGATTCGGGGTGTCAGACCTTCCGACAGGCGCGGGGACCGACGTGGTTCGGGGCGTGAGCCCCGTGGACGGGCGCGGAGACCGACCGGTTCAGCCGCGCAGGACGCGTTCGGTGATGCTCTTGCCGCCGCGGCCGACGGCGAGCAGGCCCGACTGCGCGAGCTCCTTCACGCCGAACGGCTCGATGGCTTTGAGGAACGCCCCGACCTTGCCCGAGTCGCCCGTGATCTCGATGACCATGGCGTCGGGGGCGTAGTCGACGACCGAGGCGCGGAACAGGTTGACCACCTCGACCACGTTCGAGCGCGTGGCGTTGTCGGCGCGCACCTTCACGAGCACGTGCTCGCGCTGCACGGATGCCGCGGGGTCGAGTTCGACGATCTTGATGACGTTGATGAGCTTGTTCAGCTGCTTGGTCACCTGCTCGAGCGGAAGCCCTTCGACGTCGACGACGACCGTGATGCGCGAGAGTCCGGGCACCTCGGTCACCCCGACCGCGAGCGACTCGATGTTGAAGCCGCGGCGGGCGAAGAGGCCCGCGACGCGGGTGAGCAGACCGGGTTTGTCCTCGACCAGGAGGCTCAGAACGTGACGAGACATCTCAGTCCTCCTCCTCGTTGAAGGTGGGCGAGTGATCGCGCGCGTACTGGACGTAGCTGTTGCTGACGCCCTGCGGCACCATCGGCCACACCATCGCGTCGGCGCTCACGACGAAGTCGATCACGACGGGGCGGTCGTTGGTGTCGAGCGCGAGCTGGATGGCGGCGTCGATCTCGTCTTCCTTCTCGACGCGGATGCCCAGGCACCCGTACGCCTCCGCCAGCTTGACGAAGTCGGGGATGCGACGCGTGCCGTGGCCGGTGTTCAGGTCGGTGTTGGAGTGGCGGCCGTCGAAGAACAGCGTCTGCCACTGGCGCACCATGCCGAGCGACGAGTTGTTGATGATCGCGACCTTGATGGGGATGTCGTTGATGACGCAGGTCGCAAGCTCCTGGTTGGTCATCTGGAAGCATCCGTCGCCGTCGATCGCCCACACGGCGCGCTCGGGCTGAGCGACCTTGGCGCCCATGGCCGCGGGCACGGCGTAACCCATGGTGCCGGCACCGCCGGAGTTCAGCCACGCGTTGGGGCGCTCGTACTTGATGAACTGCGCTGCCCACATCTGGTGCTGACCGACTCCCGACGCGTACACGCCCTCGGGACCGGTCATCTCGCCGATGCGCTGGATGACGTACTGCGGCGAGAGGAGCCCGTCGGTGGTGGGCGTGTAGCCGAGGGGGAACTCCTCGCGCAGACCGTTCAGGTAGGTCCACCACTCGGCGTAGTCGTGCGCGTTCTCGGCGTCGGCCGCGCGGAAGGCAGCCTCGAGGTCGATGAGGACCTCGCGCAGGTCGCCGACGATCGGCACGTCTGCGGTGCGGATCTTGGAGATCTCGGCGGGGTCGATGTCGACGTGCACCACCTGCGCATTCGGGGCGAACAACGCCGCCTTGCCGGTGACGCGATCGTCGAAGCGGGCACCGAGCGAGACGATGAGGTCGCTCTCCTGCAGGGCGAGCACGGCGGGCACCGTGCCGTGCATGCCCGGCATGCCGAGGTGCTGCTCGTGCGAGTCGGGGAAGGCTCCCCGCGCCATGAGCGTGGTGACCACGGGGGCGCCGGTAGCTTCGGCGAGCACCTTGAGCTCGGCCGACGCGTTCGAGCGGATCGCGCCGCCGCCGACGTAGAGGACGGGCTTCTTGGCCGTGGTCAGCAGATGGGCCGCCGCCTGGATCTGCTTGCCGTGCGCCTTGGTCACCGGACGGTAACCGGGCAGGTCGATCTTGGGCGGCCACACGAAGGGCGCCTCGGCCTGCTGCGCGTCCTTGGTGATGTCGACCAGCACGGGACCGGGACGGCCGGTGGACGCGATCTCGAACGCCGCGGCGATCGCGCCGGGGATCTCGTCGGCCGACTTCACCAGGAAGGAGTGCTTGGTGATGGGCATCGTGATGCCGACGATGTCGGCTTCCTGGAAGGCATCGGTGCCCATGAGGGTGGAGAACACCTGGCCGGTGATGCACACCAGCGGCACCGAGTCCATATAGGCGTCGGCGATCGCGGTGACGAGGTTGGTCGCGCCGGGACCGGACGTGGCGATGGCAACGCCGACGCGTCCCGACGCCGCCGCGTACCCCTCGGCCGCGTGGCCGGCACCCTGCTCGTGGCGCACGAGGATGTGGCGGACGTTCTCGTCGTCCATGAGCGGGTCGTAGACGGGCATGATCGCGCCGCCGGGCAGGCCGAACACATCGGTCACACCCAGCAGATCGAGCGAGCGGACGACCGCCTGCGCGCCCGTCATCACGGGCGCCGGTGCGGTGCGAGCGGGCGGCCGGGGAATGGCCGCGGTGGGGGAATCGATGGACATGGGAGTACCTCGAGAACCAGGAGAAGGTGAGAAGGGGGACGGCCGTCAGCCCGTGACCGCGCCCTCCGCGGCGGAGTGCACGAGCTTGGAGTACTTGGCCAGAACGCCACGGGTATAGCGCGGGGGAAGCGGTTCCCAGCCTTCGCGGCGGGAACTCAGCTCGTCCGTCTCGACGATCAAGTCGAGAGTGCGAGCGGCGATATCGACCCGTATCAGATCACCATCGCGCACGAAGGCGATGGGACCTGCGTCCACCGCTTCGGGAGCTATGTGGCCGATGCACAGTCCGGTTGTGCCGCCTGAGAATCGACCGTCCGTCAAGAGTAGTACATCTTTTCCGAGCCCCGCGCCCTTGATGGCCGCCGTGATGGCGAGCATCTCGCGCATGCCGGGACCGCCCTTGGGGCCCTCGTAGCGGATGACGACGACGTCACCGGCCCGGATCTGACCCGCCTCGAGGGCGTCCATGGCGGCGCGCTCGCGCTCGAACACACGGGCCGGTCCCTCGAAGACGTTCCCGTCGAAGCCCGCCGACTTCACGACCGCACCCTCGGGTGCCATCGAGCCGTGCAGGATCGTGATGCCGCCCGTCGCGTGGATCGGGTTGTCGAAGGTGTGGATGACCGTGCCGTCGATGGGGTCGGGGTTCAGATCGGCGAGGTTCTCGGCGAGCGTCTTGCCCGTGACGGTGAGCGCGTCGCCGTGCAGGAGTCCCTCGTCGAGCATCGCCTTCATGATGACCGGGATGCCGCCCTGGCGGTCGACGTCGTTCATGACGTACTTGCCGAACGGCTTCATGTCGGCGACGTGCGGCGTCTTGTCGCCGATGCGGTTGAAGTCGTGCAGCGAGAGCTCGACCTCGGCCTCGCGCGCGATGGCGAGCAGGTGCAGCACGACGTTCGTCGAGCCACCGAGAGCCATGGCCAGGGCGATGGCGTTCTCGAACGCCTCTTTGGTGAGGATGTGGCGGGTGGTGATGCCCTGGCGCAGCAGGTTGACCACGGCCTCACCCGAGCGGTGGGCGAAGTAGTCGCGACGACGGTCGGCCGACGGCGGGGCGGCCGATCCGGGGAGGCTGAGACCGAGCGCCTCGGCCACCGACGCCATCGTGTTGGCCGTGTACATGCCGCCGCAGGCGCCTTCGCCGGGGGCGAAGGAGCACTCGATGCGCTTGAGGTCGGCCTCGCTCATGCGGCCAGCGAGGCACGCGCCGACTCCTTCGAAGGAGTCGATGATCGTGATCTCTTTCTCGGTGCCGTCGGACAGCTTCACCCAACCGGGGGCGATCGATCCGGCGTAGAGGAAGACGCTCGAGAGGTCGAGGCGAGCCGAGGCCATGAGCATGCCGGGGATCGACTTGTCGCAGCCGGCGAGCAGGACGGAGCCGTCGAGGCGCTCGGCCATCATGACGGTCTCGACGCTGTCGGCGATGACCTCACGCGAGACGAGGGAGAAGTGCATGCCCTCGTGGCCCATCGAGATGCCGTCGGAGACGGAGATGGTGCCGAACTGCAGCGGGTACCCGCCGCCGGAGTGCACGCCCTCCTTGGCGCCCTGCGCCAACCGGTCGAGACTGAGGTTGCAGGGGGTGATCTCGTTCCAGCTCGACGCGATGCCGATCTGGGGCTTGTCCCAGTCGTCGTCGCCCATGCCGACGCCGCGGAGCATGCCGCGCGAGGTCGTGGCTTCGATGCCATCGGTGATGACGCGACTGCGGGGCTTGATGTCGAACTCGCCGGTGTTCGGATTCTGCGGTGCGGGCATCCTCGAAGTCTATTGCGCGCACACGTCCCCCCGATGCGCCACGGGCGATGAACGGCCGATTAACCGCCGTGTGCAGGAGCGGCCAGGTACCGCGGATGCGGCTGTGGACCGGCGCACGCGCCGATCACGCGCCGTGCGCTCGGCGCAGGCGCACCACATCCTCCAGCACGGCGACGAACGCGGCGATGTCGTCGACCCTCAAACTCGCCGCCGTCGCTCCCCCGCCGACGCGGACGCCGAGGTCTCCCGCATCGAGCGACCGCAACGCGTCTTCATCGGTGACGTCGTCGCCGGCGAAGAGCACCGCCGACGCTCCCACACGATCGCGGAGCCGCGCGATCGCGGAGTCCTTCCCCTCGTGACGGAACGCGAACTCGAGGATGTCGTGGCCCGTCCGTCGACGCCAGGCCGGCGCCGCGCGGGTCACCAGTGCGTCGACGAGGTCGCGCGCAGCACGGGCCGTCTCGGCATCCGCGGTGCGCGTGTGCACGCCGAGGCCGTATTCCTTCGGCTCGATCCACACACCGTCCATCTCACGCGTGCCGGTCGTCGCCTCCCGCTGCAACCGGTCGCGGAGCTCGAGGTCGGCGGTGTCGTCGGGGGTCTCTTCCACGCCGACGCCCGGCACCCAGAACTGCGCGCCATGCGAGCCCGCGAGCCAGACCGGCGAGTCGTCGGCATGCTCGGAGATCTCGCGCAGGTGCCCGAGCGAGCGACCCGAGACCAGTGCGACCACCGTGCGCGGCAGCGCGGCGAGCTCATCGACGACCGCACGTGCCTCCGGCGTCATGCGCGCCGACATCGGTTCGTCGACCAGCGGCGACAGCGTGCCGTCGAAGTCGAGGGCGATGAGGAGGGTGTCGGTGGTGGCGACCGCCTCGACCGTCGCGTCGGCGGCGGTCATCCGGCATCCCCCTCGACGTCGTCGGCTTTCGCCTCGATCTCGGCGGCCGCCGCGCGGGACGAGCGATCGTGGAACACCGACAGCGCCTCGAGGAAGCCGCGTGACCAGTCCTCGACGTCATGCTCGCGAACGCGCCGTCGCAGAGTTCGCATCCGCCGTCCCTGCTCGGCCGCGGGCATGTCGACCGCGCGGATGATGGCGTCCTTGAGCCCGTCGATGTCGTGCGGGTTGATGAGCAGTGCACTGCCCATCTCGTCGGCGGCGCCGGCGAACTCGCTCAGCACGAGCACGCCGCGGTTGTCGATGCGGCTGGCGACGTACTCCTTGGCGACGAGGTTCATGCCGTCGCGCAGCGCGGTGACGAGCATCACGTCGGCGGCGAGGAACAGCGCCACCATCTCTTCGCGCGGATAGGACTGGTGCAGGTAGCGGATCGCGGTGTGCGTGGTGGTGTCGTAATCGCCGTTGATGCGCCCGACCGTCATCTCGATCTCGTCACGCAGCTGCACGTAGGCGTCGACGCGCTCGCGGCTGGGGCTCGCGACCTGCACGAGGGTGGCGTCCTCGACCGTCGCGCGGCCGTCTTCGAGGACTTCGCCCCACGCCTTGAGGCGGTGGCGGATGCCCTTCGTGTAGTCGAGCCGGTCGACGCCGAGAAGGATCTTGCGGGGATTGCCGAGTCCCTCGCGGATCTCTTTGGCGCGCTGCTGGATGTCGGGCCGCTGGGCCAGCTCGATGTAGGACTCCGCGTCGATCGAGATGGGGAACGCCTTCGCCAGGGCCACGCGCGTGCCGCCCTCGGCGTCGGGCACCAGGATGCCGCTGGCCTTCGTCTCGTAGCGCAACTGGCGGCGAACGGCGCGCGCGAAGTTGCCCGCGTCGGCCACGCGCTGGAAGCCGATGACGTCGGCGCCGAGCAGACCTTCGAGCACCTGCTTGCGCCACGGCAGCTGCGAGTAGAGGCCGTAGGCCGGGAACGGTATGTGGTGGAAGTAACCGATCGTGACGTCGGAGCGCAGCTCCCGGAGCAGCTTCGGCACGAGCTGCAGCTGGTAGTCCTGCACCCAGACGATTCCGCCCTCGGCCGCGACCGCGGCGGCCGCGTCGGCGAAGCGCTTGTTGACCTTGACGTAGGCGTCCCACCACGCGCGCTTATAGGTGGGCGGCGAGATCACGTCGTGGTACAGCGGCCAGATGGTGTCGTTCGAGAAGCCCTCGTAGTACAGCTGCACGTCCGCGGCCGAGAGCGTGACGGGAACGAGGTGCATGTCGTCGAACTCGAACGGCTCGACGTCGACGTCGGCCTGCCCCGCCCACCCCACCCACGCACCGTCGGCGCTGCGCATGACAGGTTCGAGGGCGGTCACGAGTCCGCCTGGCGAGCGCCTCCATCCCTCTCCATCGGGGGTGCGGTCGACGGGCAGTCGGTTCGCGACGACGACGAAATCGGCCTGGGTCACAGGTCCTCCTCGGGGATCGTCCTCAGGCTAACAGCGGGTCGGATCCGCGTCCGGGGGCTGGACGCCACCCCGCGAGACGGTCCTCGCCGCCGGGAGCGCCTCGACGCGTCGCGTCCCCGTGGCTCGCGTCGCTCACAGAGAGGGGCGTGAGCGGGTGTCAAGGCGGCGGTGGCGATCGCCTGCGAATCGGTAGGTTGGGCGCATGCGGCAGTACATCTTCGGAACCGGTCTCCTCAGCGCCATCACGGGCGGCGTCACCCTTCTGCGCGGGCTCAAGAACGATGAGCCGTTCACCTGGCGCACCGCCCTGGCGTGGCTGAGCTGGGGTATCACCCTCGCCCTGGCCGTGGGTGCGGTCGTCGACACGCGCCGCGCCCGCCGCGGCCGGGTGATCGCGGGAGACTCCCCCATCCAGAAGAAGCAGGGCAAGCTGCTCAAGAAGCGTCTCGCGCGCTGACCCGTCGCAACCCGCGCGAGATCACATGATCGGCGCGAACGCACACGGTGTGGGGCCGCCGGATCCGGCGACCTCGACACGATCGGGTGATCTCGCCGCACGGGCGGACGGCGAGGGTTTCACCGGGTGAGGATGAGCGCGTCGCCCTGACCGCCTCCGCCGCAGAGCGCGACCGCGGCCGTGCCGCTCCCCCGCCGCACGAGTTCGTGGACGGCGTGGACGACGAGGCGGTTCCCCGAGGCGCCGATGGGGTGGCCGATCGCGATACCGCCGCCGTGCGGATTGACCACGTCGTCGGAGAGTCCCAGTTCGGCTTGGGACCGGGCGACCACCGCACCGAACGCCTCGTTGATCTCGACGAGGTCGAGGTCGGATGCCGAGATCCCCTGCTTCTCCAGCGCCCGGGCGATCGCGCGGGCAGGCTGGTCGTGCAGGGAATTGTCCGGGCCGGCGACTTGCCCCGCGGCACCGACGACGGCGAGAACGTCCCACCCATACTTCTCAGCGACCGCACGGGTGGTCACGACCACGGCGGAGGCGCCGTCCGAGATCTGCGAGGCATTCCCCGCCGTGATCGACCCGCCCTCGGCGAACGCGGGGCGGAGCTTCCCGAGCGTCTCGACCGTGGTGCCGGGGCGGATGCCCTCGTCTGCGGTGACGATGACGGGATCGCCCTTGCGCTGCGGGATCGACACCGGGACGATCTCGGCGTCGAACACCCCGTCCGCCTGCGCCGCCGCGGCGCGCTCATGCGAGCGGGCGGCCACGGCATCCTGTGCTTCTCGCGTGACCTCGTACCGGTCGTTGGCGCGCTCGGTCGAAGCCCCCATGCTCTCGCGGTCGTACGCATCGGTCAGACCGTCGGAGGCCATGTGGTCGAGCACCTCGACGGAGCCGTAGGCGTATCCCTCGCGCGAGTTCATCAGCAGATGCGGCGCGCGAGTCATCGACTCCATGCCGGCGGCGACGACCACCGTCGCGTCTCCGAGGCGCAGCATGCGGGCGGCGTCGATGACCGCTGTGAGGCCCGAGAGACAGACCTTGTTGATCGTGGCGCTGTGCACGTCCCACCCGATGCCCGCCGCGATCGCGGCCTGACGCGCGGCGTTCTGACCGGACCCCGCCTGCAGCACCTGCCCGACGAGCACGGCGTCGACGGTCTCGGCCGGGATGCCGCCGCGCTCGAGCGCACCGCCGATGGCGGCTGCGCCCAGCTGCACGGCGGTGAGCGGGGCCAGCTGCCCCTTCAACCGCCCCTGCGGGGTGCGGGCAGCGGCGACGATGACGACATCGTCCTCGGGAGCGTTCTGGCGGTTCATCGGGTGATCTCCTCGGTGAGTCTCACGGTCAGCGGGGGCTCGGTGGCATCTCGCACCTCGTCGACACCGACCCCCGGGGCGAGCTCGACGAGCACCAGTCCATCCTGCGTCACGTCGATGACGGCGAGGTCGGTGATGATGCGATCGACGACGCCCCGCCCGGTCAGGGGCAGGGAGCAGGTGTCGACGATCTTGGGCGAGCCGTCCTTGGCGACGTGCTCCATCAGCACGATCACACGGGCGGCGCCGTGCACGAGGTCCATCGCGCCGCCGGGACCTTTGACCATCTTTCCCGGGATCATCCAGTTGGCGAGGTCTCCGGATGCCGAGACCTGCATCGCACCGAGGATGGCGGCGTCGATCTTGCCGCCGCGGATCATGCCGAAGCTCAGCGCCGAGTCGAAGAAGGCGGCCCCCGGGAGGGTCGTCACGGTCTCTTTGCCGGCGTTGATGAGGTCGGCGTCCACCGCGTCGTCGGTCGGGTAGGGACCGACGCCGAGGATGCCGTTCTCGGACTGCAGCACCACGGTCACCCCGTCGGGCACGTGGTTGGGGACGAGGGTCGGCAGGCCGATGCCGAGGTTCACGTAGGCGCCGTCGGCGAGTTCGCGGGCGGCGCGGGCGGCCATCTCGAGGCGGGTGAGGGGCATGTCAGAACTCCTTCGCGTTCATCGTCGTCCGTGCGCGAAGCGACCGGTACCCGCTCACCGTGCTCCCCCGCTCACCGTGCGCTTCTCGATGCGCTTCTCGAACTCGCCCACCTCGACGATGCGGTGGACGAAGACTCCGGGAAGGTGCACGGCATCCGGGTCGATCTCACCCGGCTCGACGAGGTGCTCCACCTGCACGATGCAGGTGCGACCGGCCATCGCCGCGAGCGGATTGAAGCTGCGGGCGGCCTTGCGGAACACGAGGTTGCCGTGATGGTCCCCCTTCCAGGCGTGAACGAGAGCGAAGTCGGTGGTGATCGCCTCTTCGAGAACGAACTCGCGGGGCTCGCCGCGAACGTCGAAGATCCGCACGTCTTTCGCGGGCGATGCCACGGCGATGCCGCCGGCGCCGTCATATCGGCGGGGCAGCCCGCCCTCCGCGACCTGCGTTCCGACACCGGTCTGGGTGTAGAACGCGGCGATGCCCGCGCCGCCCGCGCGCAACTTCTCGGCGAGCGTGCCCTGCGGGGTGAGCTCGAGCTCGAGTTCACCCGTGAGGAACTGCCGCTCGAACTCCTTGTTCTCACCGACGTACGAGGAGGTCATCTTGCGGATGCGACCCGCCCCGAGCAGGATGCCGAGCCCCCAGTCGTCGACCCCGCAGTTGTTCGACACGACGGAGAGGTCGCGCGTCCCCTGCGCGAGCAGCGCCTCGATGAGGGCGATGGGGTTGCCCGAGAGGCCGAATCCTCCCACGGCGAGCGAGGCTCCGTCGGGGATGTCGGCGACGGCGTCGGCCGCCGAGGGCCAGGTTTTGTCGATCACGCGTACTCCTTCGAACAGCGGTGATCCCATGGTGCGACGGCTCTGCCGGCCGCACGCAGCAGCATCTTGCGATGTGGATGCCGCGCCGCGTAGCGTCCACATCGTGGACACCCCAACCGGATCGACCCCTCGCGCCGGGGTGCCCGGCGCTCAGGTCATCGCCCGCGCGGCGCACCTGCTGCGCCTGGTGACCGCCGCGGGTGACGGCGGCGCGAGCGTCGGCGACCTCGCGCACGATGCCGACCTGACCCGCCCGACGGCGCATCGCCTTCTCACCGCGCTGCGCGCGGAGGGACTGGTCGACCGCGACGATGCCTCCGGACGGTGGCTGCCGGGACCGGAGCTGTATCTCATGGGAAGCGTCGCGGCATCCCGATTCGACATCACCGCCACCGCGCGCGACATCGTGCGCTCGCTCGCGGTCCGAACCGAGGAGAGCGCGTTCCTGTCGGTGCGGCGCGGTGACGAGACCGTCTGCCTGGTGCGCGAGGACGGGAGCTTCCCCATCCGCTCGTTCGTCCTGTCGGAGGGGGTGCGCTTCCCGCTCGGCGTCGCGTCGGCCGGACTGGCGATCCTCGCCTTCCTGCCACCCCAGGATGTGGACGCCTATCTGGAACGACATCCGGAGTTGGCGGAACGGTGGGGGGCGTCGCACTCCCCCGCACGCCTGCGCACGCGCATCGCCGACACGAAGGCCCGTGGCTACGCGGTCAATCCGGGGCTGATCGTGGAGGGGAGCTGGGGTCTGGGGGCGGCGGTGTTCACGCGGTCGGGCGATCCGCAGTGGGCGCTCAGTCTGACCGGAGTCCAGTTCCGGTTCGGCGGTGAGCGCCTCGCCGAGCTGGGGCGCGTCCTGTTGGCGCACGCGCATCAGCTGTCGACGCGGATCGCCGCGCGGTGATGACTTGTCCCACATCCATACCTTAGGTATATACCTGAGGTATGCTTTTCCCATGACCCGCGACGACGACCTGCAGACACTCCTGCTCGCGGTGCACGCCCTCACGCGCATCGCGGCCATCGACACCCAGAACGACGCCCCTGCGGCACAGTGGCGCACGCTGACGCTCCTGCGCGACCACGGCCCTCAGCGGCTCGGCGACCTCGCCACCTTGAGCCGGGTGACCCAGCCGGGCATGACGCGGCTGGTGCATCAGATGGATGCCGCCGGTCTCGTCGAGCGCGCAGCGCACGCGAGCGATTCGCGCGTCAGTGTGATCCGCGCGACCGACGCGGGCCTGGCCGCCCTCGCCGGGTGGTTCGAACAGTTCCGCACGGCGCTCGCGCCGCACGTCGCCGACCTGTCGGAGGCGGAATGGGATGCCGTCGGCGTCGCCGCCTCGGCCCTGTCCCTGCGCGTGGGCCTCGTTCCTGTCGCGCCTCTCACCCCCGAGCTGAAGGAGGTCGTCCGGTGACCGCCGACACCGCAGCACCCCGCATCTGGAAGCAGCCCGCACAGGTGTGGGCCGTCGCGTTCGCGTGCGTCGTGGCGTTCATGGGCATCGGTCTCGTCGACCCCATCCTCCCGGCGATCGCCGAATCCCTTCAGGCGAGCCCCGTCGAGACCGAGCTGCTGTTCACGAGCTATCTCGTGGTCACCGGACTCGCGATGCTCGTGACGAGCTGGATCTCGAGCCGGATCGGGGCGAAGGCGACGCTCCTGGTGGGCCTGGCGCTCATCGTGGTGTTCGCCCTGCTGTGCGCCCTCAGCGGCAGCGTCGACGCGATCATCGGTTTCCGCGCCGGGTGGGGACTCGGCAACGCGCTGTTCATCTCGACGGCTCTGGCCACCATCGTCGGAGCGGCGTCAGGGGGCAGTTCCGCCGCGATCATCCTGTACGAAGCCGCCCTCGGCCTCGGCATCGCGGTGGGCCCCCTGCTGGGCGGGATCCTGGGCGAAGTCAGCTGGCGAGGACCCTTCTTCGGTGTCGTCGCGCTCATGGCCATCGCGTTCGTCGCCGTCCTGCTCCTGCTTCGCGGGCCCACTCCCGCGCGGACGCCGCTCGCGTTCAGCGCGCCGTTCCGCGCCCTGGGCCGGCCCGCGCTGGCGATCCTCGCCGCCACCGCCCTGTTCTACAACATCGGCTTCTTCACGCTGCTGGCGTTCTCGCCCTTCCCGCTCGGGTTCGGCGCGATGGGGATCGGCCTGACCTTCTTCGGGTGGGGTCTGGGGCTGGCGATCACCAGCGTGTGGGTCGCGCCGCTGCTGCTGCGGCGTCTGCGTCTGACGACGGTGCTGCTCATCGCTCTGCCACTGCTCGCCCTCGACCTTCTCGTGGCCGCGTTCGTCGTATCGTCGGCCGCCGCGCTGGTCACCTGCATCGTCGTCGGCGGACTCGTGCTCGGCGTCGTCAACACCGCGCTCACCGAGGCGGTGATGGAGGCGACCGATCTTCCGCGTTCGGTGGCGTCGTCGGCGTACTCCGCCGTGCGGTTCCTCGGAGGCGCCGTCGCTCCCCCGCTCGCCGCCCTGCTGTGGCACGCGTTCGATGCGGGCGTCCCGTACGTCATGGCGGCCGTGTCGGTCGTGATCGCGAGCCTGTGCATCCTGTTCGGACGCCGCCTGCTCGCCCACATCGACGGTGCGCACCCGGATGCCGCCGACGAGGGCGCCGCGGTACTGGTGGGCGACGCAGCGTGACGCGGTAGCTGCGGAACCGGTGCTGAGGCGCCGGATGCCGACGCTCGATCGCAGACCGANTCCGGCGCCTCGCCGTTCGGGCGTCAGCCCCAGATGGCCGCCAGGCGCTCGGCCGTCGGCACCGGTGCGATCTCGTCGAGGTCGTCGAGCGTCATCGGCTCGAGCTTGCTGAACCCGCGATCGCCCTTGGTGCTCTCGGACGCCTCGACCTCGGAGAACGAGTACGACGGCGAGACGCTGCCCGCGACCGTGGAGGTGTCCATCGCGAGGTCCGACCACGTCCCGTGCAACGAGTTGGCTGCGAGGACGGGCTGCCCGCCCTCGTAGACGGGGTAACGCTGCTGGCTGGTCTTGCCGCCGACGACGACGGTGTTGCGGATCTCGCCGCCGCTGTTGCTGCCCGCGATGATGCCCTGGTTGGACGACGCGAAGACGGCGGAGTCCTCGATCACGATGTCGGTCATCGTGCCCGTGCCCGAGGTCGTCACGAACTGGATCGTGTCGGTGTGGGCGTTGGACCCGCGCGCCTTGTAGTGCGGCGCGGCGTACAGGCCCGAGAAGGTCAGACCGTCGATGTCGTACCCGTCGGCGGACTTCACCTCCATGCGGTCGTACCCGGCGCCCGCCACCGCTTCGGTGCCCGCCACCACTTCGACCACGTCCGTGTTCTGTACTCCGCGGCCGCCGTTGGCGGTCACGAGGAGCGTGCCGACCGTGGTGTACCCGAAACCGAACGACTCGACGTTGCGGAGCATCACCGACGTGTCGCCCATGTCGATGCCGACGATGGACACACCGCGGACCCCGACGAAGGCGATGCCCTTGTCTCCTGCGGTCTTGACCGTGCCGACGCCGTCGCACGCGTCGACGAGGATGCGCGACGGGCGGTTGGCGTTTCCGACGTCCTGGAGGACGCCCTTGGCGCTGGATCCCGAGCCGTTGCCGCCCACGATGGTGCCCGGCGAGACGCAGATCACCACGTCGTCCGAGGTCTTGGCTTCCGCGGTGATCGCCGCGGAGATGGCGGCCCACGTGGGCTTCACCTGCACCACACGCGCCGCATCGGCACGCGGGGTGTTCTCCGGCCAGTGGGTGCCGTCGGGGCCGACGGCGCTGACGGGTCCGGCGGGGTCGGGCTCCGGTGCCGGGGGCTCGACCGGAACGGGCGTCGGTGCGGGGGCGGTCGGGTCCGGCTCGGTCGGGTCGGGCGAGGGCTCGGATCCGGACTCGAGGTCGGGTTCGGCGGTGAAGGCGATGTCGACGAGGCCGCTCGCGGTCTGCCCGATGGTGGGGTAGCCGGCGGAGGCCTTGTACACGCCGGCCTTCGCCGGCGTAACGATGCCGTTGGTCGTCTTCGGCTCGGCGAAGTAGTTCTCGATCGCGGGGATGCGGCCGTCGTTGTCGAGCACGCTGACGGTGTACGAGACATCCGCCTCGAGGTCGAGCGCGATCGGGACGGTCCGCCAGCCCACCGCAGCGACGGGATCGACCGGCGCCTGGGCGAGCAGCACGCCGGTGGACGACCAGACAGACGCGCTGACCACGCCCGAGTTGGGGGCGTTCTGGTAGAACCGGACGGCCGACAGGGCGCCCGACTCCTCGGGCGAGAAGGTGAATCCGACCTCGATCGGGCCGGGGACGGGCATCGCGGGGACCTGCGGTCGCACACTGTCGGGGAAGAGTCCGACCGGCCCGGCGACCGCGGCGACGCTGGGCGTCGCGGTTCCCGCGACGAGAGCGGCTACGGCGACGGCGACGGTCGTGCTGATCAGGGTGCGTCGGTGACGGGCGGACGAACGGGACGGAACACCGGAGGCGGCGTTGAGTTCCATGGGCGCATTGTGCTTTCGGCTCGAGCTCAGGGTGCGCATTGTTTCTTTCGCGCCCCGCGGCGGGTGCAAATGTCAGGACCGCTGCGGCGCAGCAGAAACGACCTTATACCCGCACCATTACGGGTGGATTAAGAATGGACCGCCAGGAGCCCCCCAATCGAGCCCCTGAGCGCGTCGTGCGACCCTCCCGACGGTGAGCACGATGAGAACAGCCGCGTCTTTCCGTGGGTGAGGGACGGGCGTCTCGAGTGGATGCAACCCCTCGGGCGACCGGCGAACCGCAGGAGAACGCCGTTTGCACTATTGACACCGTCTCGCGGAGTGCCACAGGATAGCGGTAACCACGTCGTCGAGACATGAAAGAGCGTGCAATAGCCTCTCGCGATGATTTCCCGTGACTTCCGAGCGAAACCGCGGCGAGAATGAACCGCGCGGCCCACCTCCGATGTAAAAGTTATTGCGCCGACGTAGCGAGAACTGTCTCGCCGATCATGCGGTTTGGAACGGTTCACCCGGTCCACGGTGAGATTCATCTCCTCGACGGACGCTGACATCCCCGCTGTGCGAATGCGGATCCCGGGGGCACGGAAGAGAGTCTTCCCTGTCGACCACCGCTACGCCTTCTCGACGACGCGACCAGGGCCGCCAGGACCCGTGGTCACGCATAGCGGCTCGTCTTCGACCGCTTCCCGCGGGAACAAGCCGAGTGCGGAGCCGGCGCGAACGGCCTCCGAATACGGACGAGACGCGTTCCGGGGCGGTTATGCTCTCGGTGATGGTGGCGGGCGGGGGCCCTGACCACCGTCACGACAAGGGGAACGCAATGCTCATCGATGAGCCAGCGCTCGGCCGTCTGGTGCGGCGGATGCAGGCGCGCTTGGACCGTCCGGTCCTCTGCGCTTACGGCACCGCGGGCGAGATGTCCGAACCTCGCTGTGAAGCCCTCATCACCCGGCGCTCGTCGCGGGCAGCAGGGCACCCGGGCTACTGTTCCCACGCGCACGCCGCGCTCGCGCAGGACGACCAGATCCTCTGACACGACGACGAAACGCCTTCCGACACCGCCCTCAGCACCGAGGAAGGACTCTGGACCGAACCGGGCGAGGACGACACGCCCGAGCCATCCACACGTTCTCGCCTATGTGCCATAGGCCACGCCCGCCGAACCGCACCTGTGGAGCACGGAAGCCCGCTTTCTCATCTCGCGATGAGAGACCGGGCTTCGTGAGTGGTGCACCCCCTGGGACTTGAACCCAGAACCCACTGATTAAGAGTCAGTTGCTCTGCCGATTGAGCTAGAGGTGCGTTCCGTTCGGGCCGAAACTTGCGTTCCGAACCGAGGGATTACGTTACCAGGCGTGACGCGGGCACGCCAAATCGGCCGCCGGTCGACCGTATCCTTGAGCCGTGTCCCCGATCGAAGCAGCGCCTCCGACCCTCACCGACGACCTCGCCCTCGCCCTGCGCCTGGCCGACGCCGCCGACGCTGTCTCGATGCGCCGCTTCGATGCGGCCGACCTCCGCGTCGACACCAAGCCCGACCGCACGCACGTGACCGAGGCGGATCTCGCGACCGAGCGCGCGATCCGCGCGATCCTCGATGCCGAGAGACCCGACGACGCCGTCCTGGGCGAGGAGTACGGCTCCTCGGGCGACACGGCCCGCCGGTGGGTCATCGACCCCATCGACGGCACGCACAACTACATGCGGGGCATCCCCGTGTGGGCGACGCTGATCGCCCTCTCGGTCGACGGCGTCCCCCAGGTCGGCGTCGTGAGCCAGCCCGCCATCGGACGCCGCTGGTGGGCCGCGGTCGGCCACGGCGCGTGGACGACAACCGCGTCGGGCGAGACCCGCGGCATCCGGGTGTCGGGAGTGGAGGAGGTCGGTGCCTCGAGCATCAGCTTCCAGAGCATCCAGCAATGGGACGGCGTCGAGCTGGTGCCCGCCCTCGAGCGACTGGCGCGTGCGGTCTGGCGCGACCGTGCCTACGGCGACGCCCTGCCGTACATGTGGCTCGCCGAGGGCAGGCTCGAACTCGTCGCGGAGTTCGACGTGAAAGAGTACGACATCGCCGCGATCGCCCCCATCGTGCGGGAGGCCGGCGGCCGATTCACCGCCTTCGACGGCTCGGACCGTCTCGACGCCGGCTCGTCGTTCGCCACGAACGGCATCCTGCACGACGACTTCTTCGCCCTGCTGCACGGCGGGGACCCTCGGTGAGCGGCCCGCGTGAACGTGCCCCCCTGGTGGCGGTCGGGGGAATTCTGATCGCGAGCCTGCTCACCGCGTGCAGCGGCCCCACCCCCGAGACCGTGCCCAGCGTCGCCGAGTCGGCAGCCGGCCCCACCATCGCGGCCCCTGAGACGACGGCGACCCCCGCTTCCGAGACGCCCGACCCCACGTGCGAGAACATCATCCCGCAGGCGACAGCCGACGACTTCACGAGCATCGGGTGGGTCACCCAGCAGGAGCCCTTCCGCATCGGCGCGATCGCGCTCGAAGAGGGCATCCAGTGCAAATGGGGCGACCAGAAGATCGCGTCCGACAGGGTCCAGATCTTCGGGTGGGCGCCGATCGACGAGGCCACGGCAGCCACGGCCCAGAAGGAGCTCGTCGCGTCCGGCTGGAAGGTCGAGGTCGACGACGATGGCACCTACGTCACCGAGAACCCCGAATGGCTCGGGGGCCGTGGGGTCGACGGATACGGCCTGACCTATCTCTTCGGCGACGGGTTCGTGAAGCTCGCCGACACGCGGCAGAGCCTGATCCTCGTCGACGCCCCACGCGGATAAGCGGCGGCCACCCACGGCGGGTTCCGGGGCTCGGTTCCGCAGCTCGGGTTCGGCTGTGCCGGTCACGTTGCTCGGGTTCGGCGTTACGGGTTCAGCGGTACGGGTTCACCGCCGCGGCATCCCGGGCCGCAGCGAAACCCTCGTCCCAGGCGTCACCGCGCGCCTCGACGGTGCGCCACAGTTCGTCAGCGCGCAGCACACGAGTCGCGAACGCGACCCACTCGCTCCACCCCGCGGTGATCCCGGATGCCGTGTAAGCGGCGTCGCCGCGCGGAGCTGCGGTCCAGGTGGAGGCGTCGGGCGTGGGCTCGAGCTGGAAGGGGCCGACGTCGATGCGGAGCGCGCGAGGGTCAGGCATGCTCCGACGCTAGACGCCGCCACGGGGGCGGACAAGCGGCGCACCGGCACGCCGGCGACCCTCGCTCGCGTAGGCTCGGTCGTCGTGGCTATCGGCTCGACCATTCACACCTTCACGGTGCAGCTCTCCGACGTCGATCGCGGCGTGTACGACGAACTGCAGCTGCGGGTCGCCCGGCATCCATCAGAGACCGCGCCGTACATGCTCACCCGCGTGCTCGCCTACTGTCTCGAGTACGAGGAGGGCATCGCCTTCAGTGAGGGCGTCGCCGCCACCGACGAGCCGGCCGTCATGGTCACCGACCTCACCGGAGCGCTCGTGGCGTGGATCGAAGTCGGCGCACCGGATGCCGCCCGGCTGCACACCGGCAGCATGAAGGCCGGGCGCGTCGCCGTCTACACCCACCGTGACCCCGACAAGGTCTCGGCGGCCTGGACGGGCAAGCGCATCCACCGCGCCGATCAGGTGCTGCTGCACAGCTTCGACCCCGGCTTCGTCGAGCGAGTGGCCGAGGGCCTCGAACGCCGCAGCACCGCCACCTTGACCCGCACCGAGGGTCGCGTGTACCTCGACCTCAACGGCGTCTCGGGCGAGAGCGACATCCACACGCGCACCGCGGGCTGAACGAGCGCACGAAAAAGCCCCCATCCCGCCGAAACGGGCGGATCTGGGGGCTATCTCATCGTGACAACGGCTCGTGGAGCTGGGGGGAATCGAACCCCCGTCCAACGCTGGGTCTCCGCGTTTTCTCCGGGCGCAGTCTGTGCAGACGTTCTGCTCGGCTCCGACCTTTGTCACAGACACCTAAGTCGACGAGCCCAGCCTGGGAAAAGTCCCGCGTGACGTCCAGACGCCGTCACACAGCAAGACCCCTAAATGACGCCAGAATCCGTGGCGGGGTCACACACGGTCTGACGGACTATCGGGCTCGCTTACGCAGCGAGGGCGAAGTCAGTGCGCTTAGCATCGGCACTTATTGTTTTGCAGGGAGCGTTTACGAGATAACCCCACATCCTCGGCCCGCTTTCTCGCGGGTTCGCAGGCGCTGTCGAAACCGATCAGCCCCGGGAACTCCGTGAAGGAGCGGCCGTTGTCACGCTATTGAGTTGCCATCTCGGCCGCCGAAGCGCCCGAGCATCTCAGTCTACAACGCCTCGCGGGGCGCCGTGATTCCCGAAGGCCGGGAGGCCGAGCGCGCGCTCGTGCAGAACTCCGGAGATCTGCCCGGGCGGCGGCGANTCACGCGGCGCTCCACGGCCGGAACGGCCGATCCTCCGGAGTTCTGAGCGGGAAGGAGCGCATCGACACGGGGCCGGACGACCGCGCTCCCGTAAGCTCACCGCATGAGCGACGTCGTCATCACCGTCCGGGGCGAAAGCAACTCGCGCGTCCGCGCCGAAGAAGCGGCCGTGCGCGTGACCGTCTCCACCGACGGTCCCACGCGCGGTCCCGTCGTCGAACGGGCGCAGGAACGCGCGACAGCGGTGCAGGACGGCCTCGTCGCCCACCTGCGCTCCGGTGAGGTCTCGGAGTGGTCGAGCGCCCGCGTCTCGGTCTGGTCCGACCGCCCCTGGAACAACGAGGGGACCCAGCTGCCCCTCGTGCACCACGCGAGCGTGGAACTGTCGGCGACATTCACCGACGCCGGCGCATTGTCGTGGTGGCTCGGTGACGTCGCCGAGTCCGACGACGTGCAGGTCACGGCCGTCGAGTGGCGCCTCTCCCCCGACACGCGCGCCCGGGTGGAACGCGAGGTCGCCGCCGAAGCGGTGCATGTGGCCCTCGAACGGGCTACGGCCTACGCCGACGCCCTCGGCCTCGCATCGGTGGCGGCGGTCGAGATCGCCGATGTCGGATTGCTCGGCGGTCGTCCCGAGGCGCCGTCGCCGATGGGCGCGCGGATGATGGCCGCCCATGCCGACTCCGGCCCGTCGTTCAGCCTGCAGCCGCCCGAGATCGTCGTGACCTCGGCGGTGGAAGGGCGCTTCCGCGCGGAGTGACCCGCCCGAATCGGACCGCACGCCCCGGGCGCCGGTGATGCAGGTCGCGCGGCTGTCAGTCGCCCAGGCGGTTCTTGGTGCGCATCGCCCGCTCTGCCTCGCGCTTGTCCTCGCGCTCGCGGATCGTCTGACGCTTCTCGAACTCGCGCTTGCCCTTGGCCACAGCGATCTCGACCTTGGCGCGACCGTCGAGGAAGTACAACCGCAACGGCACGAGCGTGTAGCCGCCCGCCGAGACGGCGTGCGACAGCTTGATGATCTCCTCCTTGTGGAGGAGAAGCTTGCGCGTGCGCTTGGCGGAGTGGTTCGTCCAATGCCCCTGCGAGTACTCGGGGATGTGCACCGCGTCGAGGAACGCCTGCCCGCCGTCGATGTAGGCGTAACCGTCGGTGAGGTTCGCCCGACCCTGCCGCAGCGACTTGACCTCGGTACCGGTCAGGATGAGACCTGCTTCGTAGGTCTTCTCGATGGCGTAGTCGTGACGCGCCTTCTTGTTGGACGCAATGAGCTTTTCACCCTGCTCACGAGGCATGGTGCCACCTCCTCATGATCATGGGCACACGGAGCCTTACAGATTACCCCACGCTCAGGTGCGCAGCCACCGCCGGATGGCGAAGCTCGCGCTCAGGGCGGCGAGGATCACCCCGACGACGACGATGACCGGGATGACGACGGCGACGTCGCCCACGTCGACCCACGACGTGATGAATCCGATGCGGTCCCGCAGGTACTGGTTCACGCCGACGCCGACGATGGCCCAGACCGCGACGCTCGCGAGGGCCGAGCCGACCAGGGCGGCGAGCACGCCCTCGACGACGAACGGTGTCTGGATGAACCGGTTGGACGCCCCCACGAGCCGCATGATGCCCAGCTCCTTCCGACGCGCGAACGCCGACAGGCGGATGGTCGTGGCGATCAACAGCACGGCCGCGATCAGCATGAGACCAGCGATACCGACGGCGACGTAGGTCGCGACCGTCAGCGCCTGGAACAGTGGCTCGAGATACTGCAGCTGATCCTGGACGTCCTCGACCCCGGTTCGGCCGCTGAACGCCTCGGTGATCACGTCGGACTGGCTCTGGTCCACCAGGTTGATGCTGAAGGTCGCGTTGAACTGGTCGGCCGTGACGACTCCGAGGATGTCCTCCGGCAGCTGCTGCTGCGCGTCGGCGAACACTTCGTCGCTCGTCTGGAACGTGTAGTCGCGGATGAGCGGCGCGAGCGCCTGCCCGTCCAGCGTCGCCTTGACGTCGTCGATCTGCTGCTGGGTCGCCGGCTCCCCCGCGGCGCACGTGTCGGTGTTCGACGACGATGCGCACATGAACACCGCCACCTGGGCGCGGTCGGCCCAGTACGACTGCATCTTGCCGATCTGCATCTGCATGAGCATCGCCGCGCCGACGAACGTCAGCGAGACGAAGGTGACGAGGATGACCGAGATCACCATCGACGCGTTGCGGCGGAGACCGGTGAAGGCCTCCGACAGGATGAGCCCGAACCTCATGACGTGGGCCCCACTTCGTCGACGCGGTCTGTCTTCTTCCCGAGGCCGAGACGATCGGCGAGTCCGAGCTCGTCGACCTGGGGGGTCGTGACCGGAATGAACCCCGTGTTCGTCCCCGGCTCGCGGGGCTGCCGGGCGGGCTGCTCGGCGGCGGCCTCCGCTGACGCCGGAGTGTCGGCCTCGGGGGCGGCATCCGGTGCCCGTTCCGCACGAGGTTCGGGGGCGGCATCCGTCTTCGGCAGGGGCTGCAGGGGGCCCGTTCGACCGGTGACCTCGCGCTGCACCTCGAGCACCGCCGAGAGGGCGGCGACGGCGGCCGCACCCTTCTCGACCTCAGGACTCAGACGCGGGATGCTGGCGGTGTCGCCGTAGCCACCGCCGCGCTCGTCGCGCACCATCTCGCCACCGCTGAGCTCGATCACGCGTCGCTGCATCTGGTCGACGAAACCGGCCTCGTGCGTTGCCATGACGACGGTCGTGCCGCCGGCGTTGATCCGCGCGAGAAGGCGCATGATGTCGGTGGACGTGCCGGGGTCGAGGTTTCCGGTCGGCTCGTCGGCGAGCAGCACCTGGGGGCGGTTGACGAGGGCGCGCGCGATGGCGACACGCTGCTGCTCCCCACCCGACAGCTCGTGCGGCAGACGCTTCTCTTTGCCGTCGAGGCCGACGAGTGCGAGCACCTCGGGGACGGCCTGCTGGATGAACCCTCGCGAGGAGCCGGTCACCTGGAGCGTGAAGGCGACGTTCTGGAACACGGTCTTGTTCGGCAACAGTCGGAAGTCCTGGAAGACCGAGCCAATCTCGCGACGGAAGTAGGGCACCTTGCGGTTGGACAGCGTACGCAGGTCCCGACCGAGCACGACCACGCGCCCCTCGCTGGGCGTCTCCGCGCGCAGGATGAGCTGCAGGCACGACGACTTCCCCGACCCCGATGCACCGACGAGGAAGACGAACTCCCCGCGCTGCACCTCGAAGTCGACGGCGCTGAGGGCGGGCTTCGCGGTGCCGCGATACCGCTTGGTGACGTTTTCAAACCGGATCATGGCTCGATGAGCCTAAGCGCGGGCCCGGGACACGCCGTCAGGACGCGCCGTGTCGCGAAACGAGAGAACCCTGTGGATGCCGGTCGTCTCGGCATCCACAGAGTTCGTCGTCACGGGAGGGGTCAGTCGTCTTCTTTGCGCTTGCGCCAACGGATGCCGGCGGCGATGAGCCCATCGAGGTCGCCGTCGAAGACCACCGCGGGGTTGCCGACCTCGTAGCCGGTGCGCAGGTCTTTCACGAGCTGTTGGCCGTAGAGGAAGTACGAGCGCATCTGGTCGCCCCAGCTCGCGGTGATCGTGCCGGCGAGCTCCTTCTTCTTCGCGGCCTCTTCTTCGCGCTTGAGCAGGAGCAGGCGGGTCTGCAGCACGCGCATGGCGGCGGCGCGGTTCTGGATCTGCGACTTCTCGTTCTGCATCGACACGACCAGGCCCGTGGGGAGGTGCGTGATGCGAACGGCCGAGTCTGTCGTGTTGACCGACTGTCCGCCCGGCCCCGACGAGCGGAACACGTCGACGCGGATGTCGCCCTCGGGCACGTCGACCTCGACGGCCTCTTCCATCACCGGGATGACCTCGACCGCGGCGAAGCTGGTCTGGCGCTTGTCGGCACCGCCGAAGGGGCTGATGCGCGCGAGGCGGTGGGTGCCCGCCTCGACGGACAGCGTGCCGTAGGCGTAGGGCACGTCGACCTCGAAGGTCGCGGACTTGATGCCCGCGCCCTCGGCGAACGAGGTGTCCATGACCTTCACGGGGTACTTGTGGCGCTCGCACCAGCGCAGGTACATGCGCAGCAGCATCTCGGCGAAGTCGGTGGCGTCGTCGCCGCCCGCGCCGGAGCGGATCGTGACCACCGCGGAGCGCGGGTCGTACTCGCCGTCGAGGAGCGTCTGCACCTCGAGCTGGCCGATCACGTCTTTCAACGAGGCGAGTTCGCGACGGGCCTCGTCAGCGGACTCCTCGTCTTCCATCTCGATGGCGAGTCCGACGAGCACCTCGAGGTCGTCGAGGCGCTGCTCGATCTCGGAGACGCGCTTGAGCTCCGCCTGCTTGTGGCTGAGACGGCTGGTCACCTTCTGGGCGTTGTCGACGTCGTCCCAGAGGTTGGGGGCACCGGCCTCTTCGCTGAGGCGTGCGATGTCTGCGGTGAGTGCGTCGACGTCGACCACGGCCTGGATATCGGCGAAGGTCGAGCGCAGCGCCTGGATGTCGGCGGTCAAATCGAGTTCGAGCATTTGGCATCCAGCCTATCGTGGAGACGGTGACAGCCGACTCTCCCCGGAACGTGCTGGTGCGCTTCGCGCCGATGATCTACGGACCCACCCTGCTCTTCGCGATCGGCGAAGGCGCGGTCATCCCCCTCATCCCCGTGATCGCCGACCGGCTCGGCGCCGACGTCGCCCTCGCGGCCCTGGTCGCCTCCGCCCTCGTGGTCGGGCAGCTGTGCGGGAACATCCCCGCGGGGTGGGCCGTCGCCCGTTTCGGTGAGCGCGTGACGATGGGCGTCGCCGGCATCGTCGTCCTGGCCGGTCTCGTCGGCATCGTGTTCGCGTCGTCGCTTGCGGTGTTCGCGGCGGCGGTGTTCCTCATCGGCTTCTGCGCGGCGGCGTTCGCGCTGGCCCGCCATTCGTTCATGACCACCCGCGTGCCCCTGCACTTCCGCGCCCGGGCGTTGTCGCTGCTGGGTGGCACCTTCCGGGCGGGCATGTTCGTCGGCCCGTTCATCTCGGCGGCACTGCTGGGCGTCTTCGGCGACGAGACGGCATCCGTAATCTTCTTCGCCGTGTGCCAGGTTGCGACGATCCTGCTGGTGTTCTTCGGACCCGACCCCGAGCGCGCCGTGCCGGTCGGGGCGGGCTCGACGCAGCGGCAGCCCGCCGTGACCGGGGAGGCCGAAGACAGCGGCGAGCCCGTCACCGGCGCGATCCCCACGGCCGAACGTGCCGGGGTGTTCCGCACGATGTGGCGCTTCCGCGGCGTGCTCGCGCGGCTCGGACTCGCGGCGGCCTCCCTCTCGGCGGTGCGGTCGGCCCGCCAGGTGGTGCTTCCACTGTGGGGTGTGTCGCTGGGATTGGATGCCGGCACGATCGCGGTCGTGGTCGGGGTGTCGGGTGCCATCGACTTCGCCCTCTTCTACGCCAGCGGTCAGGTCATGGATCGCTTCGGACGGCTCTGGGCGGCGCTGCCGGCGATGATCCTCATGGGCGCCGGGTTCATCGCGCTGTCGTTCACGCACGATCTCGGCTCCGCGGCCATGTGGTACGCGATGTTCGCCGCCGTCCTCGGCGTGGGCAACGGCCTCTCGAGCGGCATCCTGCTCACCCTCGGAGCCGACATCGCCCCTCCCGCCGAGCCCGCCGCCTTCCTCGGGTCGTGGCGGACGCTGACCGATGCCGGCGGGGCGGTGGCACCGTTGCTCGTCTCGGCGCTCACGGCGGTGGCGTCGCTGTCGGTCGGAGTGGGAGCGGTGGGCGCGATCGCGGTGCTCGGCGCCGTCGGCTTCATCCGGTGGGTGCCGCGGTACGTGCCGCGCCCTCGCTGAGAGGCGGGAAACCGTGCGGGTCGATCGCACGGCCGAGGCGTTCGAGTGTCGTCCGCGCATTTCGTCGCCGTAAACATTCCGGTGACCAGTAGCGAATACATGGACATCCGATAAGAATCGACATGTGCCCGCCTCCTCGTGCGGGTACGTCATTCCCCCTGGATGATGCGGACATCGCTGCCCGCAGAGAGGTGCCTTCACCGTGCCCCGTAACACCACTCCTTCCCCGCCCTCGCGCGGCCGACGGTTCTCCGCCGTGATCGCCACGACCGCTCTCGTCGGCGGATCGCTGCTGCTGGCTCCGGCGGCGAACGCCGCGGTCGCATCGGGAGAAACGCCGAACGACCTGGGCCTGACCGGCGCCGACGTCATGACCCACCTCGCCGAGCTGTCCGAGATCACCGAGTCCTTCGCCGCGGAAGGCTTCCGCGCCTGGGATTCGCCGGGCTACGAGGCCGCCGCCGAGTACGCCGAGGACGTCCTCGAGACCACGGGAGCGTTCACGGTCACCCGCGATGAGTTCGAGGTGCCCTACACCGACCTCGGCGAGGCCTCGCTGACCGTCGACGGCAAAACGTACGAGGGTTCGCACTTCGACCTTAGTGAGGGCATCGACGGTGACCTGACCGCCGATCTCGCCCTGCCGTCCCCCAACGCCGCGGGGCTGCGCGAAGGCTGCGCGAGCACGGACTACGCGACTGTCCCGGCGGGGGCGATCGTGCTCGTACAGCGAGGGACCTGCACCTTCGAAGAGAAGATCGATCTCGCCACCGCTGCCGGCGCCGGCGCGGTGTTCGTGTACAACAACGCCCGTCCTGAAGCCGAGGGGACCACTCCCCAGGACCAGCTGACCAACGTCGCCTCGGGTCCGCGCAACACCGACGACTCCCCCGCGGCCACTCTTCCGCAGGCCAGCGGCGAGGCGATCGCGGCGCTGATCTCGGCGGCACCCGCCGATGAGCCCGTCGAGGGCACCGCCGTCATCGAGAAGGAGTTCCTCGTCGGAACGTCCTTCAACATCATCGCCGACAGCATCGCGGGCGACCCCGACGGCACGATCGCCATCGGCGCGCACCTCGACGGCGTCGCCGAGGGTCCCGGTGTCAACGACAACGGCTCGGGCTCGGCCGCCATCCTCGCCCTCGCCGAGAAGATCGCGGCATCCGAGGTTCCCAACGACAAGCGCATCCGCCTCGCCCTCTGGGGTGCCGAAGAGATCGGCCTGCTCGGCTCGACGGCCTACGTCGACCAGCTCGTCGCCGAAGACCCGGCGGAGCTCGCCCGCATCTCTGCGTACCTGAACTACGACATGATCGGGTCGGAGAACTTTACGGTGGGCGTGTACGACGCCGACCAGTCCTCGTCCGAGGCACCCGTGGACATCCCCGACGGATCGGCCGAGATCGAGGACGTCTACACCGATTACTTCGACGCCATCGACCAGCCCTGGATCGACACCGAGTACTCGGGACGCAGCGACTACCAGGCGTTCATCGAGAACGGCATCGCCTCGGGCGGACTGTTCTCGGGTGCGGATGACATCAAGACCGACGAGCAGGTGCAGTTGTTCGGCGGGACCGCCGGGGTCTTCATGGACCGGAACTACCACACCGAGAACGACACCCTCGCAAATGTCAGCCGCGCCTCGGTCGACATCTTCGCTCCGGCGATCGGCCACGCGGCCTACGCCCTGGCGTGGAACGCCGTCGAGCCCACGCCGACGCCGGAGCCGACGCCCACCGCGGAACCCACGGTCAGCCCGACCGCGGAGCCGACGGCCACGGCGGCACCCACGGCCGGTCCCTCGGCCAGTGCCACGCCCGTCCCGGGTTCGAAGGGCTCGGGCGGAAGCCTCGCGCGCACCGGTTCCGAGGTCGACGGTTCGCCTCTGCCGCTGATCGGTGCGGGCATGCTCGCTTTCGGTCTGCTGGTCGCGGCCGGAACGGCGATCGCGCGCCGCCGCACGCAGCAGCAGTAGTCGACGTTCCCCCCCGGACGACGAACCGCCGGGGTCGCGCCTCACGCGCGGCCCCGGCGGTTTCGTATGCGGCGGCTACTCGCCCTCGCCGACCCGGATGAGCACCTTCCCCGTCGCACCGTCCGCCACGGCGTCGTGCGCGGCGGCGGTGTCGGCCAGAGCGAACCAGGTCAGGGGCAGCCCGGCGTCCTCGCCCACCGGGAGCGCACCGTCGGCCACGGCGGCGGAGATGTCCTCCGCAGCGGCGGCGAGCGCGTCTTCGCCGACGGTGTACAGCAGCAGGCCCTGCCAGCGGACGTTCTTGGCGAAGCTCGCCCGCACGGCCGCCGAGAACGCGTCGCCGCCGTTGTCGGCGTAGTAGCCGATCGAGCCGTGGTTGGCGATCACCTCGACATCGAGGGCGGCGTTGTCGGCGATGGCGACCTCGACGATGTGGTCGACGCCGTCGGGTGCGAGCTCACGGATGCCGTCGGCGAGCGCGTCGCTCGGGTACTGCAGCACGTGGTGGGCGCCGGCAGCCCGCGCCAGCGTTTCCTTCTCGTCGCTGCTGACGGTCGCGATCACCGTCGCGCCGGCCCAGACGGCGAGCTGGATGGCGGCGTGGCCGACCGCGCCGGCACCGCCGTGCACGAGGACGGTGCGGCCGTCGAGCGCGCCGGGGGCGAGTCGCGCGGGGCCGTTCTCGTGCACCGTCAAGGCGCGGTGGGCGGTCATGGCGGGAACGCCGAGGCTCGCACCCAGCTCGAAAGAGGCGCCGTCGGCCAGCGGAACGGCGCGTTCGGCGGGGATGACGGCGTACTCGGCGGCGGTGCCGGTGGGACGCTCGTGCTGGGCGAGGTAGACCCAGACCTTCTGGCCCGTCGACGGGGTGTCGACGCCGTCGCCGACGGCATCCACGATTCCCGCGCCGTCCTGGTTGGGCGTCACCTCGTCCCAGGAGAACGGCCGGCCGCCCTGTCGAGCCTTCCAGTCGGTCGGGTTCACCCCCGACACGGCGATGCGCACGCGCACCTCGCCGGGGCCCGGCTCGGGCACGGGTCGCTCGACGAGCGAGAGGACGGAGGAGTCACCGGTCTGGGAGTACGTGATCGCCTGCATACGGAAGGAAGCGCCCGAGGCGGCGCGCGCATTCCTTCGGCGTGTCGCAGAGGTCCCCGCCACACTGAAGCCGTGAGCAGCCTTCTCGTCGCCGACGGCGTCTTCTTCTCCGCCGGAGCCGTTCTCGATGCCGACGCCCTGGGGATCCGCGACGGCAGGATCGTGGCCGTCGGTTCCCGCCGCGCGGTGCGCGACGAATTGGGCAGCGTCGACGACGAACTCGACGCGCGCGGCGGTCTCGTGACGCCGGGGTTCGTCGATGCGCACCTGCACCTCGGTGGTGGGGCGGTGGACGCCCTCCGCTGCGATCTGGCCGGCGCGGCGACCCTCGATGAGCTCGACGAGCGCGTTCGCGCCTTCGCCGCCGGCACCGGCGCCGGTTCCGCCTGGGTGGTGGGCGGAGGGTGGGACCCCACGCTCTTCCCGCCCACCGGCCCGACCGCGGCCCACCTGGACGCGCTGGTTCCCGACCGACCCGCCTTCCTGCTCGACGCCGACCACCACGGCGGGTGGGCGAACTCGGCGGCCCTCGTCGCCGCGGGCATCGACCGGGAGACCCCCGATCCCTCCGACGGGCGGATCGAGCGTGGGGCCGACGGCACTCCTCGCGGCGCGTTGCGCGAGGGCGCCATGCAGCTGGTCTCCCCGCACATCCCCCCGCACGAGACCGCCGACATCGCGCGCGCTCTGCTGACGGTCTCGCGGTCGGTGTTGGCCGCCGGCATCACCGGCTGGCAGGAGGCCGCGCTGGGAGAGTACGCCGGGTACCCCGACTTCTCGCACGCGTACCTCTCACTGCTGAACGACGGGTCGCTGATCGGGCGGGCGACGGGCGCCATCTGGGTGCCCCGCACCCTCACGTCGGAGGGCATCGACGCCTTCGTGGCCGTGTGCCTCGAGCGCGCCCGGGCGAACACCGCCGCCGGTTTCGCCACGCGCACGGCGAAGCTGATGCTGGACGGGATCGTCGAGACGCGGACCGCTCACCTCTGCCACCCCTATCCCGACGGATCGCACGGCCTGTCGTACTTCGCGCCCGAGCTCGTGCAGCAGCTGGTGCCCGCGTTGAACGCGGCCGGTCTCGCCGTCCACGTGCACGCCCTCGGGGATGCGGCGGTCCATGACGCTCTCGACGGGTTCGCCGCGGTACCGGCCGATCACCGTGCCCGCGTGCGCAACCACATCGCCCACCTCGAGCTCATCGCGCCCGACGACGTCCCCCGCTTCGCCTCGCTGGGGGTCACCGCCAACTGCCAGCCGTACTGGGCCTGTGCCAACGCCCTCGTGCGCCAGGTCACCCTGCCGCTGCTCGGCGTCGACCGCGCCGACGATCTCTACCCGTTCGCGGCCCTCCATGACGACGGCGCCGCGCTCGCGATGGGGTCGGACTGGCCTGTCTCGACCTTCGACCCGTGGCTGGGCATCCACGTCGCGGTCACCCGCCGTCCGCCCGGTGAGGGGGATGCCGCACCCCTGGGTGCCGGGCAGGCGCTCGAGCTCGGGACCGCCCTCGACGCGTACACGCGCGGCTCCGCCGATCTCCTCGGCATCGGTCCCGGCACCCTCGTGCCGGAGGCGCCTGCCGACCTCGCGATCGCCGACCGCGACCCGTTCGCCGGTCCGGCCGTCGACATCCATGAGACCCGGACGAACGTCACCGTGGTGGCGGGTGAGGTGGTCGCGCTTTGACGGCTCGTTCACATCGAGCGCGCGCGTGTCCCGTTTAGACTGATCCCACTCGCGGGAGTGGTGAAATCGGCAGACACGCAGGATTTAGGTTCCTGTGCCTTCGGGCGTGGGGGTTCAAGTCCCCCCTTCCGCACGATCGGCCGTTTCACCGGTGACGTCTCGCCCCACCGCGTCGCCCGCACCGTTGTCCGACCGTTCCACCCAGCACCGCTTCTCCGATCCGACGGGACCGATGTGATCCACACCACCGCCGCCCTGCTCCCGTGGCTCGACCCCGCGACGATCATCGACGCCGCCGGCCCCTGGGCCCTCGTGATCGTGTGCCTCATCATCTTCGCCGAGACCGGCCTGCTGATCGGCTTCCTGCTTCCAGGCGACACGCTGCTGATCATGGCGGGCATCCTGTCGAACCCGGTCACGCACCCCCCTCACGGCGTCTTCGGCGTCAACGTCTGGATCACCGGCATGCTGATCGGCCTCGCCGCCTTCCTCGGCGGCGAAGTCGGGTATCTCATCGGCCACAAGGCGGGGCCTGCGATCTTCGAACGCAAGGAGTCGGGGCTGTTCAGCCGGAAGAACGTCGAGCGCACCAACGCGTTCTTCGTCCGGTTCGGCGGGCTGACCGTGATCCTCGCCCGCTTCGTGCCGATCGTGCGCACGTTCGCGCCGATCGCCGCGGGCGTCGGCCACATGAACAAGTGGAAGTACACGCTCTACAACCTGATCGGCGCCCTCATCTGGGGCTTCGGCCTCACGGTGGCGGGCTATCTGCTCAGCCTCATCCCCGGCGTCGGTGAGTTCGTCGCGGAGTACATCGACGTCATCCTGCTGACGGTCGTCGTCGGCACCGTCGGTTTCGTGGTCTTCCACTACTTCCGCGAGCGCGCCGCCGCCAAGCGCGACGCGGCGGCCGGGCACGGCACCGTGACCCACGCCGAGGCCGAGGCGCTGACCCTCGACCCGAAGACGCTCGAAGACGGCGACCACCCGGCCCGCTGAGGTTCAGGACGCCTTCGTCTTCTTCTTGACCGCCGGCTTCTTGTCGGCGGCCTCGTCTTTCTTCCCCGCCCGCGCCGCGCGGCTGCGCTCGACGCTCGCGCGGAGCGCCTCCATCAGGTCGATGACCTCGCCGCCGTCCTCCGTCTCCTGCGTGCCGAAGGTGGCATCCGTGTCGATCGCGTCGCCCTTCTCGAGCTTGGCGTCGATCAGGGTGCGCAGCTCCGCCTGGTACGCGTCGGTGAACTCCTCGGGATCGAAGTCCTTCGAGAAGCTCTCGACGAGGGATGCCGACATCTCGAGCTCCTTGGCCGAGATCCGCACGCTCTCATCGAGCGCCGGGAACGCCGCCTCGCGCACCTCGTCGGCCCACAGCAGCGTCTGGAGCACGAGCACGTCTCCGCGCACCCGGAGGGCGGCGAGCCGGGTCTTCTGCCGCAGGGAGAAGCGCACGATGGCGGTGCGGTCGGTCTGCTCGAGGGTTTTGCGCAGCAGGACGTAGGCCTTGGGCGACGAGGAGTCCGGCTCGAGGTAGTACGCCTTGTCGAGGGTGAGCAGGTCGACCTGGTCACTGGGCACGAACTCGACGACCTCGATCTCGCGGCTGCGCTCGCTCGGCAGCGACGCCAGGTCGTCCTTGGTCAGCACAACGGTCTGCTCGCCGTCGTCGTAGGCCTTGTCGATGTCACTGTAGGGCACGACCTCGCCGTCGATCTCGCAGATGCGCTGGTAGCGGATGCGCCCGCCGTCGGCGTTGTGCACCTGGTGCAGAGAGACGTCGTGATCCTCGGTGGCCGAGTACACCTTCACGGGCACGTTGACGAGGCCGAACGTCAGGGCACCCTTCCAGATCGATCGCATGGGTCCAGTGAACACCGAAAGGACGGGGGATGCCGAGGCCCTTGCGTCGCGGGCGGGTCCCGCGGTCAGTCGCCGTGCATCGCGGTCCACTCGCGGAACGGTGCCGTCGGATCGTCGGCGCGACCCTGCTCGGTGGGAAGGGAACGCTCCGCCACCGGCTTCGCGTACTCGTCGTAGAACGTCGCGAGGGTCATCAGGCGGTTGCCGTCCTCGTAGTGCTCGCCCTCCTGCTCCCGCGTGGCCGCGTAGACGAGGCGATCGGGCTGCGCGTAGTAGACCGCCCCCAGACACATCGGGCAGGGGTAAGCGGTGACGAACATGTCGTACCCGCCGAGGTCGCTGATGCCCTTCGCCGCGGCGGCCCGGATCGCCCGGACCTCGGCGTGGGCCGTCGGGTCGCCCTCTTGGCTGACGTGGTTGACCGCCTCGGCGACGATCTCGCCGTCCTTGACGATGAGACACGCGAACGGCTTGCCCCCGTTGCGGACGTTCTCGCTCGCGCGAGAGAGGGTCAGGGCGGTGAGCTCGTGATCGTTCATCGTCTCACCGTAATGACGGGATGCCGATCGACGCGGGATCCGCTCGAAGCTCGCGGATGTGCTACTCGTCGACGGCGCGCACCATATCGTGTCCGTCGTCGACACCGTCTCTGTGGTCACGCCGCGGCGCGGGCGGCAAGGGGCAGGCNCGACGTCAAGATGGATACGACACACGTGCACCCACGACCCGCCCGCGGCGGTACGACCCGGGAGAAGAGGAACCATGGACGACATCGAGGCCCTGAGACGCTGCCTGGAACTGGCGACCGAGGCGGTGGGCGCGGGCGACGAGGCCTTCGGATCCCTGCTCGTCGATGCCGACGGGCACGTGCTCCGAGAGGAACGGAACACGGTCGGTCAGGGCGATCCCACCGCGCACCCGGAGCTCGCTCTGGTGCGGTGGGCGGTGGCGCGCTATCCCGCGGCCGAGCGGGCCTCCCTGACGGTGTACACCTCGGGCGAGCACTGTTCCATGTGCGCCGCGGCGCACGCGTGGGCGGGACTCGGCCCCATCGTGTTCGCCGGCTCGACCGCTCAGCTGACGCAGTGGCGGTCCTCGTGGGGCGCAGCGCCGTCGCCGATCCGGCCCCTCGCCATCCACGACGTCGCCCCGGGGATCGTCGCACGTGGCCCGTTCGAGGTGTTCGCCGCCGAACTCGAGCGACTGCACTTCGAGGTCGAGAGACGCCGCTCGGGCGCCGAAGCATGACGTCGCCCGCCGCGTGAGCGCGATCGGGGCACCGGGTTCGACTCGGCCCCGACCGGAGCTCAACCCCGCATCCTCTTCGGCATCCGGAGCCGTTCCCGCCCTACGCTGGGTCGATGGTGGAGCAGACGGTGCGGATCGGCGGGCGCCGGCTGCGCCTCTCGAACCTCGACAAAGTGCTCTACCCCGAGACGGGGACCACCAAGGGCGAGGTCATCGACTACTACTCGCGCATCGCGCCGCGCCTGCTCCCCCACGTCGCCGGGCGCCCGGTCACCCGCAAGCGCTGGCCTGACGGGGTCGGCACCGACTCCGACCCGGCCGAGCCATTCTTCGCGAAGGCCCTCGAACCGGGAGCGCCCGCGTGGGTGCGCCGGTTCCCGATCGACCACTCGTCCGGCTCCAAGGACTACCCGCTCGTCGACGACCTGCCGACCCTCGTCTACCTCGCACAGGTCGCCAGCCTCGAGCTGCACGTGCCGCAATGGCGGTTCTCCCCCGACGGCGAGCGGCAGAACCCCGATCGTCTGGTGCTCGACCTCGATCCCGGGCCCGGTGTCGGTCTGGCCGAGTGCGCCGAGGTCGCCCGCTGGGCGCGGGCGATCCTGCGGGACATCGGTCTCGACCCCCTGCCGGTCACGAGCGGCAGCAAGGGGATCCACCTGTACGCCCACCTCGACGGCCGCTCCTCGAGCGACGCGGCCAGCGCGATCGCGAAAGAGCTCGCCCGGGCGATCGAGGCCGACCACCCCGACCTGGTGGTCAGTCAGATGTCGAGATCGGCGCGCCCCGGCAAGGTCTTCATCGACTGGAGCCAGAACAACGGCTCCAAGACGACCATCGCACCGTATTCGCTGCGAGGACGCTCACGCCCGACGGTCGCCGCGCCCCGCACGTGGGACGAGCTCGACGATCCCGGGCTCGGCCATCTACTGTTCGACGAGGTGCTCTCCCGCATCGGAGATCCCCTCGCGCCGCTCGAGCGCGACGCGGGGCCGCTGCGCGCCTACCTCTCCAAGCGGGTCGCGGGCAGGACGCCCGAACCCGTTCCCGACGCGCCGCACGGCGATGCCCCACCCGAGGGTCTCCCCCGATTCGTCATCCAGGAGCACCACGCGAGCCGCCTGCACTGGGATCTGCGGCTGGAGCACGACGGCGTCTTGGTGAGCTGGGCGGTCCCCCGGGGCGTCCCGCCGACCACGGCGAAGAACAGCCTCGCCGTCATGACCGAGGATCACCCGATGTCGTACCTCGACTTCGCCGGAGAGATCCCCCGCGGCGAGTACGGCGCGGGCATCATGACCGTCTGGGACACCGGCACGTATGAGCTCGAGAAGTGGCGTGACGACGAGGTGATCGCCACCCTCGCCGGGCAGGACGACGGTCCGCTCGGACGTGTGCGCCTCGCCCTGATCCGCACCGAGGGGCATGGCGAGAAGTCGCAGTGGCTGCTGCATCGTATGAAGACGGATGCCGAGGGCCGGGCGCAGAACGACGGGGCGCCCGTGGTGGCCCTGGAGCACGGCGACACCGCCGGTCGCGATCGGGACGCGGCACCCGCCCAGGCAGCCGTTCCGGGACCGGCTGCGGGCCCGTCCCCCACCCGGGAGTCCGACGCCGAGCCCTCCACGGCCGACCTCCAGCCCATGCTGGCCACCGCATCGACGCCTGGTCTCGCCCGCGCCGCCGCCGCGCGCTGGGGGGCACCGTGGGTGGAGATGAAATGGGACGGCATCCGGGGACTGGGCGTCTGGGACGGCGAGCGCCTGCGCCTGCGATCGCGCAACGGCAACGACCTCACCCCGACCTATCCCGAGCTGACCGCGGTCGACCTGGCTCTCGGGGCACGGCGCGCGGTCGTCGACGGCGAGATCGTCGCGCTCGACGCTCAGGGACGACCCAGTTTCCCGCTCCTGCAGAAGCGCATGAACCTCGCCCGACCGCGCGAGATCGCGAACGAAGCCCGGCGGACGCCGGTGCAGTTCTACCTCTTCGACGTGTTGTCGCTCGAGGGGCACGACGTGGCATCCCTTCCCCTCGCGGAGCGACGGAAGCTCCTCGAGCAGCTCGCCGCCGGTGCCGGAGCGCCGGTGGTGCTGCCGCCCGTGTTCGACGACGTGGATGCCGCGGTCGCCACCAGCGGACGGTTCGGGCTCGAGGGAGTCGTCGTCAAAGACCCCGCGTCGACGTATCGGCGGGGTACGCGCTCGGAGCACTGGTTGAAGGTGAAGCACTCGCGCACGCAGGAGGTCGTGGTCGGCGGCATCCGACCGGGTAAGGGCAACCGCGCGGGCACGATCGGGTCGCTGCTGGTCGGGGTGCCGTCGAAGGACGGGCTGCAGTACGCCGGGCGTGTCGGCTCGGGCTTCGGCGAGCAGACCCTCGCGCGCCTCGCCGCCCTGCTCGACCCCCTTCGCACCGACGTCGATCCGTTCGTCGGGGTACCGGCTGCCGACGCCCGAAACGCACTCTGGGTGCGGCCCGAGCTCGTGGCAGAGGTGGAGTTCGCGGAGTTCAGCCCGGGCGGCATCCTGCGTCAGGCTCGGTGGCGGGGGCTGCGGCCCGACAAGGACCCGCGCGACGTGGTTCGCGAGGACTGACGCGACTGTTCCCTTCGACTGACTCCGGAAGACTGCGAACGGTGGCTGAGCCGGTCGACGCCACCGGGCGCGGCGAGACCACTGCAGCGTGCGACCCCCGGCGGACGGGCTAGGCGTGCCGCGAGTCGTGCTCGACGTGGCCGGCGGTCTCGAGTTGGAAGGTCGAGTGCTCCACGTCGAAATGATCGGCCAGGCACTCCTGCAGCGAAGCCAGGATGCCGGCAGCCCGACCATCCGCGAACGCGGCGTCGTCGACGATGACGTGGGCGCTGAACACCGGCGCTCCACGCGTGAGCTGCCACACGTGCACGTCGTGCACGTCGACCACGCCGTCGGCCCCGCGCAGGTGGTCGCGGATCTCGGCGACGTGCACTCCCACCGGCGCCGACTCGGTCAGCACCACCACGACCTCCCGCAGCAGCCCGATCGCCCGCGGCACGATGAGCACCGCGATGAACAGTGAGGCGAGGGCATCGGCCTGCACGAACCCGGTGGTCAAGATGACGGCCGCGGCGAGGATCACCGCCACCGACCCGACGAGATCGCCCAGCACCTCGAGGTACGCGCCGCGCACGTTGATGCTGCGCTTCTGCGCCCGCCCGAGCAGCCACATCGACACGGCGTTGGCGATCATGCCGACGACGGCGACGACGAGCATGAGCCCGCCCTGCACCTCCGCCTCGGCCGGTGCCAGTAGGCGCTGCACCGCCTCGACCCCCACCCACGCGCACAGGACGATCAGGATGACGCCGTTGACCAGGGCCCCGAGCACCTCGGCGCGCTGGTAGCCGTACGTCCGGCGGTCGTCGGCCGGACGTGCGGCGATCGAGGTGGCGACGAGGGCGACCACCAGGGCCGCGGCGTCGGTGAACATGTGCGCGGCGTCGGCGAGGAGCGCCAGCGATCCCGACAGGACCGCCCCGACGATCTGCACCACCATCACCGTGGCGGTCACGGCGAGGGCGATCGTGAGCAGGCGCGCGTGACCGGCATCGCGGATGCCGCCGGTGGGCGCGTGGTCGTGCATGGGACAAGGCTAGATCCGACCCCCGACATGGTGCTCGTTTGCGCGGCAGTCGGGAATGAGAACCGCCCTCAGCCTCCCGTGATGGACGCGCAGCCCGGGGCGGACGAGGAGGCGACACGTGCCGGCACGCCCTGAGCACCACGCCGTGATGAGCCCGCAGCGATGACGACACCCGCCTCCCGCGCCAGCGGGCGGGGGCGCCTCAGCTGCGCAGCGCTCTCCACTGCGCCTGCACGCGCCGGTGAACGTGCAACGCCGGGTACACGCCCAGGAACACCGCCATCGGGGCCCGGAGTCGCACGTCGCGGATGTCGTGCGCGGCGTAGGTGTTCTCGAAGCGGTCGACGTAGCGTCGGAAGTCGCGCGGGCGGTCGTCGAGACGCCGTGCCGACATGCCCGCGACCATGTCGGAGCAATAGGCGATGCGGCGCCCGCCGAGGGCCAGATGGATGGCGATGTCGAGGTCTTCGTGCATGACGTCGGCCTCGTCGTCGCACAGGAACTCGCGCACGTCCCGCCACGCGTCGGCACGCACGGCCATGTTGCTGCCGAACAGGAAGACGAAGTCCCCCGCCAAGCGCACCTGCAGCCGGCGCAACCGGTCGTCGATCTGCTGGCCGATCGTACGCAGCGGCAGGTCGTAGTACTCCACCGGTCCCGACACGGCATCCATAACGCCGTCCGCGAAGACGCGCGAGACCTGCGCCACCCAGTCGGGCTTCAGAACGGTGTCGGCGTCGATTCGTCCGAGCACCTCGCCCGTGGCGGCATCCATTCCCAGGTTGCGGGTGGGGACGAGCCCCTGCCTGCGGTCTTGCCGCAGCAAACGGATGCCGGCCCTCGGGTGTTCGTCGATGACGCGCTGCACCGCCTCGCGCGTGCCGTCGGCCGAGCGGTTGTCGACGACGAGCACCTCCGACGCCGGGACGCTCTGACGGACGATCGCGCGCAGGCACCGCTCGATCACCGCCTCTTCGTTGTAGGCGGGCACGACGATCGACACCGTGGGCATTGCGGTCACCTCACGGGTTTACACGCTCAGAGTGACGCGAGAAGGGGCGAGAGTCGAACGAACGCCCGGGCGCGGTGCGATGCGGCGTTCTTCTCCGCAGCGGTCCATTCGCCGACGGTGCGCTCCGCGCCCTCGGGCTGACCGTCGGGCACGAAGATCGGGTCATACCCGAAACCACCCGGCCCCGCGGGTGTCATCGCCAGGCGTCCGGGCCAGCGGCCCTCGACCGTCTGCTCGTCGCCGTCGGAGCGCACCAGGGCGATCACCGACACGAATTGCGCCGTGCGGTGCGGGTCCGCCACGTCGGACAGCTGGTCGAGCAGCAGTTCGAGGTTGGCCGTCGCGTCCTTCTTGTGCCCCGCCCAGTACGCCGAGAACACCCCGGGCGAACCGCCCAGCACGTCGACCGCGACGCCGGAGTCGTCGGCCAGGGCCGGGAGTCCCGTGTGCGCCGCCGCTGCGCGCGCTTTGATGAGCGCGTTCTCGGCGAAGGTCACGCCGTCTTCGACCGGCTCGGGTCCGTCGTAGCCGACGACCTCGAGGTCGGGGCGGACCTCCGCGACGATCGCCTGGAACTCCTCGACCTTGTGCGGGTTGTGCGTGGCGAGGACGACGCGCGCCATCTCAGCCCTCGAGAGCCGCGGTCTGGATGCCGCGCAGCTCGGCGCAGCCGTTCACGCCCAGCTCGAGCAGGCGATCGAGCTCGGCCTTGTCGAAGGGTGCGCCCTCGGCGGTGCCCTGCACCTCGACGAACAGGCCGCGACCGGTGACGACGACGTTCATGTCGGTCTCGGCGCGCACGTCCTCGACGTAGGCGAGGTCGAGCAGCGGCTCGCCGTCGACGATGCCCACCGACACCGCGGCGACCGAGTCGCGCAGCACCTCGGAACGCTGGCCGATGAACTTCTTCTCGCGGCCCCAGGCGATGGCATCCGCCAGGGCGACATAAGCGCCCGTGATGGCCGCGGTGCGCGTGCCGCCGTCGGCCTGCAGCACATCGCAGTCGATGACGATGGTGTTCTCCCCCAGCGCCTTGGTGTCGACCACGGCACGAAGGGCCCGGCCGACCAGTCGCGAGATCTCGTGCGTGCGCCCGCCGACCTTGCCCTTGATGCTCTCGCGGTCGTTGCGGCTGTTCGTCGCGCGCGGCAGCATCGCGTACTCGGCGGTGACCCAGCCCTTGCCCTTGCCGCTCAGCCAGCGGGGCACGCCGTTGGTGAACGACGCGGTGCACAGCACCTTGGTGCCGCCGAACGTGATGAGTGCGGAGCCCTCGGCGTGCGCCGACCACCCGCGTTCGATGGTCACGGGACGGAGCTGATCGGCGGTGCGGCCGTCTTTGCGGGTCATGGATCCTCCAGAGGAACGGGAACGGATGCCGCGCCTCAGCGCGGCAGGTCGATGGCGCCGGTCTGCACGAGCTGAACCTCGCGCACCTCGCGGCCCATGAGGCGGTGCGCCAGGCGCAGGAAGTCGTCGGCCGAGGAGCCGGTGGCCTCGTAGCGGTGGTTCGGTACGGCATCCGCACTCGCCAGGAGGTCACGCGAGACGAGCTGACGGAAGACGTCTTTCGCGGTCTCGCTGTCGCTGGAGACGAGGCTCACGTCGGGGCCCATCACGTAGCTGATGGCGCCCTCGAGGAACGGATAGTGGGTGCAGCCCAACACGAGGGTGTCGACGCCGGCGTGGCGGAGCGGGGCGAGGTACAGCTCGGCGGTGGCGAGGACCTCGGGCGAGTCGGTCACCCCGGCCTCGACGAACTCGACGAAGCGCGGACACGCCTCGGCGAACACGGTGAGACGCTCGTTGACCTCGAGCATGTCCTGGTAGGCGCGCGAGCCGATGGTGCCGGCGGTGCCGATCACACCGATGCGACCGTTGCGGGTCGTCGACATCGCGGTGCGCACCGCGGGGCCGATGACCTCGACGACGGGCACGTCGTAGCGCTCGCGCGCGTCGCGGAGCATCGCGGCCGAGGCGGTGTTGCAGGCGATCACCAGCATCTTCACGCCCTGCTCGACGAGCGTGTCGAGCACCTCGAGGGCATATCGGCGGACATCGGCGATGGGCTTCGGACCGTAGGGCGAGCGGGCGGTGTCGCCGATGTAGAGGATCGACTCGCGCGGCAGCTGCGCCGACACGGCCCGGGCGACGGTGAGACCGCCGACTCCCGAGTCGAAGATCCCGATCGGTGCGTCGTCCATAGACCGCCAGCCTATCGGGCGGGGGTGCGCCCGACGGTGAGGCGTCTCACGCAGGGGGCCGGCGGCGGGGCGGGGCGGGGCGCCCGGCGGTGAGGCGTCTCACGCAGGGGGCCGGCGGCGGGGCGGGGCGGGCGGGGCGCCCGACGGTGAGGCGTCTCACGCAGGGGGCCGGCGGCGGGGCGGGGCGGGCGGGGCGGCCGACGGTGAGGCGTCTCACGTAGGGGGCCGGCGGCGGGGCGGGGCGGCGGTGCGGCGGACACAACGCAGGAGAACGGGCGTCCCGCCGTCCGCCGACCGCGCATTCACGCGGTGTGCCCCCCGGATCTCCTGCGTTGTGTCGCGGCACAGGCGCGCGTCAAGGGGCGGCGGGCGACCCGACCACGGCGAACCGGCCGCAATAGGCTGGCGCGATGACGCGCAGCACGGCTCTGCACACCGACCGCTACGAACTCACGATGCTCGACGCGGCGCTTCGCGACGGCACGGCCTCGCGCCGCTGCGTGTTCGAGGTGTTCGGGCGCCGGCTCTCGGGCGGACGCCGCTTCGGGGTCGTCGCCGGCACCGGCCGGCTGCTCGAGGCCATCCGCGACTTCCGGTTCGGCGACGACGAGCTGCGATACCTGCGCGATGCGAGGGTGGTTGATGCCACGACCCTCGACTTCCTCGCCGACTACCGCTTCACCGGTTCGGTGACCGGCTACCGCGAGGGCGAGGTGTACTTCCCCGGTTCCCCCCTGCTCACCGTGGAGGGGACCTTCGCGGAGGCCGTGCTGCTGGAGACGCTCGCGCTCAGCGTCCTGAACTACGACTCCGCCGTGGCCACCGCCGCCGCGCGCATGAGCGTCGCCGCCGGCGACCGACCGCTCGCCGAGATGGGCTCTCGTCGCGCGAGCGAGGAGGCGGCCGTCGCCGCCGCCCGCGCCGCCTACATCGTGGGCTTCTCGGCCACCAGCAACCTCGAAGCGGGGCGCCGCTGGGGCGTTCCGACGATGGGCACCGCCGCCCACGCATGGACGCTGCTGCACGACAGCGAAGAAGACGCGTTCCGTTCGCAGGTCGCCGCGCTCGGCAGCGGCACCACCCTTCTCGTCGACACGTACGACATCGCCGAGGGCGTGCGCACCGCCGTCCGCGTCGCCGGGACCGACCTGGGCGGCGTGCGCATCGACTCGGGCGACCTGCCCATCGTCGCGGGCGAGGTGCGCGCGCTCCTCGACGAGCTCGGCGCGACGGGTACGCGCATCACCGTCACCAGCGACCTCGACGAGTACGCGCTGGCCGCCCTCGCGGCATCCCCCGTCGACTCCTACGGCGTCGGCACGTCGGTGGCGACCGGCTCGGGCGTTCCCACCGCGGGCCTGGTGTTCAAGCTCGTCGCCCGCGAAGCGGCCGATGGATCATGGGTGGGCGTCGCCAAGGCCTCCACGCAGAAGGCCTCGCACGGGGGCCGCAAGGCCGCGTTCCGCACCCTCGACGGGGGCACCGCGACCGGAGAGCTCGTCATGGTGAGTGACGGTTTCGAAGAGCTGTCCACCGCCGCCGAGCACCCCGACGCCCGTCCCCTGCAGATCACGCTCATGCGCGACGGAGAAGCGGATGCCGCTGCCCTCGGCCCGGCGGGCGTCGACGCCGCGCGCGCACACCATGCTCGCGTGCGAGAGGAACTGCCCGTGCGGGCGCTGGCACTGAGCAAGTCCGAGCCGGCCCTGCCGACCGAGTACCGCGAGACGCACTGACGGACGACCCGCACCGATCGAACGAACCGACGGTTATTTGACGAGCGACTCGTAGATCTCTTTGCACTGCGGGCAGACGGGGAACTTCTCGGGATCGCGACCCGGCGTCCACTTCTTGCCGCAGAGCGCGCGGACGGGTTTGCCGGTGATCGCGGACTCGAGGATCTTGTCTTTCTTGACGTAATGCGAGAAGCGCTCGTGGTCGCCGGGCTCGATGTTCTCTTCGCGGATGAGCTCTTCGAGCTCTCGATCCAGGGTCGCGAGACCCCCGCTGTCAGGACTGTCGAGAGGCGTGCTCATGGAGAGCCAGTGTAGCCGCGGACCGCGCCGGGCGGTCCGACGGGTTCGACTCAGGTCGCTTCGGCGAACTCCATGAGCTGCGTCGCCCGGTGCTCGTAGACCACCGCGCCCAGCACGATTCCCACGATCATCACGACCGCACCGGCCCCCACGCCGACCCAGAGCGCGAACATCGCATCGATGGCCGTGCCGTTGATCGCCTGCCATGTCAGCCAGCCCGCGGGCAGGGCGGTGAGCACCGCCCCGAGCATGACGAGGCCCTGCGCGAGGACCCCGCCCGAGCCCGTGCGCTGCGGCTGTTGGAAGGGGCTGTCGCCCGGCCGCGACACCGCGTACGGCGCCAGCACCGATGACACGCTCGACAGCCCCAGACCGCCGAGGAACAACGCCGCGCAGACGCCGACCATGGCCGGAAAGATCGCCCAGCGACCATGCGCGACGATCGCGAGCGGAAGGCTCACGGCCAGGACCGGGATGCCGATGAGCAGGATGGGCACGAGGCGCCCCAGGCGATCGGGGATGCCGCGCACACCGCTGGCGATGTGCATCCACAGGGCCGTGGAGTCGTACGCGAGGTCGTTGTGCGGCAGCCAGCCGAAGAACAGCGCCATGATCGGCACCGGCAGCAGCACCGCCAGCTCGAACGGCACGCCCGCGACGAGCAGCGGCACCGTCGAGACGACGGCCGCGATCGGCACGATCACGACATTGACGAGGTAACGCCGGTCGCGCAGCCAGTACGACAGGCTTCGCGCGGCGACGGCTCCCCCCGGCGTGCCCGGAAGAAGGGCGAACCACCCGAGTCCGCCGCGCTCGCGCACCGCGACCGGGCGACGCGTCGTGGTGAGCAGCACCTCGACCAGGGCGAACCATGCCAGGGCGAGCAGCGCAACGGTCGCGAGGGCGACGACGAGGCTGCCGACGGCCGCACCGGTCGTCGGTGCGAGGCCGATGGCCCACGCGGCCCCGACGGGCGTCCACGACAGGATCTCGGCCGCCGACGCCAACTGCGACGGCACCGCGCCGCGCCACTCCAGCGATCCGAGGAACACCCCGATCGGCACGACGACGACGAGCACGGCGACGAGGTACACGCTCATCAGTTCGCGGGACTGGCGGGGCCGCTGCACGAGCGCCCCGAGGGCCATGCTGACGCGGGCGAACAGCACGCAGGTCGTGAGCCCCAGGACGACGGATGCCGCGCCCGCCACCGCCGAGGCGCCGTGCGCGCCCCACGCCATGGCGAGGCTGATGCCCAGCGCGAGCGTCACGAGGACGGGCACGCTGAGGAATCCGGCAAGCAGCAGGGCTCCGGCGAGCGGTCGCGGTTCGGGACCGACGACGGCGAACCGCCGCGGGTCGAGGGGGTCGATGGACGCCGTGATGGGCGGCCCGACGGCGAACCCGAGGGTGACCGCGGAACCGGCCAGGACGGTGACGACCGTCGTGGTGAGGCGGTCCGCATCCGCGAGGCCCGTCGCACTGACGGCCGCGAAGACGGTGGCCGCGATGAGAACGACCACGCCGACCGCCCGCCGGATGACGTCGCGCCGGTCGCCCCGCAGGGCGCCCAGCATCATCGCCAGTCTCAGGCGGAGAACGTGTGCAACCACTCGAGGCCCTCCACGTCGCCCAGTCCGCCCGACAGCTCGCGGAAACGCTGCTCGAGTGTGCCCTCGCCGCGTACCTCGTCGATGGTGCCCTCGGCGAGCACCTGGCCGGACACGATGACCGCGACGCGGGAACAGACCCGCTCCACGAGCTCCATGCCGTGACTCGACAGGATCACGGTGCCGCCGTGGTCGACGTACGTGCGGAGGATGTCGAGGATGACTCCGCTGGAGACCGGATCGACGGCCTCGAACGGTTCGTCGAGCACGAGAAGGCGCGGGGAGTGGATCATCGCGCCCGCCAGCATGACCTTCTTCGTCATTCCCGCCGAGTAGTCGGATACGGGGCGCGCGAGCGCGTCGACGAGGTCGAAAGCGCGAGCGAGGTCGGCCATGCGGCTCTCGACGAGGCCACTCGGTAGCCCCCGCAGCGCACCGTAGTACGACAGCAGCTGGCGACCCGTCAGGCGGTCGAAGGTGCGGAGGCGATCGGGCAGGACGCCGATCATCTTCTTGGCTTCGCGCGCCCGTTTCTTCGCATCGACGCCGTTGATCGTCACGGCGCCGCCGTCGGCGCGGAGCAGTCCCGCGATGATCGACAGGGTCGTGGTCTTGCCAGCGCCATTGGGACCGACCAGGCCGTAGAACGAGCCCGCGGGCACGGTCAGGTCGATCGCGTCGACGGCGCGCAGCTCACCGAATGTCTTGGTGATGTGACGGAGCGTGAGCGCGGGGACCGCGGCACCGGCCTCCGGATCGGTGGATGCCGCCGTGTCGGTGGCACCGTCGGCGGATACGGCGGCGCCGGGAGCCGAGTCGGCCGATGCGTCGTCGTGCGTGGCCATGACGGCGGTGGCCGCGGCGACGGTGCTCGGTGCCTCGACCTCCGCGTCGGAGGCGTCGAGCGCGAGGGCGTCGGAGGTCTCGTCGGCCGGGGCGTCGTCGTCGGCGCGGACGTCGGGCGGGGTGGGATCCTGCCGATCGTCGGACGATGTCACGTCGGCTGCTCCGTCGCCGGGAACGTCATGCGACGCGGCTGCTTCGTCGACCCCGCGCGTCGCGTCGTCGGGGACGTCGGACGTCGCCGGTTGCTCGTCGGTGTCGTCACGCGTGTCGAGCGGGGTTTCGACGACCACCTCGACATCGGATGCGAGGGGCCCGGGGTCGTCTTGCGCAGCGGTCTCCTCGAGCGCCGTCGACCGTTCGTCGGCGGACGGCTCCGCGGTGAGCGGATCGGCGATCACCGGCTCCTCGACGGCGACGTCTGCCGGCGTCGGGTCGAGGGCGATGCGCTCGTCGATCGCGTGGGACACCGGCGCCTCGGCCGCAGGCGCGACGGGAAGCGGGGGCCGCGGAGGAATGACGATGTCGTCGAACGCGAGGGGGGACGCTCCTTCGGGCGACGCGAGGTCGGGGTCTGCTGCATCCGGGTTCATCGGATCGGCTTCCCCCGCGGGTGAATCGACCGTCGGAGCGGGCTCCTCGGACGGCAGCGACACGACCTCGACCGGCGTGTCGGCGGCATCCGGAGACGCGGGGTCGTCGTGCTCCGTCGGGGTGCTCGCGGCATCCTCCGGAGACGCGGACCCGTCCGCCGTGACACGCGCGTCGACGGCTTCGGCCGACGCGGCCTCGGGGACGATGGCCGCATCGGCATTCACCTCGTCGCCGGCGGCGGCGGACACGGCGCTCGCCGGCGCGGAGGTCGACGACGCCGTCGTGGCCGAAGAGGCGGATGCGCGCGGCGACGCCGGCTTCTTCGCGGCGGTCCGCGCGGTCGTCGGCTTCTTCGTCGCGGGCGTGCGCGCAGCCGTTCCCGACGCGCGTGCCGCCGCCGTCCGCGGAGCGCGGGGGGCGCGCGGCTTCGGCGTCGGTTTCGCTGCCGCGTTGCCGCTCGACGCGTCGGCGTCGGACACCCCTTCGCCCGGGGTGCGGGCCGGCGGACGCTTCGCGGGCGTGCTCCGCGGCGTGCGCGGCGTCGAGGGGGTCTGACGGGTCGCGGGTTCGACGCTCGCCGCGACGCCCTCGGTGTCAGAGGGGGACGAGTCTCGGGGTTCCGGCAGCGACGCTGTCATCGCACCAAACTACCAAGCACCTCCGACACCGCCCTTCCTCTTGCCGACGCCGTTCCCGCGTGCGTCGACGCCCCCTGGGCGATCCCCGGCGCGGCGATACCGAACAGACACTGCGGGCCGACACGTTTCACGGCGAATCCGCGCCCCACCGTCGCGTCACAGCGCAAGTCGAGCCGACCGGGAGAGGATGAGGTCATGGCCGAGAAGGTGCACCGCATCCACTCCCTCCCCCGCGACGCCCCGTGGACGGGCGGTCTCCCACCCGTGGGGTCGGACGAGCATCCCCGCACGATCCGTATGCTCGACCGCGTGCTGTCGGTGCAGCGGCCCGTCGTGCTGGCGCACCTGCGCAGCATCCGCCTGCGGCATCCGGATGCCACCGTCGACCAGATCCTGCAGATCCTCGAGCGCCGTTATCTCGCCGCGGTGACCACGGGCGGAGCGGCCGTGGGTGCCACCGCGGTCGTGCCGGGCATCGGCACGGGCATCACCCTCGCGTTGAGCGGCGTCGAAACGGTCGGGTTCCTCGAGGCCACCGCGCTCTACGCGCAGTCGGTCGCGGAGGTCCACGGCGTCGCCGTCGAAGACCCCGACCGCGGGCGGGCGCTGGTCCTCGCGCTGATGCTCGGCAAGGAGGGCGTCGACCTCGTCTCGCAGCTCGCCGCGCAGGCGGCCGGGCGCGGCACCACCCGCTCGGGATACTGGGGCGAACTCGTCACCAAGACCCTCCCGCGTGCGGCCATCGGTCCCCTCGTCGACCGGTTGAAGACGTCGTTCGTGCGGCAGTTCGCCACCCGCGGCGGAGCGTCGTGGCTCGGCAAGGCGCTGCCCTTCGGGGTCGGCGCCGTCGTCGGCGGCGCGGGCAACCACATCCTCGGCCGGCGGGTGCTGGTCAACGCGCGCCGCGCGTTCGGGAGTCCCCCGCTCGAACTGCCCGCCGATCTCGAGCCGCGCGACGGCAGCGAGCCTCTCGAACGCAGCGCCGTGGGCGGCATCCGCCGCGCGGGCTCCGCCCTCGCCGACGCCGTGGGATCGGCAGGGCGACGCACCGGTTCTGCGGCGCGGAAGGCGATGCCCCATCGCGGTCGACGCGATGCCGGGGCCGCACCCGAAGTCGACTGACCCCTTGTCATCGAGAGCACCCCGCGCGCAAGTCCTGCACGGCCGACCCGGTCGCGCGTTAGCCTCGCCGCATGGGTGACCTTCTCGAGCTCCTCGCTGTCTGGATGCCGCGTCAGCGCTGGTACGGCACGAAAGGCCGCGACCCGCGGCTCACCGTCGTCGCCGACTGGCCTCTCGACGACGACGTCCGGCTGCTGCTCGTGCGCGACGAAGCCGTGCACCCCGCCATCGTCTACCAGGTCCCCGTCGCGATCCGCGCGGAGGGCTCGGTGCCGCCCGGCAGCCTCATCGGCGCGTCGGGAGAAGGCCAGGTGTGGACGGATGCCACGACCGACGCCGGATTCACCGAGCAGCTCTACTCCTGGGTGACCGCCGGCGGCGAGATCGGCGTGCCCGGAGACGGCTTCATCGGTTTCGCCCTCGCCATGCCCGACGGCAAGGCGCCGGCCGCTCACGCGACCGCGAAGGTGCTGAGCGGCGAACAGTCGAACACGTCCCTGATCTTCCGCCCCGACGAGGGTGCCGACGGCGTCCCCGTCATCTGCAAGCTCTTCCGCCAGGTGAACCCCGGCATCAACCCCGATGTCGAGCTGCAGTCGGCTCTGGCGGCCGGAGGCGCCGCGTTCGTCCCGGCGGCGATCGGCGAGATCCGCGGATCGTGGATGACGCCCGAGGGCGTACCGGTCAGCGGCTCCCTCGCGTTCGCGCAGGAGTTCTTCGAGGGCGTCGAGGACGCGTGGCGGGTCGCACTGGATGCCGCTGCCGCGGGCGACGACTTCGCCGAGCGTGCGCATGCCCTCGGCGCGAGCGTCGCGGGCATGCACGTCGCCCTCGCCGCGCAGTTCCCCACGCGCGAGCCAGACGAGGCCGACCGCGCCGCCGTGGTCGGTGCGTGGGAGCGACGGCTCGCCATCGCCCTCGCCGAGGTGCCCGCGCTGGCCCCGTACGCCGATCGCATCCGTGCGGTGTACGCCGCCGCCGCGCGCGCCCCGTGGCCGGCCCTGCAGCGCGTGCACGGCGACCTGCACCTCGGACAGGTGCTGCACACCCCGTCGAACGGATGGGTGCTCCTCGACTTCGAGGGCGAACCCCTTCGGCCGATCGAGGAGCGCCTGCTGCCCGACGTGGCCGTACGCGACGTCGCCGGCATGCTGCGCTCGTTCGACTACGTCTCGGGCGCGGTCGCAGACGACGACGGTGACGCGGTGCGCGCGTGGGTCATCGCCGCACAGCAGGCCTTCCTCGCCGGCTACGCCGACACCGCGGGAGCTGTACGCACCGACGACGACCCGCTGCTCGCCGCGTTCGAACTGGACAAGGCGGTGTACGAGGCGATCTACGAGACCCGCAATCGTCCCGACTGGATCGGCATCCCGCTCGCCGCCATCGGCCGGCTCGCACCGCTCGACTGACGGCCCGCGCGGAGGTCTTCGCGACGCGGCCCCGTCAGCCCGCACGGGACGGTCACGCGCCGCGCTCAACGACGCCACCCCGCGACGTCGCGTCGCGGGGTGGCGTCGTGCCCGTGAAGGCGGGGGTCAGCTGGTGGGCATGGAGCCGAGGGTCACCTCGGCTGTCCGCTCCTGGCCGCCCCGGAGGTAGGTGACCTGGGCCTCGGCACCGGCGGCGAGCGCGCGCACCTGGGCGGTGAGGTCGATGGAGTTGGTCACCGGGATGCCGTTGAACTCGGTGATGACATCGCCCTTCGTCAGGCCCGCCGCCTGCGCCGCACCGCCGCTGACGGCCTCGGCCACGAGAGCGCCGGTGGTGGTCGCCCCCTGCTGGGAGGCGGCATCCTGGACCGACGCGCCGAGCAGACCGTGCGTGGCGGAGCCGTTCTCGATGATCTCCGACGAGATGCGCTTGGCGATGTCGGCGGGAATCGAGAATCCGACGCCGATGTTGCCCGACTGCCCGCCGGACGACGAGCCGCCCGCGCTGGCGATCGCGACGTTGATGCCGATCAGCTTGCCCTCGTCGTCGACGAGCGCGCCGCCCGAGTTACCCGGGTTGATGGCCGCGTCGGTCTGGATGACGGCGATCTTGATGGTCTGGCTCGCCGACTGCGACTGCTGACCCTGACCGAAGTCGAACCGGAACGGGCTCTCCTGCCCGGGCTCGGTCTGCTGCTCATCGGAGCCGTCGCTCGGGGCGGCCGAGGACGCGACCTGGATCGACCGGTTCAGCGCGCTGACGATGCCGGTGGTCACGGTGTTCGGCAGGTCGAGAGGAGCACCCACCGCGACGGTGGCGTCGCCGACGTTGAGCTTCGACGAGTCGCCGAACTCGATGGGCGTGAGGTCCGACACGTTCTGCAGCTTGATGACGGCGAGGTCGTAGGTGGGATCGGTGCCGACGACGGTCGCGGCGTACACCTTGCCGTCGGAGGTGGTCACCGAGATGGTGGCGTTGCCGGTCTGTCCGTCGAGGGTGACGACGTGGGTGTTGGTGAGCACGTATCCGTCGGCGGTGAGGACGACGCCCGATCCGGTGCCGCCGGACTGCGAGCCGGTGGCGCTGATGGTGACGACGCTCGGGACGACCTTCGTGGCGACCGCCGCGGTGGCGTTGACGTCCTGCGGGTCGTTGACGGTGATGGCCGTAGGACCGGAGACGCTCGAGGCGTTCTCGCCGCCCCAGAGACTGAGTCCGGCGTACGTGCCGCCGAGGCCCGCACCGCCACCCACGAGGGCTGCGGCGACCAAGAGCGCGGCGATGCGGGGCGCCGAGCTCTTCTTCCGCGCGGGGGTGGATGCCGACTCGGGCAGCGTGAGCGTGGGGTGCGCGTTGGTGGCGGCGGGGCCGAACCCGTGGCCGGTGGGAGTCGGCGCACCGGAGGGGGCCGAGGCGTACGTGCCGTGAGCGGGTGCACCGGGCTGAGGGGTCGCGGTTCCGGCGGCGGGCGGGGGCCACGCGGCGGCAGCGGCCGCCGGCGAGCGTGTGGGCACCGGCGGAAGGTCGGGACGCGACGTCGCGGCCGGTGCGGTGTGCGGTGCGGGGGCGGGCGTCGCGCGCTGAGGCGAAGGCTCGTCGCTGTTGCTGTGGTCGTTACCGTCGGGACGGTTGTCCGTGGTGTCGTTCATGGGATGCTCCTTCTTCCAGGCGCTTCTACGATGACCACGGATGCTGTGGGTCACCTATGACAGAAGTGAGCCGCCTCTATGGGTCTAGCAGCAACGCACCGCGAAGCATTCCCCCTTGCCCTCGGCGCAGGTGGGGCATGCTGGATCCATGCACCAGCTTCCCGGCGCCTGGCAGCGCACGGCCCGCGGCGCGGGCCTGCTCGCTCCCGACGGCTCCTCGGTCCCCACGATCTTCGCCGAGATGAGCGCGCTCGCCGCCGCCACCGGCGCCCTCAACCTCGGTCAGGGCTTCCCCGATGAGGACGGCCCCGCGCCGGTTCTCGAGGCGGCACGGGATGCCATCGCCCGCGGTGTCAATCAATACGCCCCCGGGCGCGGCTTCCCTGACCTGCTGTCGGCCGTCGCCGAGCACCAGAGACGGTTCTACGGTCTCGAGCTCGACCCGCAGCGCGAGGTGCTGATCACGGTCGGGGCGACCGAAGCGCTCGCGGCGACCCTGCTGGCCCTCATCGACTCCCCCGATGACGAGGTCGTCGTCTTCGAGCCCTATTACGACTCGTACGCGGCGTGCGTGGCGCTCTCGGGCGCGAAGCTCGTACCGGTGCCGTTGCAGTGGCCCGACTTCCAGCCCGACCTCGAGCAGTTGGCATCCGCGGTCACCGATCGCACGCGGGTGATCCTCGTGAACGACCCGCACAATCCCACCGGCACGGTGTTCACGCGCGAGGTGCTCGACGAGTTGGTGCGCCTGGCGCACCGGCACGACGCGATCATCGTCACCGACGAGGTGTACGAGCATCTCGTGTTCGACGGGCCGCACGTGCCGATCGCCACCCTCCCGGGAGCCGCCGAGCGGACGCTCTCGATCTCGTCGGCCGGCAAGACCTTCTCGCTCACCGGGTGGAAGACCGGCTGGGTCACCGGCCCCGCCGAACTGGTGACCGCGGTCCTCGCCGTCAAGCAGTTCCTCACCTACGTGGGGGGCTCGCCCTTCCAGCCCGCGATCGCCGTGGGGTTGCGCCTGCCCGACGCGTTCTTCGCCTCGGTCGCCTCTGAGATGGCCGAGAAGGCCCAGCTGCTCGGCGCAGGGCTCCGCGCCGCCGGATTCGACGTGTCGACACCCGGCGGGTCGTATTTCACGGTGGTGGATGCCGCCCCGCTCGGCGCCACCGATGCCGATGCGTTCTGCCGCGAGCTGCCCGCCCGCGCCGGGGTGGTCGGCATCCCGCTCACCGCCTTCGTCTCGCCCGCCCACCGTGACCGCTACGCCACGCTGGTGCGGTTCGCGGCGTGCAAGCGGGTCGAGGTGCTCGCCGAAGCGGCGGAGCGTCTCGCCGGGATCACGGTGGCGTGAGGCCGGAGGAGCAGCGCATGACCGACGACTGGACCGTTCAGATCTACGTGCCTTCGCCCGCGGCGTCGGGAACGTCCGATGAGCAGGGAGCGGGCCGAGCTTCGGGCCTCCGCGACCGCGGCGGCCGCGTGGTCGACGCGAGCGTCGAGGCACTGCGTGAGAATTGGCACGAGACCGTGCAGAAGCTCGTCGAGATCGGCGACGGGATCGACGACGCCGAGTCGGCGTGGGGCGTCGCGGAGATCGAGATCGGGCTGACCCTGAGCGCCAAGGGCCAGCTGCTCTTCATCGCCGAAGCCGGGGCCGAGGCGTCGGTGAAGATCACGCTGACGCGGCGTGGTCCCGACGGGCGGCTCCCCGCGAAGGACTGAGCGCCCGTCTGCGGCAGCTCAGCCCGCTCTCCCGCGGCTCGGGCGGGCCTCGACGCCCCCTCGCACGACGCGGCGCTCCTCGGGCACGTGCCTCGGAGGTCGGACGGGCGACGCGGCGCCTCCGGGCGCGAGACATTCAGGCTCAGCGCGGAGTGACGCGGAAACGACGGAGTTCGAGCGCCGGGTTGACCCGACGAACCCGCGCGATGGCATCCGGATCGAGGTGCGCGACGGCCACGTCGGTCGCCGTGCCCACCTGGGCGATGGCCACCCCCTGCGGGTCGACGATCGTCGAATGCCCGACGCCGAGGGGCGGTGGATGGTCGGCCGCGGCGACGAAGAACGTGTTCTCTATCGCTCGCGCCTGCAGCAGTGTGCGCCAGTGGTGCTCTTTGAGGGGCCCCCGCACCCACTCCGCCGGTACGAGCGCCACATCGACCCCCGCATCGGCGAGCGTGCGCGCGACCTCCGGGAAGCGCAGGTCGTAACAGGTCATCAGCCCGAAGCGCAGGCCCGCGGCCTCGAAGGTCTCGGGCGGGGCGATCTCGCCCGGTTCCACCCAGTCGGACTCGCGCTGACCGAAAGCGTCGTAGAGATGCAGCTTGCGATAGACCGCCCGGATGCCGTCTGCGCCGACGGCGACGACGGCGTTGCGCACGCGTCGACCGTCGCCCGCCTTCTCGAGCAGACCCGCGACGATCACGGTGTCGATCTCGCCCGCCAGCGCGGTGAGGGCGGCGACGAAGGACCCGTCGAGGTCTTCGGCGTTCGCGGCGAGGGAGTCGTCGAACGGGTCGACGAAGTAGCTGGAGTACTCGGGGAAGACCACCACGCGTGCTCCCCGCGCGGACGCCGTCCGAGCGGCGGCCGAGATGTGGTCGAGGTTCGCGGCGCGTGACGCCACGGGCGCGAACTGCGCCACGGCGACGCCTACGGTGTCCTGACTCATCGCACGCCCTCTCTCCCCTGGTGTCGGACGAACACCGGCACCACCACCCACAGTAGGAGGATCACCACCCCGAGCACGATTCCGGCTGTCACCGCGGCGCTCAGGCTCACCACCACGTCGAACACGAAGACCACCACGCCGACCAGGAGCAGTGACACGAGCGCCAGCGCACCCCGCAGAGCGTTGTGCCCGAACCGCACGAGCGACGGCTTGACCTGCAGGTGGAAGACCGCGCGGTGAAGGGCCACCGGGGCCAGCGCCACCACCGCGCTGAGTGCGGCGAGACAGATCAGCACGAGGTAGAACGCGCGCTGCGCCGGCGAGAGGTCGGCGAAGGAAGCCTGGAAGGCGAGCGCGAGCAGAAATCCGGTGAGGATCTGCGTACCCGTCTGCAGCACCCGCAATTCTTGGAGGATCTCGTTCCAGTTGCGATCGGCGCGCTGCGCCGGTGTTTCGGGGCGCCCGTCGTCGAGATCGTCGAAAGTGTTGCTCACCTGGCTATTCTGTCGCGACACTCCCGGGCGGTAGGTCAGGATTTGCCATGTCGTTCATCTCGGCGTAATGTTTTCTCTTGTGCCGCGGGGTGGAGCAGCTCGGTAGCTCGCTGGGCTCATAACCCAGAGGTCGCAGGTTCAAATCCTGTCCCCGCAACAAGAAGAAGGCCCCGGATCGAAAGATCCGGGGCCTTCTGTCATGTGTTCTCCGTCGTCCGGCTCCGCGGTCGGGGGTCGCCTCGCGGAGCCGGACGAAGCCGTCGTCAGTGGTAACTGCGGTAGCGGCTGGCCGCGGCTGCGGGGGCAGCCACGATGAGAGCGGCGACGAGGAGGAAGACTCCCATGTCGCCGTGCATGGTCATGACGGTGAGACCCGCCAGGGTGAATGCGATGACCGCCGCCCAGAGGACGACCGTTGCGAGCGGGGTCGCCCACGCCGGTCGGTGGGCAACATGATGCGCGTAAGGGTGCTGCATTGCTCCTCGCCTTCGAGATGCTCTGAGAAACCTGTCCAGGGGGTGCGACAGGGCCGCGTCGGACGACGACGTCGACTGCGTCGATCGTATGACCATTTCGCATTGCTTACGCACCCCTTGACGGGTGTCGCGAGAAATATGACGAATATCTCCCCACGCGTCCGTCAATCCCGTTCGATCAAGAAATCCCGAAACTTGTCCCCCATTAGGGGGACACGTATGATCAGCGAGGCCGATTCGTATTGCGCTTTCTCAAAGCGAGTCGGTGAAGGGGGACGGGGGAAAGAGTTGAGCGATGTTTGCACCACTCACGCAGGTGAGGATTTCGATGAGTAAGTTCCTGTTCGGCGCGACGAAGGTCACGTGCGAGACGTGCGGGGACTCCGTGCAGCCGCAGCACGCCGTGTGGCGCAGCCACCGGCCGTACTGCTCGGCGGCGCACGAGCACGCTGACCAGCCGTGACCTAGGTCGCCGGCTGTTCCCAGTCGGCGACCCACCAGTCCGAGATCCGCGCCAGCTGATCGGCTGCCTCGCGGTGGGCGGCGGAGCCACGCCACACTCGGAATGTCGCGGCGTCGACGAAGGTGGCGTCCTGGGCGATGATCGTGCCCTTGCGCTCGTCGAGAGACCGCTTCACCGCCCAAGAGACGACGCCCGCGTGCCGTCCGAGGACGTGCAGGGTCGTCTCGGCCGCAGCGATGTCCGTCGCGTCCACACCGTCACGGACGCGGAACAGCACCACGTGCCGGTACATCAGACGCGGAGGGCGCTGACGTTGTCGCGGTACCAGGCGACCGTCCGCTCCATTCCTTCTTCCAACGAGATGCCGGCCGCCCAGCCCGCATCGCGGAGAGTGGAGACGTCGAGGAGCTTCTGCGGCGTCCCGTCGGGCTTGGACGTGTCCCAGCGGGTCTCCCCCGTGAAACCCGTCACCCGGGCGATGGTCGCGGCGATCTCGCTGATGGTGACATCCGAGCCCGTGCCGACGTTGACCTGACCGGGCCCGTCGTAGTGTTCCATCAGATGCAGGCACGCGTCGGCCATGTCGTCGGCGTGGAGGAACTCGCGGCGGGGGGTGCCCGTCCCCCAGTTCGTCACGGCATCCGCACCCGAGGCGGCGGCCTCGTCGTATCGACGGATCAGGGCGGGAAGCACGTGCGAACCCTGCGGCGAGAAATTGTCGTTCGGGCCGTAGAGATTGGTCGGCATCGCGCTGATCCACGGCAATCCGTACTGTCGCCGCACCGCCTGAGTGTGCAGGATGCCGGTGATCTTCGCGATCGCATACGCATCGTTCGTCGGCTCGAGATGACCGGTCAGCAGGGATTCCTCGCGGATGGGTTGATCCGCGAACTTGGGATAGATGCACGATGAACCGAGGAACAGGACCCGCTCGACGTCGTTCGCCAGAGCGGCGTCGAGAACGTTCACCTGAATGCGCACGTTGTCACTGAGGAAATCGACGGGGTACGTCGAATTGGCCAGGATCCCCCCGACCTTCGCCGCCGCGAGGACGACGTAGCGCGGCTTGATCTCGGCCATGTAGGCGAAGACCGCTTCGCGATCCTTCAGGTCGAGCTCCGCCGACGTCTTGCCGACGACGTTCTCGAACCCCCCGCGCCGGAGTCGGCGCACGATCGCCGATCCCACCAGACCGCGGTGACCGGCGACGTAGAACGTCGCATCCCGGTCGAGCTCGCCCGGCGCGTACGTCACCCCGTCGACGGCCGTCGTCACGCGCGCGCTCCCACGAGTTCGCGATTGCTCCAACTGGGCAGGGAGACCGTGTCGATCCATTTGGCCCCCTGCTCGAGCGCGACAGTGTCGGCGTCGACCATGAGCCGGGCCAGTTCGTCACCGTGCACGGCCGGCACCCAACCGAGCTTGTCCGCTGCCTTGCTCGGGTCGCCGATGAGAGCGTCGACCTCGGTCGGGCGCAGATAGCGCTCGTCGAAGCGCACGTACTCGGCCCAGTCGAGCCCCACGTGGCCGAAGGCCACCTCGAGGAAATCCTTGATCGTGAAGCCGACGCCTGTCGCGAGGACGAAGTCCTCGGGGGTGTCGGCCTGCAGCATCCGCCACATGCCCTCGACGTACTCGGCGGCGTAGCCCCAGTCGCGGATCGAGTCGAGGTTGCCGAGGTAGAGGTGGTTCTCCTCCCCCGCTTTGATGCGGGCGACCGCGCGCGTGATCTTGCGGGTCACGAACGTCTCTCCGCGACGGGGCGACTCGTGGTTGAACAGGATGCCGTTGACGGCGAACATGTCGTACGCCTCGCGGTAATTCTTGGTGATCCAGTAGCTATACAGCTTCGCCGCCGCATACGGGGAACGCGGGTAGAACGGGGTCTCCTCGTTCTGCGGAGGCGGGGTGGCCCCGTAGAGCTCCGATGTGGACGCCTGGTAGAACTTCGTCTGGATGCCGGCGAGGCGCACCGCCTCCAACAGGCGGATGGTCCCTGTGCCCGTGGTGTCGGCCGTGTGCTCCGGTTCGTCGAATGACACGCGCACGTGGGACTGGGCGGCGAGGTTGTACACCTCGTCGGGGTCGATCTGACTCAGCAGCGTGACCATGCGCGCACCGTCGGACAGGTCGCCGTAGTGCAGGAACAGCTTGGCTTCCGGGTCGTGCGGGTCGACGTACAGGTGGTCGATGCGACTGGTGTTGAAGGTCGACGCACGACGGATCAGACCGTGCACCTCATAGCCCTTCGACAGCAGGAGCTCCGCCAGGTAGGAACCGTCCTGGCCGGTGATGCCGGTGATGAATGCACGCTTCGTCAAAGTACTAGTGCCGATCTCTTTGGGGGGTCAGATCAATGAACGCGCTCAGCGCCTGCGGGGGCGGTCAGATTGTCGAGAAGACTACAGAATCGATCGATCGCATTTGTTTCCTCGAGAACCGTCTCTTTGTAACGTTTTCCGCTCGCACCGAACCGACGGCATTCGTCACGGTCGGATGCGAGGAGCTTCGCGCCGTCGAGAATCGCTTCCGGGCTGCCGGCCGCAACGACCAGGCCCGCCCCCGCCGCGGCCACTTCTTGAGCGGTGATCCCCGACGCGTCGGTCGCCGCGAGCACGGGCCGGCCCGAGGCGAAATACGACGTAAGTTTGCTGGGGACGGCCATTTCCGCCACGCCCGGGAGCTCATTGACGAGCAGGATGTCGGCTGATTGCAGAGTCTCGGCGAAGGCCTTGTCGTCCAACGGCGGGAGGATCTGCGTCGTCGTGGGGTGCTCGTCGATGCGCTCCTGCAGCTCGTCGCGTTGGGCGCCATTGCCCACCAACACGAAACGTACCCGCTCGCCCCTTTCGTGAGCCAATCGGCCCGCGTCGACGACGTGCTGCAGCCCCTGCTTGACCCCCATGTTGCCGGTGTGGACGACGACGACATCGTCGTCGGACCACCCGTGCGCCCGGCGCACATCGGCCACGTCGACGGGCGGCATCGGCGGGAGGTGAGTCCAGTTGCGGACGACGGCGATGCGCTCGCGCGGGATCGCGAAATCGTGATGGACGCGATCGGCGAAGCGGTCGTGGATCACGACGACCGTCGATGCAGAGCGCAGAAGCCAGGCCTCCAAGGCCCGGAGGGCGCGCGCGGCGAGCCCCCCGCCCTGCCCCGTCTCGACGACACCGAGACCGTACAGGTCCTGGACCCACACCACGAAGGGCGTCTCGCGATGGGTCGCGAGGGCCCGGAGGCGCACGATGGCCGACGACAGAAGGGCCGGAGACGCCGCGACGATGGCCGACGGCTGCCCCCACCGCACGAACGCCTGACGCAGTCCGAAGCTCACCTCCGCGAGCGCGCGGGGAACCAGGGTGGGGCGGCGGGGCACGAAATGCAGCACGCGGTCGACGACGACGCCGTCCATTCTTTCGCGCTTCGACCACTGCCCGTAACCCGGCGCGATCTTCCACTCCGGATAATGAGGGTGCGCGACGACGGCACGAACATCACGCCCGCGCCGAGCGAGCCCGGCAGCCATTGCACCGGTGTACGGGGAGATTCCCGTAGTCTCCGGGGGGTAGTTCAATCCGAAGACGAGAGTTTGCGAAGATTGGCCCACAATGGCCCATCATACGGCTAGACAAAAGCAACGCACCGACCAAGAAAGGGGCGGCATGAACAGCAGCCCGGTGATCGATCTTTCGAAAGCCCCCGGGGAACGTGCCGCCTGGGACCAGCCGACCTGGAAGGTGTATCTTTGGGCGATCTGCGAGTTGCTTTTCGTCACCAACGCATGGCAGATCAGTTCGACATTGCGCATTCTCGTGCTGCGCGCGTTCGGCGCCGAGATCGGTGACGACGTCATCTTCCGCCCGCGCACACGTGTCAAGTTCCCCTGGAAGCTGCACGTCGGTCCCCGCTCGTGGATCGGCGAGGGTGTGTGGTTCCACAATCAGGACCACGTCTTCGTCGGAGGCGATGTCGTCATCTCGCAAGAGACGTTCCTCTCGACTGGCAGCCATGCGCACCGACGCGACATGGCGCTCCTCGTACGACCGATCCGAATCGAAGACGGCGCGTGGATCACGAGCCGCTGCGTCGTGCTGGGTGGCAGCCGGATCGGCCGCTCCGCCCTGCTGCGACCCATGTCGCTCGTGGCCGGCGAGCACGTCGGACAAGGCGAGGTCTGGGGCGGAAACCCGTTGAAGTACGTCGGCGAGCGATTCGAGACTGCGAGATGAAGATGAGCGATATTTCCGTGATCGTCCTGACGAAGAACGAGGAGGAGGGTCTTGCCAACACCCTCCGCGAACTCAGTGACTTCGAAGACCTCATCGTCGTCGACTCGAACAGCACAGACCGGACCGTCGAGATTGCTCGCAGCCTGGGCGCCCGAGTCGTCAACTTCACATGGGACGGCGCCTATCCGAAGAAGAAGCAGTGGTCTCTCGACCATGCGGGGGCGAAGAACGATTGGGTGCTTCTGCTGGATGCGGATGAGTACCCCACCCAGGCACTCAAGGATGAACTTCGAGCCCTGGAAGGACAGCTCGCCACCGCCTCAGAGGGGGCCTTCGACATCCACCTGCTGTATCGATTCGGCGGCCGGCTCTTGACTCATGGCCATGTGGTCACGAAGCGCTCGCTCTTGAACACGAAGCGTGCCCGGTTCCCAGAGGTCGCCGACCTCGACGCGCCCGGGATTCGAGAGGTCGAGGGGCACTATCAGCCGTCCACCTCGGCGCCCATCGGAAAGCTGCGCGCTCGCATCGTGCACGACGATCGGGACCCGGTCAGCAGCTGGTTCGCCCGACACAACCGGTACTCCGACTGGGAGGCTCATCTCGAGATGAACCGCGAGCTGAAGAAGGACATCGCCAGCAAACGCACGGTGAAGGGCCGAATCTTCGACTCCGTTCCGATGAAGCCTTTCCTGTTCTTCATGTACGCATTCGTAGCGCGAGCGGGGTTCCTCGACGGTCGGGCGGGCTTCGACTACGCCGTCGCACTCTCCACCTACTACTGGCAGATCGGCGTCAAGAGGCGGGAACTGCTGCGTGTCGCCTGATCCCCGCGGATCGGGGCTCCGCCTCGTACAGATCGTCAACACACTCGACCACACCGATGGTGGACCTGCGCGCAACGCCTTCGAACTCAACCTGGCCCTGAACGCGCAGCCGCGCGTGGAAGCAGCGCTCGTGTGGATCGCGGGAGACGAGAAAGACTCTGTCTCACGCACATTCTCGGACCAAGGGGGCCACCTCCCACCGACTCCTCCGCGACGATTGCGACCGCGTGGACGACCAGGTGCTCGCGAAGTGGGACTCGGCGGCGCCCTTCGGGAGGTTCGGCGAGCGGACGCGCTCGTGCTGCACGGGTACTACTTGTGGTGGGTTCCTCTCTTCACCGCAGCTGGCCTGATGTGCCGCACAAGAGTCTTCCTCATGCCGCATGGAGCGCTCACCAGGTACGAGAGAGGACGCAAGAAGGGCAAAAAGGCCCTGTTCCATCTGGCTGCCGGATGGTGGATGAACGACCGGCTCGCTGCGTTCGTCACGGGCTCGGAGGTGGAGAAAGGCGAACTGATCGCCGACGGCATCGGCAGGAGAGTGGAGTACGCAGGGGTGGGTACCGCACTCGTCTCGTCACCTCCTGAAGATCGAGCGCTGGCGGACCCGATCCGCCTGTTGACCATGTCGCGCCTCGCCGCGAAGAAGCGTGTCGACGTCGCCGTTCAGGCGGTCCGGCACCTGCTCGACTCGGGTGTGCGCGTGAGTCTCACCGTCGCCGGTGCGGGCGACTCCGAGACGGAACGCTCGATCAAGGAGGTCATCCGATCTCTCGAATTGACGGATGCGGTGCAGATGGTGGGACTCGTCAAGGGAGAAGCCAAGGAGCGACTCCTTGCCGAGAGCGACATCTTCCTCCTGCCCAGCGAAGACGAGAACTTCGGTATCGGTGTGGCGGAGGCCGCGATGCACGGGCTTTTTGTCGTCGCATCGTCGAAAGTCGCAGCTGCCACCATGCTGAGCGGAGAGAGCGCATCGAAGCTCGACTCGACCGACCCCAGGAGTTTCGCCACCGCAGTCGAGCGTGCCGTCGGCGACCACCCCGTCGGCGCTCGTTCACAGATCAGCGCTGAGGCTCGCGAGCTGTTCTCATGGTCTGCCGTTGCGCAGCGGTGGGTGTCGATCCTCGGCGATCGCTCCTGAGACTGACCACATGAAGGCTCAAATCGCGGGACTCGTCGCCACACGGGGAATTTCGGGTGCAGCACAGGCGCTGGCGCTGATCTTCCTGGCGCGCAACTCGAGCACGGCTGAGTTCGCGGCGGTTTCCGTGGTCAGCGGAATCGCGGTGTTCGTATGCGCTTTCGCTGACCTCGGGCTCGCCGGTTTCGTCTCGAAAGCGCGCGCCAGGCGCGAAGACAGCCTTGTGCGCGCGGCCCTACGCGTGAACCTCTGGTCGACTCTGCTCTTCGGGGTCTTGTTCGCGCTATGCGCTGCATTGGCTGCGCCCGGGGGCCTCGTTCTCGCGCTGATACTTCTCAGCGTGGGGTTCTTCCTCGAGAAGAATGCGGACACGCTTCTCGGTGTCGTGATCGCAGACGGCAATAAAACCGTGCCCACCATCTCGATCGTAGGACGACGCGGCATCAATCTGATCGGAGTGGTGGTCGCGGTCGTCTGCGGCTGGGACGCAACCTTGGCGTATTGCCTCTCGTACGCGGTCGGCGGCGCATTCGCGCAGTTCGTCGGAACCCGTTACGTCCGTACCCGCCTCTCCGAGGAACGGTCTCCTACCCCGCTCCGACAGGTGATCCGACGCAGTTCGCGGTACATGTGGCCATTCCTGGCGGGCCAGAGCAGGCTCCTCGACGCCGCCGTCGTCACGGCATTGACCGGGAGCGACACAGCGGCGCGGTATGCGGCGGTGACGCGTCTGGCCCAGCCCGTGCTCATCATCCCCGGGGCGATCGGATCCATCATGCTGCCGCACGCAGCACGACAATCCGGCAGCTACGCGCGACGGATAGCCATCCGACTGATCGGGGCGACGGCCGCTCTCGCGTTGCTGTGCGCCCCCGTAGCCGTGTTCGGATCGCAGATCGTTCAGTGGCTTCTCGGAGACTCTTACGGGGATACCGGTGCCGCGCTGGGGTGGTCGCTTTACGCCATCCTCTTCCTCGGCGTCGCAACTCCTATGACCAACGCGCTTCAAGGACTCGACGATGAAGGCTTCGTGGTGTGGAGCAGTCTGGCCCTCGCAGCTGTCCTCCTCTCGTCGGTTGCAGCGGGGGCCAGCATGGGTGGGGTGACAGGCGGCACCATCGGCTTCTGTCTCGCAACCTTCGTGCGGTGGTCTACCTATCTCATTCGTCTGTACTGGCTGCGAAGGAACCCCCGATAATGCACGGACGCTCCCCCACGGCTCCCTCGCGAATCGCGCTGACTGAGCGGAAGTTCGCAAAGGAAGCACGACATGTTCCCGGCGAGCGACCCACTAACCAAGCCCGGCGATTCTTAGCAATCGGCCTCGGGTTTGGGCTGCTGATAGTCCTCCCTGTGATCGCGCTGACGACCTTGCCGTCGGCGTACGACGGCGGCAACCTCGTGCTGCGACTCCTCCCACTGGGCTATGCCGCGATTCGGCTCACGATGATCTTCCTGTCCCCCGAGCGCAAACCTTTCGCCTCGGTGTTCTTCATGTTCGTGTACATCACTCTCGGAGTTGTACCGCTCGTTCAATATCTCCTCGACCGAGAGCAGTACTACTCCGTCGGCGTGGAGCCGATCACCACCTCACTCATCATCCTGGTGGGATGCGGAGCCTTCGATGTGGGCTACGCGGTCCATCAGCGTCGCCGCAACAAGGATCAAGGGGCCTTCCCCGTTCCATCCGAGCAGAGCGGTGCGCTCGTGACGTCGGGCGGAATCGTCGCTCTCCGCCTTTTGTCGAGTCTCACCCTCGTCGTCGCTCTGTACTACATCTCGTCTGCGGGCGGCGTCGGTGCCTTCTTCAGTTCGAGACAAGACCTAGGCATAGCCACTGCTGAGTCCTTATCGAGCGATGGGGGCGAAGCTACCCGGGCGGTCGTTGCTTCTCTCGCGAAAGTGGGGCCACTTTTCTGCCTACTGGCTTACCTCTTCTCATCGCGATACAAGCGAATGTCGATAAGAATTCCAGACGGGTTCGTGATCGCGTTGCTCGCAATCGCGAACATTATCGTCAACAACCCCATCTCCAATCCGCGTTACTGGTTCCTCGCCGTCCTTCTCGGTGTCTTCTTCACTGTCGTTAGATCCAAGACCGGGCAGGATCTGGCCATCGTGGGCGGAATACTTGCAGCAATCGTCATCTTCCCCGTTTCGGACGTCACCCGATACGCGAATCCACAGGAAGCAATCGCTCGCGGCTCCATCTGGGAGACGATAGCTGTGAAAGACTTCGATCAGTACACAATGATCAACAATTCGATCTCGTTCACCAACGACGTCGGATACTCCCTCGGCCGCCAACTGGCCGGCGTCTTGCTCTTCTGGGTCCCGCGGTCCGTCTGGCCCGCGAAACCGCTGGATAGCGGTGTGGTGCTCGGCGAGTGGCTCGCGATGCGAAACACGAATCTCTCGTCGCCGCTGTGGACGGAAGGGTGGATGAACTTCGGCTGGGCGGGCGTCATTGTCTTTCTTCTCGCGTTGGGGCTTCTCGGCGCGCGCCTGGATGGAACGTACGCCAGGGGGCTAAGCCTGCCGTATCAAGCACCTATCGGAACGCAAGTCGGGACGGCGTTGCTAGCGGGATATCTTTTCATCATCCTGCGCGGCCCACTGCTTCAAGCATCGGCGAGGTTGCTCGTCATAATTGTTTTCATCGGAGTGCTCAACCGCATCTTGCGCGGCTCACCCGGCGACCAATCCTCGGCGGGAAGGATCAAGCGATGACGACCGATCGACCGAGAATCGCATATCTGGATAGCATGCGGGCAATTTTGATGCTTCTCGGCATCCCGTTCCACTCCGCGCTTGCATTCTCCGGTGAGAACTGGGTTGTGACGGCTCCCACGTCAACACCGACGCTTGCGGGGCTCGCCGAGTTCCTCCACGTCTGGCGAATGCCCACCTTCTTCATGATCGCCGGGTTCTTCGCAACGCTGATGCTGGACCGCTACAACGAAGCTACCTGGCTTCGCATGCGAGCGGTCCGCCTCGGCATTCCTTTGATCTTCGGAATGCTGCTACTCAGCCCTCTGCAGTGGCTACTGGCCGGGTACTACCGGGCCGACAGTTGGGAAGGCGCCATCCAATTCGCCCTCAGCAAGCTGTGGCCACCGTCGAGCTGGTGGACGATGCACCTGTGGTTCCTCGCCGAACTCCTCGTGTACTGCGTCGCTCTGGCTCTGATCTACCGGTTCGTCGGCCGGGCACGGTTGGGTTCATGGAGCAGAACAACATTCGCTCAGTTCGATCGGAGACCGACGATCGCCGTATCCTGCGCTGCGATCGGCGCGGGGGTTGCTGTCGTTCTGGGGCTGGCCGCTTGGCAGGCCGTGAGCGCCGATGAGCTTCTCAGCGGCCTGCTAAGTCGCAATCTCCCCATTTTCGCGCCGGCCTTCTTTCTCGGCTGCCTCCTCGGAGCCGATGGGGCCAGTCGCCTGTCATCCGTCAACCGCGTGTCCATCTGGACGCTCGGCACGTTCGCGACGGTCGCGATCGCCTGCGTCATCATGCTCAAGGTCGTCGTGGGAGCGGAGAGCAACACCGCGCTCGCAGCGGTCGCGTTCATGTGGACGGTCGGGGGCTTGACGACAGCCATCCTCTGTCTGCGTGTTGCGAGGGGTCTCCTCGATCGATCGAGCCGACTCGTCCGTGTCCTCGTCGACTCATCACTCGTGGTCTACCTCGTTCATCAGCCCCTCATCCTCGCCGCGGCTATCCTCGCGAAAGGAGCGTCGTCCGTTCCCTGGCTGTCCTGGGCGCTGACGGTCATCTTCGTCTTGGGCGTGAGCCTGGGCATCTACGAGGCAATCAATCGGATCAAGCCGCTGCGGTGGATGTTCACCGGGTCCACCCGCCGTGGCGCGAGCTTCCTCGGGGGGATGTCCGATCGTGCCCTCACCGCAGGGTCTCGGCGACCTCAGACGGTTCCGAGTGCCATGAGGCCGAAGAAGGACGCGTTGTAGGTCAGATGGATCAACACCGCACCCCACAGGCGTCCGGTCGCGAGTGTATACACGGCGCAGCCGAAACCGACGAAGACGAGCTGGGTGACCTCTGCACCGCTCAACCCCTCGAAGAAGAGATGCAGGCATACGAATAACGCCACGGACGCCACCGTCGCGGCGACGCCTGCGCCGACGAAGCCGAGAGGTCTTCGCAGCATCTGGTAAATGGCCACCAAAAGGACGCCTCGGAAGAAGAACTCCTCGAACAGGGGCGAGACGAGTCCGCTCGCCACTCGAAAAGACAGTCCCACTAGCTCGTCGCGGGTATCCGCTCCACCGGAGAACGAAGGGAACGGCGAAGAGTTCGCGTTGCTGAGCATGCCCTGGAGAATGCGTAACGCGAGACCCAGGCAGAACGCCCACAGCAGGTCGCGCGCGTGAAACGTGAGGAGGCGTGCTGGCACTCCTCTCGAAAACGCCAGGACGGCGGGGAGGCCAAGTCCCGCCCAGAGGACGACCATCGATAACGCGGGGGCCCATGCCATGGGCGATCCGCCGACCCAACCTGAGGCGATGACAGCCACACCGCAGCTGATCAAGGCGGTGGCAACGACGACACCGTCCCAACGATGCACACCCCGCCCACCCAGTCGCCAATCCGAGCGGGCACGGCTCGACCGCTCTTGCCTCGCCGCCGAGCTCTGCACCGTCATGCCGTCGCGACTCACGTGGCGGTCGACTGAGATGGTCGGTCGGGTTCAGTGAAACGCCCGGGTGGATCGTCGAAAAGACTCGTCAGCACGTCATTAAGCTACCGTCGATATAACCGACCGCGACATTCCCGTCGCTCGAACCGAAGGCCGCCGTGCTGAGAATCATGACCGTCTGCACAGGCAATATCTGCCGATCACCGGTCGCCGCGCAGGTGCTGCGGACTCGATTGTCGACCCTCGGTGTGAGGGTCGACAGCGCGGGTACGCGGCCGCGTGAAGGCATGCATGCCACCCATGAAGCTGTAGAGACGGGGGTGGGCATGGGGGCCGTCGCCGACGAACTCGCGCGACATCGCGCCCGGTGTCTGACGGCGACTGACCTAGAGGCCGTCGATCTCACCGTGGCGATGGCCCGAGAACACCGCCGCGAGGTGGTCGAGCTCGCCCCGGCGCAGATGCGTCGCTGTTTCACGGCGCGGGAATTCGCGCGCCTCACCGAGGAGATGTCGGATGCGGAACTCTCGGAGGCCGCCTCGAACACCGCCGGCGACCCCCATTCCCGTCTCGCGGGGGCGCTCGCCGCTGTGAACGCTCGACGAGGTCTGGTGCTGCCTCCCATGCGGCCGGATGACGACGACGTCGTGGATCCGTACCGGCGATCCCGCGCTGTCTACGAGCAAGCCGCCCGTCAACTGGAGCCGGCGTTGATAGCGGTGGAACGCGTAGTCCGCCTCGTTGCTCTGGGACCGACACGCGAGGGATGATCCGCTGTCTCAGCATCATCCTGAATGAGAACGACGGATGCGACTGGAGATCGGTTCACCCGGCTGGTTCGGCAAGAACCTTCAATCCCGTAGACACCTAAATCGACGCCCAATCGACACATGGTTGTAGCGCAACGATCCTGAACCTGACGATTCCTGTGGAAGACTGGGGCTCATTCCTGCGGCTGGGCTGAACAGGCTGGCGGCGCGTTCTTGAAAGGCACCATGGAGCTCAGCGACTACATCCGTATCCTGCGTAAAAACTGGCTCGTCATGATTGTGCTGACATTGCTGGGCGCCGCAGTCATGGTTGGATACACGCTCACCCGCGTTCCCATCTACGAATCGTCGAGCACCGTTTTCGTGTCCACGCAATCGGGCAACACCGTCGCAGAACTTCAGCAAGGCTCGAGCTTCACGCAGGCGCGCATCAACACCTACGTCGGACTCGTGTCCACGCCCATCGTGCTGCAGCCCGTCGTGGACAGCCTCGATCTGGACGTCACGGCCAAGGCACTCGCAAGCGAGGTGAAGGCGACAGCGTCGCCGAACTCCACTCTCATCACCGTGACGGTTTCTGATCGGAACGCGGAAAGCGCTGCCGACATCGCGAACGCCATCGCCACGAGCCTGTCCGCCGCCGTGCCGCGGCTGGAGCCCGAAGCAAGTGACGGATCGAGCCCGGTGCGGCTGAGTCTCGTCAGCCAGGCCGAACCCGCGTTGGCGCCTTCGAGCCCCAACACACTTCTCAATGTGGCTCTGGGGTTGTTCGTAGGAGCTGGATTGGCCATCCTCGTCGCCGTTCTCAGGACGAGTTTGGACAACCGGATCCGAACCCCGCGGGACGCCGAACTCATCACGGGCGCTCCGGCCATCGGCGCGATCGCGTACGACGCCAAGGCAAAAGAGCGGCCGCTTATTGTTCATGCTGACCCGTCGAGTCCCCGCGCGGAGTCGTTCAGAGCACTTCGCACGAACCTGCAGTTCCTCGACATGGGCGGCCGATCGAGCTTCGTCATCACCAGCTCGATTCCCAGCGAAGGCAAGTCCACGACGACCATCAATCTCGCGATCGCTCTTGCTGACGCAGGAAAACGAGTCGCACTGCTCGACACGGACCTGCGCAAGCCGAAGGTGGCCGAGTACCTGGGCATCGAGGGCGGTGCGGGTCTCACCGACGTTCTGATCGGTCGCGCGAACGTTCGCGACGTCATGTTGCCCTGGGGCGGGCGGAGTTTGTACGTCCTCCCCGCCGGCAAGATTCCGCCGAACCCGAGTGAGTTGCTCGGTTCCACCCAGATGGGCGTGCTTCTCGGCGCTCTCGAGAACGACTTCGACGTCGTCCTTTGCGACGGTCCTCCCCTTTTGCCGGTGACAGACGCGGCCATCCTCTCGCGACTCACGAGCGGTGCGCTGATGGTGGTAGCCGCTGGTCGAACAACCAAACATCAGCTCACGGGTGCGACCGAAGCACTGAACGCCGTGGATGCGAACCTGGCCGGCTTCGTCATGTCGATGGTGCCCACAAGAGGACCGGACTCTTACTACTCCGCCTACGGGTACGGGTACGGATACGGCTCGGTCTATGGCTACGGCGAAGGAGGAGGGCCGGTCGATCGGGAACCGAAGACGCTGGCCTCACTGCGATTCCGGACCGGCTCGACAGATGTGACCGGCGAGAGCGAAGCATCCAGAGGTTCAGCCGATCCGGGGTCTCGTCGAACCGCACGAGAAGTCGCACGAGACGCGTGAGTCGCCACGGATCGGCCCTGTCGTCTTCAGAGCGTTGCGACGTGAAGGGACGCAAGTCCGCACGCTGGCGGATCGCGGAACGGACGCTCGCCGATTGAGCTCCCGAATCCTTCCGCCGCGGCTGCACCACGCAGGAAGACTCGCCACCTGGGTTCTGGCGGCCTTGTCCGTCGTCGCCTGCTTCATCATCGTGTGGGTCGGGGTGCGAGGCGCGCTGGCATATGAACATCTGACTCGTGTAGAGGCGTCGGTTTCCGACGTATCAGCGGAGTTCGCGGCGGACCCGTCCCTCGCGGGGCCTGCCCTTGAGAACATCGCGACCGAGGCTCGAGGCGCCCACGAACTCACGTCTGACGGGATCTGGTCCCTGGCCGAACGGACACCGTGGTTGGGCCCACAACTGTCCGCCTTCCGCACCATCGCCGCCTCGTCAGATCAGCTTCTCACCGATGCGTTACTGCCTCTGGCGGCGGTCGCGCAGGATACTTCCCTCGACGATCTGCGGCCGAGCGGCGGCCGGTTCGATACAGCGTCTTTGGTCGAGCTCGAGCCGACGGCGCAACGTGCGGCTGACGCATCGGGTCGCGCAGCATCCGCCGTTCAGAGCCTCGACCGTACCCCCCTGATCAACTCGGTCGGCTCAGCAGTCGATCGAGCCGACGCGTTGTTCACCCGGTCGTCCGCCGCCATCGACGCGCTCGCACGGGCCACGAAGCTCCTCCCCGCCATGCTGGGCGACGACGGTCCGCGCTCGTACCTCGTCCTCGTCCAGAACAACGCCGAGTGGCGTTCTCTCGGTGGCATCACCGGCACCGCGATTCTCCTGCGGACCGACGGGGGCGTGATATCGCTCATCGACACGCGGTCCGCCACAGAGCTGTCACGCGGGATCAGGGCGCCCGCCGCGCAACTGCCGGATGACGTGCGGGAGATCTATGGATCCCGTCCTGCGCGGTTCTTCCATAACCTGACGGAGATCCCCGACTTCTCCGTGGACGGCCCGCTGGCGAAGGAGATGTATCGCGAGCAGACGGGAGTCGACGTCGACGGGGTCATCGCAATCGACCCGGTGACCCTTTCCTACCTCCTGAAGGCCACGGGACCGGTCGCTCTCCCGGACGGGGAGTCTCTGACATCTTCCAGCGCCGTGTCCGTTCTGCTGAACGATGTGTACCAGCGCTACCCCGAGCCTGCTGCACAAGATGCCTTCTTCGCCGGCGCAACCGGCGCTGTCTTCTCCGCTCTCCTGGACGGACGGGGGTCCGCGACCGGTCTGGTGACTGCCCTTGCGCGCGCGACCGAAGAACGTCGCATCCTCCTGTGGTCGGCAGATCCGACGCAAAGAGCTCTCATCGATGGCACAACCCTCGCCGGCGCCATTCCGACCACGGACTCAGACACCGCTCGTTTCGGCGTGTATCTCAACGACGGGACGGGGTCCAAGATGAGCTTCTACGTTCGACCGATCGTGACACTCACGTGGGGCCCGTGCAGTGCCCAGGACCGTCAGCTCACCGTCACGATGACCTTGACGAACACGGCACCCACGGACGCCGCAACCAGCCTGCCGAAATACGTCACGGGAAATGGGGCTTTCGGGACCGCGCCCGGCGCCGCGACCGTGGTCAGCAACATCTTCCTACCGGAGGGGTGGAGATTGGCCTCGGCGACAACCACGAGCGGCACAGGTCCGACGGAGGGATCGTTCGACGGACGAGACGTGCTGACCTTCGGTTCGACACTCGGTCCGCAAGCGACAGACACGGTCGTGATCACCGTCGAATCGGATTCCGGGGCGTCGGAGGCTGAGGCTCTCATCACACCGACCGCGGACGCGTCGCTCCCGACCGCCGTCCAGGCGAGATGCATCTCCTCGTCCAGCGCGACTCTGGGGTAGTGCGGACGCGAGGAACCCCAAGAATGTTCCGTACAGTGACATTTAACGTGCCGGAAACCACTCCCAGTTTGCATTGGGAATGTACCTAGGCAATACTCAGAATGTCTTATAAAGACCCGCTTCACCGTTGTCCTCCCCTTACGTCGTTGCCGGATAGCACGAGCGCGGACCACCTCTCTCCGGTACCCCGGATTCGAAAGCAGGCATTCATGAAGCTCAATTTTGCAAAGGTCGGCGCTACGGCCGCGCTCGCTGGCGCGCTGCTTCTCGCAGCGCCGGTTGCCGTACAGGCGCAGACTTACGTCCCCACCGCCCCGGGGACCCAGTCTCGCGAGATCACCGAGGATGGGCCCCAGGGCTTCGCCGGCTACCTGCCGGGAAGCCCCGTGTCGTTCACCCTCACCGGCGTCGGAGTGACCAGCTCGAACATCGCGACCGCCGGTCTCGCCGTGACATCGGCCTCCGTCACGAAGTTCGCGGATGCGTCGGGCTCTGCGACCGCTGTCATCACGCTCCCCGAGCCCCAGGTCGGCACCTACCTCCTGACCGCCGCAGGCACCGCGGCTGACGGTAGCCCCACCACGTCGACCGGCGTCGTCGGCGGCGGCACCAGCGTCGGCAGCGGAACGAGCGCCGGGGGCACCTCCGGCGGGAGCGACTCGCTGGCAGTGACGGGTATGGACGCGAACTCGCTCCTCGGCTTCTGGGTCGGCGGTGGCGCCCTCGTCCTCGCCGGCGCGACCGTCGCCGTCGCCGCGACGGCCCGCCGTAACCGCCGCAGCAAGGCCTGACGCGCCACGCGTCTCTCGAGGGCGTCGCCGACGGAAGTCGGCGGCGCCCTTCGACGTGTGTCGGGCGGCCCGGCCGTCAACCCTCCGTCCGTGAGCCGCCGCGCGGGTTGACTCGTCGCATGCAGACGACCACCACCGCCCCTCTCGATAACGACGGCCGCGACCCCGACAGCCCGCCGACGCTGCCTTTCGTGCACATGTGGACGGGGCTCGACGGCCGGAGCCGCCTCGACGAGTCGCTCCTGCGCGGCTTCGGCTTGCAGAGCGTCGGAGGCGGGGCGGATCCGCAGTGGATGCGTCCTTTCCCGGGTGAGGTGACGGCCGTGCTGTTCGCGGTGCTGCCGGTCGGCTGGGTCGGGGATTGGCATCCGTCTCCTCATCCTCAGTGGGTCGTTCCGCTGCGCGGGCGCTGGTTCCTTGCGACGCAGGATGGCGCGCGGGTCGAGATGGGTCCGGGAGACATCCATTTCGGGCAGGACCTCGACACCGACGAGATCGCCGGCGACCGCGGACATCTCTCGGGCACCGTGGGCGACGAGCCCTGCTGGCAGATGCTCGTGCAGTTCGCCTCCTCCCCCGGCGCCCCGACACCGCATCCGTTCGGCTGAGCTCGTCAAGCCGCTCTTCGCGCCAGGACCGACCGGATTGACTGGGACCATGCCTCTCCCCATCGACGGCCAGATCCTCCAGCACCCGCGTTCCCCGGAGCAGGTCGAGGTCGCCTCGCCGCGCGTCTGGGACGACCGTCTCGCCGCCGTCCTCCCACCGACCTCGCGGCTGCTCTCGCTCTACGCCGACGCCACCTGGGCCGAGGGCCCCGTCTGGTGGCCGGAGGAGCGTTCGCTGGTGTTCAGCGACGTGATCGGCCGCCGCACGCTCGCGTGGCGCGAGGACGGCAGCATCGTCACCGTGCGCGATCGGTCGCATTTCGCCAACGGCAACGCCATGGATGCCGAGGGCCGGCTGGTCCAGGCCGAGCACGGTCGCCGCGGAGTCAGCCGGACCGATGCCGACGGCACGACGTTGCTCGTCGACGCGTTCGAGGGCGAACCGCTGAACTCGCCGAACGATCTCGTGGTGGCATCCGACGGGGCGATCTGGTTCACCGACCCCACCTACGGCATCTCCGATCCGCGCGAAGGCTATCCCGCCGATCCCGCGCTCCCCCACCAGAGTGTCTACCGCTGGCAGGAGGGCGAAGGCCTCCAGCGCATGATCGATCTCGACCAGCCCAACGGTCTGGCCTTCAGCCGCGACGAGCGCACGCTCTACGTCGCCGAATCGAACGCCGAGGGGCTCCCCCGCGTCGTGGCCTGCGACTGGGACGGCGAGACGCTCGGATCGCCGCGGTTCTTCGCGGGAGTGGATGCCGGCATCCCCGATGGTTTCGCCGTCGACAGCCGCGACTGGCTCTGGATCTCGAGCGAGGCGGGCATCGTCATCGTCGACGACACGGGGCGGCGCCTGGGCGTCATCCCCACCCCCCACGTCGCGAGCAATTGCACCTTCGACGCCGACGAGACACGTCTGTTCATCACCGGCGACAGCGACCTGTGGATGGTGCAGCTGGCGTAAGCGGTCGGAGGCTTCGGACGCCGATCGCGGGAGGTTGCGCCCGCCGTGAGGATCGCGACATCGACGTCGGCGCAGGGTTCTCTGAAGGAAAGCGACCGTATCGCAAGATCCCCCGAGGAAATCCCCAAGCCGCTCCCTCCGCGCGTAACGCGCCCGTAACGTCGCTCCTGGGACCCGCTCCGTCACGGATATCGCGGGGCGTCGGGCCGGTCAAGAGGAGAGCCACATGAACAACGTGTTGAAGCGCGTACGAGACGGTGTGAACACGGTCGTGTTCGGCAGCACCGTCGTCTGCTGCGAGACCTGTGGATCGACCCTCCGTCCCAGTCGTGCCGTATGGCGTGGGCAGAGGTCCTACTGCTCTGCCGCGCACGAGCACGCCGACCTCGACACCGGCGACTTCTCGTCCCTCGTCTCCGCGGCGCGTCCGGCCGACGGCGCGGGGCTGCGATCGACGGCGGACCTCGTTCTTTCCTGAGCACTACACGAAAAGTCGCCGCTGTCACCCCGGCCTCACGCGCCGGGGATGTGCGTCACCCTGGTTCAGTGAGCCGTCGCGGGCCCCGTCCCGCTGTCGAGGCCCCCTGACCTGTGAGTGGTGACGAACATTGACCGACGTCGAGATGGCGAAGATCCCCGCCGGCCGTGTGCTGCGGGGAGACCTGCGCGGAGCCGAGCGCCGGGAGATCGTCGTCGAGGCGTTCGAGATCGGCGTCTACCCCGTCACCGAGGAACAGCTCGCTGAGCTGCTCGGCATCCCTTCCCGCCACCCGAGACGCCCGGCCGTCGACGTGAGTTGGCTGCGCGCCATCCGACTGTGCAATGCGCTGAGCGAGTGGGAGGGGCTCGACCCGGTGTATTCCTTCGACGGCGAGGTCGTCGACGGGGATGCCGAGGCCGACGGTTTCCGCCTCCCCACCGACGACGAGTGGGAGTACGCGTGCCGCGCCGGATCGGTTTCCGCCGCCTACGGACCCGTGCGCGACGTGGCATGGACGGCCGCTGACGGAGTGGGTCATCCGTCGGAGGTCGGCGCGCGCCTGCCCAATCTGCATGGCTTGTTCGACACGCTCGGCAACGTCTGGGAGTGGTGCATGGACGCCTACGACCCCGACGGCGCCGGAGACGCCCGCTCGTTCCGGGGCGGAGGCTGGTCGGACGCCCCGGCTCTGGTGCGGGCGACCGCTCGTCGGGGAGGGCGTCCGCGGGAGGGGTTCGACGACGTCGGCGTGCGCGTGGCGCGGGGGCCGGTGGGGCGGCGGTAGGGGGTCGCGCAGGGCGCCCCGTCAGTCGTCGGTCGTGATGGCCTCGGTGAGCTCGTCCATGAAGCGCGTGACGGTGGCGAGCTGGGTGTCGTCGAAACGGTCGGCGATCTCGCGCATGGCGACGAGATGGACGCCGAAGTGCTGGAAGAACTCCCGTCGCGACTTGTCGGTGAGCACGACCACGCGGGCGCGACCGTCGGAGGGGTGCGGGCGACGCTCGAGGTGGCCCGACGCCACCAGGCGGTCGATGAGCTTGGTGGTGGAGGCCGTCGAGATGCGCAGATGAGTGGCGACATCGTGCGGACTCACCATCTGCCCGCGATGCTCGCGGATGGTCAGCATGCGCAGCGTCGCGAGGTCGCTGGCATTCATGTCCATGTCGCCCTTCATGCCGCTGTGCATGCGATCGAGGGCATCGCTCAGCGTCTGGATGGCGCGCAGCGACTGGGTCACGCGGGGTCGATTACCAGAGGTCGACACGGGGCTGGTCACGGTGGACACCCCCTTTCCGCCTGGGTATAGTCAGGCTCACATCGCTAGCTAAACTAGCAAACAGGAGGCACGATGAGCGAGACCGAGTATGTCGTCCTTCTGGACGACTTCGGAGGAGAGATCGGCACGGCGCCCAAGGCGAGCGTGCACGATACCGACACCCCGTTGCACCTCGCGTTCTCGTGTCATGTCGTCAACGGCGACGGTCAGGTGCTGGTCACCCGACGCGCCCTGCACAAGAAGACGTGGCCGGGTGTGTGGACGAACTCGTTCTGCGGGCACCCCGCGCCCGGCGAACCCATGATCGCGGCCGTTCATCGCCGCGCCGGCTTCGAGGTCGGGCTCCGCGTGCGCGATCTCGAACTCGCCCTTCCCCACTTCCGTTATCGGGCCGTCGATGCCAGCGGCATCGTCGAGCACGAGATCTGCCCCGTCTATGTGGCCCGCACCGACGAGGACCCGCAGCCCCATCCCGACGAGGTCGCCGAGTACCGCTGGGTCGACCCCCTCGATCTCGCCGCGTCCATCAGCGCCACCCCCTGGGCCTTCAGCCCGTGGCTCGTGATGCAGGCCCGGCAACTGCACCTGTTCGAGGCCCTGCCCGCCGTGAGGAGAGCATCGTGATCGTCGCCGTCCCCTCCGCGCCCACCGCTCGGCAAGAGATCGAAGACGCGATCGAGACGGCGCTCGAACGCCTCGAGTACCGCGTCGTGCCGCTGGGCGAGGGAGCGCGTGCCCTTGCATCCGCCATCCGTCGCGCGGCCACCGGGGGAAAGCGGTTCCGGCCGCTGCTCGTCGCCGCCGCCTACGACACCCTCGACGGCGACGCCGTCGCGCTGTCTGCGCTCTGGCAGGTCGCCGCGGCCTTCGAACTGCTGCACACCGCCTTCGTCGTCCACGACGACGTCATCGACCACGACCTCGAGCGCCGCGGCATCCCGAACATCGGAGGCGAGTTCCGCCAGCGCGGTCTCGAGAAGGGCGCCGACGAAGACGGTGCCGCCCTGCTCGGAAACGCCGCGGGCATCCTCGCCGGCGACATGCTCCTGCACGAGGCGGGTCGCCTCGTCGCCCTGGCCGACGTGCCGGCGGGCATGCGCGCCGAACTGATGCGTCTCGTCGAGGATGCCGTGATCGTCTCGGCCGCCGGCGAGCTCGCCGACGTCGAGAACGCCGTCTCCGCGGGCGACGTCGATGCCATGACCGTGCTCAAGGCCACGCGTGACAAGACCGCCGTCTACTCGTTCTCGGCGCCCCTGCAGGCCGGTGCCGTCATGGCCGGCGCGAGCGAAGCCTCCCTGCATGCCCTCGAACGCTTCGGCGAACGTCTGGGACTCGCCTACCAGCTCATCGACGACCTCATCGGCGCCTTCGGCACCCCCGCCGTCTCCGGCAAGGACGAGGGCTGCGACCTGCGCGAGGCGAAGAAGACGCACCTCATCTCGCTCGCCCGTGAGACCGCGGACTGGCCCGAGGTGAGCCTCGCGCTGGCGCAGGCCCACACCGGCCCGGTCGCCATCCGCGCAGCTCAAGCCGCGCTGTCGGCATCCGGCGCGCGCAAAGCTCTCGAGCGCATGGTCTACGAGACGCTCGAAGAGGCCACGATGATCGTCGAGGGTGCCCTGCTGCCCTCGGCGTGCAAGGCCATGCTGCTCGAGCTCGTCGACACCGTGGCGGAGCGCGTTCCGTGAGCACCGCCCACACGGGACTCGAGCTCTATTCGCAGACGGCCGACGACGCCGCGGCCGCCGTCATCAATCGGTATTCCACCTCGTTCGGCGTAGCGACCCGGCTGCTCGGCGCCCGGCCCCGCCCGCACGTGCGGAACATCTACGCCCTGGTGCGCGTCGCCGACGAGATCGTCGACGGTCCCGCCCACGACGCCGGCCTCTCTCCCGAGCGCGAACGCGCGGTGCTCGACGGGCTCGAGAACGAGGTGATGGATGCCATCGCCTCCGGGTTCAGCGCCAACCTCGTCGTGCACGCCTTCGCCCGCACCGCCCGCGAATGCGGCATCGGCGCCGACCTGATCGCCCCGTTCTTCGCCTCGATGCGCACCGACATCGACACCGCCGCCCACGACGACCTGTCGCACGACGCGTACGTCTACGGCTCGGCGGAGGTCGTCGGACTGATGTGCCTGCAGGTGTTCCTCAACGCCGGCATGTCGGCCCCCGCCCGCCCCGCGGCCGACCTCGTCGACGGCGCCCGGCGTCTGGGCGCGGCGTTCCAGGACGTGAACTTCCTGCGCGATCTCGCCGACGACGCCGACCGCCTCGGCCGCGACTATCTCGACGGCGCGGCCGACGACGAGCGGCGCACCGCCGTGCTCGACCGCATCGACGCCGACCTTGCCGCCGCGGCATCCGTCATCCCGCACCTCCCGCCCGACTGCCGGGCCGCGGTGACCACCGCGCACGACCTCTTCGCGGAGCTGTCGCGCCGCCTCCGCTCCTCCCCCGCCGGCGCCCCCCGCGTCCGTGTCCCCGACGGTGTCAAAGCCACCCTCGCCGCTCGCGCCCTCCTGGGGCGTCCTCCGAAAGGTTCCCGCTCATGAGCGCCCAGCGCATCGTCGTCGTCGGAGGCGGAATCGCCGGACTCGGCACGGCAGCCCTCCTCGCGGACCGCGGGCACGACGTCCAGCTGTTCGAGGCCCGCGACGCCCTGGGGGGGCGCGCCGGTTCGTGGGAGAGCGACGGGTTCCGCTTCGACACCGGCCCGAGCTGGTACCTCATGCCCGAGGTGTTCGACCACTTCTTCCAGCTGCTGGGCACCAGCGCCGCGGAGCAGCTCGACCTGGTGCGCCTCGATCCGGCGTACCGCGTCTACGGTCCCCCCGGAAAGGGCGAGCCGATCGACATCGTCTCGGGACGAGAGGCCGTGCGCGCGCTGTTCGAGGAGCACGAGCCCGGCTCGGGCGACAACATCGACGCCTACCTCGACTCCGCGAAAGACGCGTACGAGCTGTCGACGTCGAAGTTCCTGTACGACCCGTACTCCTCGACGAAGGGGCTGCGCGACCCGGCGCTCATCAAACGCCTCCCGACACTGATCCCGCTGCTCACGCGGACGCTGTGGAGCCGCGTCACCAGCGACTTCACGAACACCCGCCTGCAGCAGATCCTCGCCTACCCGGCGGTGTTCCTCGGCGGCTCCCCGTTCGAGGTGCCGAGCCTGTACCACCTGATGAGCCACCTCGACCTGGGCGACGGCGTGCTGTACCCCAAGGGCGGCATGACCGAGATCATCAAGGCGATCGAGAAGCTCGCGCGCGAGCGCGGGGTGCGCATCGAGACCTCGTCTCCCGTGGATGCCATCATCACCGAGTCGGGTACCGCCCGCGGCGTGCGCCTGGCCGACGGACGGGTCATCTCGGCGGATGCCGTGGTCTCGGGTGCCGACCTCCATCACACCGAGAACGACTTGCTCGAAGAGAAGGACCGCCAGTACCCCGAGAAGTGGTGGAAGGACAAGGTCCCCAGCCCCGGCGCGCTGCTGCTGCTGCTCGGGGTGAAGGGCGAGCTGCCCCAACTCACCCACCACACGTTGCTGTTCACCGACGACTGGCACACGAACTTCGATGCGATCTTCGGCGAGAACAAGATGATTCCCGATCCCGCGTCGATCTACATCTGCCGCCCGAGTGCGTCCGACGACTCCGTGGCCCCCGAAGGACACGAGAACCTCTTCGTGCTCGTCCCCGTCCCCGCCGATCCCGACAGCGGGCGCGGCGGTGTCTCCGGCGCCGGTGATGAGCGGATCGAGAAGGCCGCCGACCGGGTGATCGCCCAGATCGCCGAGTGGACCGGCATCCCGGATCTCGCCGACCGCATCGTCGTGCGCAAGACCATCGCCCCTGAGGACTTCGCAGAAGACCTGCACGCCTGGCACGGCAACTCGCTGGGGCTCGCGCACACGCTGACGCAGAGCGCGATCTTCCGCCCGAAGAACCGTTCGCGCAAGGTGAAGAACCTCTTCTACGCGGGGACGTCCGTGCTGCCGGGCATCGGTCTACCGATGTGCCTCATCTCGGCCGAGCTGGTCGTCAAGCGCATGACCGGCGACACCACGGCCGGTCCCCTGGCGGAACCCGCGCGCGCGGCGGTCTGAGGTGCCCGGGATCTACCTCGGCGCGATCCTCTTCTCGTTGATCGGCATGATGATGATCGACGGGAAGTACTCGCTCGCGCTGCGGGTCGCTCCCTGGCGCACGGTGGCGACGGTGCTGGCGGGGACGGCGTTCTTCCTCGCGTGGGATCTCGTCGGCATCGCCACCGGCGTCTTCGTCAAGGGCGAAAGTCCGCTGTTCGTCGGTGTCATGCTCGCGCCGCATCTTCCGCTCGAGGAAGTGTTCTTCCTCCTCTTCCTCAGCTACCTGACGGTGGTGATGTTCGCGGTGTTCGAGCGGCGCGCCCGCGCCCGCGGCGCCGCACGCCACGCCGAGGTCGCCTCGACGGATGCCGCCCGTGACTCGGGCGACGCGGGCCGTGCCGACTCGGAGGGACGACCCGCGTGACGTACCCGCTCATCGTGCTGCCCTTCGTGATGCTGACCATCGTCGTCACCTTCGCGACGCGGACGCGCCCGCGCTTCCGGGAGCGCTTGAGATCCTCGGCCCTGACGGCCCTCGTGCTCGTCGCTCTCACCCTCGTGTTCGACAACCTGATGATCGCGGCGGACCTCTTCTCCTACCCGCAGGAACACCTCAGCGGACTCAAGCTCGGACTCGCGCCGATCGAGGACTTCGCCTACCCGGTGTGCGCCGCCTTCCTTCTGCCCGCGGTGTTCACGCTGCTCTCGCCCCACACCTCGTCGAAGGATGCCGCATGACCCTGCCCGCACTCACCCCCGGCCGCGTCGTGCGGGAGCTGTTCGTCTCGTCGCGCCCGGTGAGCTGGATCAACACGGCCTTCCCCTTCGCCGCCGCCTACCTGCTGACGACCCGGCAGATCGACGCGCCGCTGATCGTCGGCATCCTGTTCTTCCTCGTGCCGTACAACCTCGCGATGTACGGCGTGAACGACGTGTTCGACTACGAGTCCGACCTGCGCAACCCGCGTAAGGGCGGTGCGCACGGCGCCGTGCTCGACAAGCGCATGCACCCGGTGACGCTGTGGGCGTCGGCGCTGTCGTGCGTGCCGTTCGTGGTGTACCTGGTCATCGTGGGGTCGCCGCTGTCGTGGCTGGTCCTGGCGCTGAGCCTCTTCTTCGTCGTGTTCTACTCCGCGCCGCCGCTGCGGCTGAAGGAGCGTCCGTTCCTCGACTCGATGACCAGCAGCATCCACTTCTTCTCTCCCGCGGTGTACGGCCTCGTGCTCGCCGGGGCGGAGTGGACGTGGCAGCTCGTCTTCGTGTTCGTCGCGTTCGCGCTGTGGGGTGTCGCCTCGCACGCCTTCGGCGCCGTGCAAGACGTCGAGGCCGATCGCGCCGCCGACATCTCATCGATCGCCACCGCCCGCGGGGCGCGCTGGACCGTGCGCTTCGCGCTCTCGGCCTACGCCCTCGCCGGGGTGGCGATGCTCTTCACGGCCTGGCCGGGACCGCTGGCCGCCGTGCTCGTGATCCCCTACCTGGTGGTGTGCTGGCCGTACCGGAACGTGACGGATGCCGACAGCGACCGCGCCACAGCCGGGTGGAACCGCTTCCTCTGGTTGAACCAGATCGCCGGCTTCGGCACGACGATGCTGTTGATCTGGTGGTGGTTCTTGAGCGCGTAGCGCGGGGTCGCACGGCCCTCACCGGTCCCGGTGGCTTCGACGAGCTCAGCCACCCCCACCACGGCCCGAACCCAGGTCCCGGAGCCTGTCGAAGCGACCGACACCCGCTGCGCGCACGCGCCCCACGCCGTCCGGTGCTTCGACGAGCTCAGCCACCCCCACCGCGGTCCGAACCCAGGTCCCGGAGCCTGTCGAAGGGACCGACACCCGCTGCGCGCACGCGCCCCACGCCGTCCGGCGGCTCGACGAGCTCAGCCACCCCCACCGCGGCCCGAACCCAGGTCCCTGAGCCCGTCGAAGGGACCGACACCCGCTGCGCGCACGCGCCGCACGCCGTCCGGTGGCTTCGACGGGCTCAGCCACCTCCACCACGGCCCGAACCCAGGTCCCTGAGCCTGTCGAAGCGACCGACACCCGCTGCGCGCACGCGCCCCACGCCGTCCGGCGGCTTCGACGAGCTCAGCACCCCCACCACGGCCCGAACCCAGGTCCCTGAGCCTGTCGAAGGGACCGACACCCGCTGCGCGCACGCGCCCCACGCCGTCCGGCGGCTCGACGAGCTCAGCCACCCCCACCGCGGCCCGAACCCAGGTCCCTGAGCCTGTCGAAGGGACCGCCACCCGCTGCGCGCAACGACGACGCCGGCGCCCCGCGGATGCGGAGCGCCGGCGTCGTGGTGAGGGTGGTCAGCCCGCCGGCGTGGCCTCGGGGGTCGGGGTCGGGGTGGCCTCGCCGCCCTGTCCCTCCGCCTCGAGCGCCAGCAGACGCTGAACCGCTGCCGTGAGGCGGGCGTCCTGCTCGGCGAACGCCGCGAGATCGCCGCTGGTCAGCGCGGCCTGTCGGGCGGTGAGAGCATTGCCCGCTTCCTGCAGCGCCGCGGCGTAGTCGGCGGCCGGCACGGTGGTCCCGCCACCGGTACCGCCGGTGCCTCCGCCCTGGCCCTGGTCGACCGGGGTGACGGTCTCGTCGCCCGTGTTGGCGCCGGAATCACCGCCGAACAGGGTGTCGAGGGCCTCGCTCAGCGTGTTCTCGAATGCGATCTCGTTACCGAACGCCACCAGCACGCGTCGCAACTGCGGCAACTGCGTGTCACCGGACGACTGCACGAACACCGGCTGCACGTAGAGCAGACCGCCGCCGACCGGGAGGGTCAGCAGATTGCCGTTCAGCACCTCCGATTGCCCCTGCTGCAGGATGTTGATCTGCGACGACACGGCGGTATCGGAGTCGAAGGTGTTCTGCACCTGACCGGGTCCGGGCACCGTGGTGGCCGCATCGATCACGAGCATCCTGAGGCGTCCGTAGTCGTCGCGTTTCGATCCCGCCTGGTCTCCGGCGTTGGAATCCACCGCGAGATAACCGGTGAGCACGTTTCGTGCCTGTCCACCCTGGGACGCCGGGATGAAGCTCGTGAACATCGAGTACGACGGTTCGTCCTGGCTCGGCATCTTCATCGTCAGGTAGTACGGCGGCTGGAAGGTCGCCGGGTCCTGCGGGTCGTTCGGGGTGGTCCAGCGGTTGTCCTGACGGTAGAACGACACAGCGTCGTCGACGTGGTAGACGCCGAGCATGGAGCGCTGCACCTTCATGAGGTCGGTCGGGTAGCGCACGTGGCTCATGAGGTCGGCCGACATGGCGCTCCACGGCTGGAGCGAGGTCGGGTAGATGTTCTGCCAGGCCTTCAGCAGCGGATCCTCGTCGTCCCACGCGTACAGGTCGACGGAGCCGTCGTACGCGTCGACCGTGGCCTTGACCGAGTTGCGGATGTAGTTGATGTCATCCAGCGCGTAGGTCGGGGCCGGGTTGTTCGAGTCGGCGATCGCGCGCGAGAGCGAGACACCGGTCGAGTACGGGTAGTTCGCGCTCGTGGTGTAGCCGTCGATGACCCACTTGATGCGCCCGTCGACGACCGTCGGATACGGGTCGCTGTCGAGCGTCAGGTAGGGCGCCGCCTTCTGGACGCGCGTCTTGGGGTCGCGGTCGTAGAGGATCTGCGACGAATCGTTCACGCTGTCCGAGAAAAGGATCTGCTCCGACTGGAACTTCAGCGCGTAGATGAGACGGTTGAAGACGTTGCCCACGCTGGGGCCGCCGTCGCCGTCGAACGTGGTGCGGGTCTCGGTGCCGCCATCCGCGCCGAGCGGGTAGTCGAGCTCGATGGGATCCGTGCCCTCGGGCGCACCGACGATCGAGTACGTCGGCGACTGCTCGCCGAAGTAGACGCGCGGCTGGTACTGCAGGTCGGTGAGGAAGCCCGTGCCGGGGATGGCCTGCTCGAGGAACACCGGGTCGCCGTCGGCCGTGCGCTCGTTACCGGCGGCCGCCACCATGCCGTACCCGTGGGTGTAGACGAGGGTGGTGTTCTGCCACGAAGCGGCATCGCCGAGCTGACCGATGTTCAGCTCGCGCAGCGACACCACGGTGTCCTGCGTCTGGCCGTCGATCGTGTACCGGTCGACGTCGAGCGGGTTCGTGAACTGGTAATACGCGCGGTACTGCTCGAGCTGACGCACGGTCGGTCCGATGATGGCGGGGTCCATGATGCGCAGCTGCGCGGTGGACTCCGCGTCGTTGCGCAACTGGCCGGCCTCGGCCTCGGTCGTGGCCTGGAAGTTCTCCTTCTCGACGTTGTCGATGCCGTAGGCGGCCTTCGTGCCGTCGAGGTTGCGCTGGTAGTACTGGCTCTCGAGGGTGAGCTCGTTCGGGCGCACCTGGAAGGTGGTGACCGCCCACGGGATGGCCGCGCCCACGACGACGGCCGAGACCACGAGCAGTGCCGTACCGATGAGGGGGTAGCGCCAGCGGCCCAGGAACGCCGTAACGAAGAACGCCAGCGCGACGATCACTGCGGCGATCGCGAGGATCGTCTGGCCGGGGATGACGGCGTTCGCCGCCACGTAGCCGGGGCCTGTGATGCGCTCCGACGGCTCGACGAGCGTGCGGAAGCGGTCGAGCCACAGGCTCGCACCCTGCAGCAGCAGATACAGACCGGCGAGGATGGCGAGCTGGATGCGCGCGGCCTTGGAGATGCGCAACTCGCGCTGGCCGACACGCACGGAACCGTAGAGGTACGACACGACGCCCGTCAGCAGCAGGCACACCAGCACGACGGCCGAGGCGAACCCGAGGGCGGCGGTGTAGAAGGGCATCGCGAACAGGTAGAACCCGGTGTCGAGCCCGAACTGCGGGTCGGTGACGGAAGTCGCGACGCCATTGACCCAGAGCCAGGTGGTCTCCCACTGGGCGGATGCGGCGAAGCCGGCGAAGAACCCGAAGAAGATCGGGATGCCCCACATGGCGAGGCGGCGGAGCGGCTCCACGACCTCCTGGTAGCGGTCGAGCTGCGAGTTGAGGCGCGCGTACACGGGACGCAAGCGGTAAGCGAGTTGGATGACGCCCCACACCGGCACCGCCATGGCCAGGAAGCCGACGACGAACATCACACTGCGGCCGATCCACTGCGTGGTGAGCACGCCGGTGAAGCCCAGCTGCGAGAACCACAGCCAGTCGGAATACAGGTTGGCGAAGACGAAGAACGCCACGACGAGCGCCGCGATCACCGCCAGTGTGATGGAGACGATCCGTCGGGAGCGGTTCGGGGGCGTGGCCTGGTTCGGCACTGAGGTCGTGGTCACCCCTTCATCCTAGGCGCGGCCTTCTCGGGGTATGCCGTGAATGCTACGATCCCGAGCCACACGTGGGCAGGGCGTCGAGATCGCCCCCGTCGCGCACCGTCTCCAGCACCGTCAGCGACTGCTCGAGGGTCGACGTGGAGAACACGCGCAGACCGTCGGGCACGTGGCCGACGACCTCGTTGCAGTTCGCCTCGGGAGCGAGGAACATCGTCGCGCCGGCATCCTTTGCCCCGTAGAGCTTCTGACGGATGCCACCGATCGGTCCGACGTTGCCGTCGGCGTCGATCGTGCCGGTGCCGGCGTAGTGCACCCCGCCGGTCAGGTCGCCCGGCGACATCTTGTCGATGATGCCGAGCGCGAACATCATCCCCGCGCTCGGGCCGCCCACGTCGTTCAGCTGGATCGTGACGTCGACGGGGAGATCGAACGAGATGCCGAGGCCGACGCCCAGAAGGTACTGCGTCTGACCGTCCGCCGTCGTCTCGCGCGGGGTGACCTGCGTGGAACCGGGGATGCCGTCGCGCTCGAAGCCGACGGTGACCGGGCCGCCCGCGGCATCCTGGACCTTCGAGCGGATCGCCTCGACGCTCGTGACGGCCGCGCCGTCGACCGAGGTGATGACGTCGTTCTGCTGCAGCCGACCCGCCGACGCTCCGGCTTCGTCGATGGTCATCACGGTGATCTCCGCGGGAACGTCGTATCCGAGCTCGCGGAGGGCGGCAGCGCTCGCCTCGTTCTGCGAGTCGGTCATCAGGGCGGCGTTCTCGTTGTTGCGCTGCTCGGTGCTCTGACCCGCGGGGAAGATGCGGTCGATGGGCACGACGGCGCGGGAGCGGTCGAACCACGCCCCGGCGAGCTCGAGCCACGAGGGGGTGCGCTCGCGATTACCGCTCACCTGCACCGTCAGCAGGTCGAGCTGTCCGGTCGAGGTCGTGTCGTCCTCGTCCGGCACCGTGATGAGCGGGACGTCCTGTCCGTCGGCGTTCTTCGAGGTGCCCAAGGTGTCGAAGACCGGACCGGGCTGCTGGATGACGTATGCCGAGGGCAGGAACGTGAGGGCGAGCAGAACGAGCGACGCGATGCTGAGCGCCCACACACCGGTGACGGTGCGGCGACTCCACCGTTCGCGGGGCGCCGGCACGACGGCGACGTTCTCATCGAACAGGGTCACGGTGGGGGTCCTTTGCCGGGTCGTTCGCGTGCGGCGTAAGCGGCGCGGGGCCGGGCCGGCAGATGCGGGGAAGCGTGCGACTAGCGTAGGACTCGTTCCCCCAGACCTGGCTGAAAGGCGGCCGAAATGGCAGACGAGAACCGCGGGCCCGACGACCGGAGCCCCGAGGAGGAGTTCCAGGAGCTGATGCGTCGCCTGATGTCGGGCGACACCAGCGGGATCGACCCCGAGCAGCTCTCCCGCCTGTCGGGCATGCAGATCGACCCCGCCATGCTGCAGCAGGTCATGAATCAGCTGCAGGGCGCGTTCGCGGGTACTCAGGAGGGCGTCGACTGGAGCCTGGCCGAGCGCCAGGCCCTGCACATCGCCAACCAGGACGGATTGGGCGTGACCACGGGTCAGCGCAACGACCTGGACCAGGCCTTCACCCTCGCGGGACTGTGGCTGGGTGAGGCGACGACCATCTCCGACCTGCCGCGACCGCCTCGCGCCGTCACCCGCGGCGCCTGGGTCACCGCGACGCTCCCGGTGTGGCAGGAGCTCGCCGAGCCCGTCGCCACGAGCATCGCCGATGCGCTGACCACGGCGCTCGGTCAGCAGGCACCCGATGACATGCAGGAGATGATCGCCGGAGCGGGGCGCCTCATGCGCACCGTGGGCGGGTCGCTCTTCGCCACGCAGCTCGGTCACGTCGTCGGGCGGCTGTCGACCGAGGTCGTCGGCGGCGGCGACGTCGGCATCCCGGTCATGCCCGACGGCGAGGCGGCGATCCTGCCGCAGAACTTCGCCGACTTCGGCCGTGATCTCGAGATCCCCGACGACCAGCTGGCGCTGTACCTCGCGACGCGCGAGCTGGCGCACGCCCGGCTGTTCCGTCACGCGCGCTGGCTGCGGCTGCACGTCATCTCGCAGGTGCGGGATTTCGCGCACGGCATCCGCGTCGACACCGACGCCCTCGAAGAACTCGCTTCGCGCTTCGACCCGTCGCAGCCGGAAGAGCTGCGCGGCGCGCTCGAGAGCGGAGCGCTGCTGCCCGAGCGCTCCGAGGAGCAGACCGCGGCCCTCACGCGCCTCGAGAACCTGCTCGCCACGATCGAGGGCTGGGTCGACGTCGTCACCGAGGACGCGACCTCGCGCCTTCCGTCCGCCGTGCGCATCGCCGAGGCCGTTCGTCGACGCCGAGCGGTCGGTGGCCCCGCCGAGCAGGCGCTCGGCTCGCTCGTCGGCCTCGAGCTGCGTCCCCGCCGCATGCGCGAAGCCGCCGCGATGTGGCGCCAGGTGACCGACGCGGTCGGCGTCGAGGGGCGCGACGCGCTGTGGGACTACCCCGACCTCATGCCCACCGCCGACGACATCGACGATCCCGCCGCCCTCATCGCGCGGCTCACCGCCGCCTCCCGCGGCGAGGCGGCTCCCTCGGATGCCATGGACGACGCGCTCGCGCAGCTGCTGGCCGAGGAGGCCGGGGGTGGCCGAACCGACGACACGGCAACGGATGCCGATGACGCGGGCGCCGCGCCGACGTCGACCGACGAGCGGCCCGACGACGACTCCGCGCCGGGCGACCAGCGGCCGGTGTAGGGCTCTCGCGCTCGAACGCGCCCGGGGATGAGACGTGCTGTCCGCCCCGGGCGCGGTCGTTACGGCCTGTGGCCCACGCCGATGCACGGCCGGGATGAGGGCGCTGCCGATCACCTCGGACGCCGGCCGGGGTACGGCTCCTCCCCACGCCGGGAAGTGCGGCCGCGGGTGGGGACAGCGGCATCCGGGGTCGATGGGCTCGTCAGGATCGGGCCATGATCCGACTCGATCCCTCCGCTCTCCCCCTCTGGCGTGATGACGGCCGCGTGCAGTTCGGCGCGCCCGAGCTGGCGCGCACCCCCTTCGCCGGTCGGTGGGTCGACGTCGTGGTCGCAGCCCTCGCGGCCGGCACGACGCGGGCCGAGGTGCGCGGTCTCGCGCGCCTCCACGGCGCGGCCGACGGCGACGGCGACGCCCTGCTCGACGCGGTGGCGCCGGCGATCGCGTCGAGCAGGCGACAGGCGCCGATCGCTCTGCAGGTCGTCGACGATCTGCCGGCGCGTGCCGTTCGGGCCGTCCTCGCTGCCCTCCCGGCGCGCACGAGCGTGACCCCCTGGGCCGGACCGGCAGGACACCGCGTGCCGACCGGCGCGCACGTGGTGCTTCTGGCCGCCCACCGCGTCGACCCGCGGCGCGCGGCCGTGCTGCTCAGCGACGACGTGACGCACATCCCCCTCACGCTCGACGCGGGCGGTGCGACCATCGGTCCCGTCGTCGTCCCCGGCCGAACCGCGTGCCTCGCCTGCCTCGACGCCACCCGACGCCGCGACGACGCGCAGTGGCCCATGATCGCCGCGCAGCTCCTGGGCCGCCCCCGCCCCGACGTCGACGTGGCTCTCGCCGCCGAAGCGGGACGCGCCGCCCGATTCCTGCTCAGGGGGCCGATCGCGTCGACGTCGAGGTCGCTGCGCCTGCGCGCCGATTCGTTCCGGCGGGCCTGGGAGATGCATCGGCCGAGCGAAGAGTGCCACTGCCGATCTCCTGAAGGAAGCGCGACGGAGAGCGTTCCCCGCGCCCTCGACCCCGCGCCCAGCTCACCGACAGCGTCCGCGCCGCTCGCGTGACGCCGACGTAGGCGAGGCGCCGCTCCTCATCGACCGCCTCGAACGTCTTCGCGTACGAAATGGGCAACAGCCCCTCGCTCACCCCCACGAGGTACACGTGATCCCACTCCAGACCTTTCGCCGCGTGGAGCGTGGCGAGCGTCACCGTGCGCGTCGTCGGCTCGTGCTGATCGCGCGCGCGTGCCTGCAGGTCGTCGGTGAACGCGCGCAGGTCGGTTCCCGCCGGCGCGTCCTCGGCCAGACGCAGCAGGGCCGCCCGCGCTTCCCACGCCTCGCGCAGCGCGCCGCCGGCCGCCGGCGGGTCGTCGGTGAGTCCGACGCTGCGCAGCACGTCGCGCACCGTGGCGAGGAAACCCGTCTCCATCGGGGCGACCGAGGCCGCCCGCAGGGCCATGAGCGCCTGGCGCACCTCCGGCAGATCGAAGAACTTGCGCCCGCCCAGCACCGATGCCGCCACGCCGACCCGCGACAACGCGGCGAGCAGCGCCGCCGACTGCGCATGGGCGCGGTACAGCACAGCGATGTCGTGCGGGTCGACTCCGCGTGTCAGGGAGTCGGCGATCGACCTCGCCACCGCGGTGGCCTCGTCCTCGTCGTCTTCGAATGCGCGCACGGTGGGCGTCGGGGTGTCCACGGCGCTGGCCGCGACGAGTTCGAGGGCGCCCGCTCGTCCGCGCATGAGCTCGTTGGCCACGGCGAGCACGGGGGCCGTGGAACGGTAGTTGCGCTCGAGTCGCACGACGCGCGCATCCTCGTGAGTGCGCCCGAAGTCCAGCAGGTACCGCGCGTCGGCGCCCGTGAACGAATAGACCGTCTGACTCGCGTCGCCCACGACGCACAGGTCGCGGCGATCCCCCAGCCACAGCTCCAACACGCGATTCTGCAGGGGCGAGACGTCCTGATACTCGTCCACGGTGAAGTGCCGGTACTGCTCTCGCACCGCGGCGGCGACGTGGGGCTCGGCCTCGATCATGCCGGCGCACGTGAGCAGCACGTCCTCGAAGTCCATCTGCCGCCGCTCGTCCTTGAGCTTCTCGTACGCGCGCTGAAGGGCGACGACCTGGTCGACGCCCAGACGGCCGACCCCCTCGGGCCGGTCTGCGGCGTACTGGTCAATGGAGCGCAGAGTGACCTTGCGCCACTCGATCGCGGCCGCGACGTCGCGCAGCGTGGCGGTGTCAGGCGAGAGCCCCACGCCGTCGGCCGCGTGCGCGAGCATGCGCACCTTGTTGTCGATGATCGAGGGCGCCTGATCGCCCGCGAGGGTGGGCCAGAAGAAGTTGACCTGCGCGAGGGCTGCGGCGTGGAAGGTCCGGGCCGATACGCCCGACACGCCGAGCGCACGCAGACGCCCCCGCATCTCACCCGCCGCCTTGGCGGTGAAGGTCACCGCCATCACCCGCTGAGGCGAGTACGCACCGGTATCGACGCCGTGCGCGATGCGCCGCGTGATGACCCGGGTTTTGCCGGTCCCGGCGCCGGCGAGCACGCATACCGGCCCCCGCAGGGCACGAGCGGCCTCGAGCTGGTTCTCATCGAGGTCGTCGAGTGGGCCGGTCACGCGATCCCCCGGTACCAGTCGTCGATGAGGCGTCTGGCGATGGACGCGGCGCCCGGCAGGGTCACGTCGGACTCGCCGCGCAGCGCCGCACCGATCTCGTCCCGGGTGAACCAGCGCACCTCGACGATCTCCCCGCCGTCGGGACGGGCGTCTGCGTCGTCGACGACCCGTGCGCGGAATCCGAGCATGAGCGAACGCGGGTACGGCCACGCCTGCGAATCCCGGTACGCGATGTCGCGCAGCCCGACACCGGCTTCTTCCCCCACCTCACGGGCGACGGCATCTTCGAGCGACTCCCCCGCCTCGGCGAACCCCGCGAAGCACGAGTACCTCTGGCCGCCCCACGCGGCGTTGGCCCCGAGCAGGATCCGGTCGTCGGATTCCGCCGACGTGAGGAGCACGATCACGGCCGGATCGGTGCGCGGGAAGTGCTCTCGACCGCACCCCGGGCAGTGTCGCGACCAACCGGCGTGGCGCACCTCGGTGAGGGTGCCGCACGCGGGGCAGAAGGGGGCGTCACGCAACCAGCCGGCCAGAGCCACGGCGGTGGTGAGCACCTCCGCCTCCCCGGCGGGCAGATCGCCCCCGGCTGCGCGCAAGGGCGCCCAGGAAGCGTCCGCGACGAGATCGTCGGGGGCGTCATCGGCGACGGTGGCGAGCACGATCGCCCGCCCGTCGCCGTCTCGGCCCAGGAAAGCCCACTCGTGGACGCCGGGCACCGATGTCCCGGAGCTCTCGCGGGAGGCCCCATGAAGCCGACCCACCTCCACGAGAGCGAGGTGGCCCCCGACGAGAGGAGCGGTATCGCGTCGCACGGCGAGCACACGAGTGCGGGGATCCTTCAGAAGGCGCGGCAGCAGATCGGCGTCGTCTCGCTCCTCTGCCGACCTGTCGATACGCACTTCCGGACCCTCGGCGGGATCCGCGGCGGACGGCGTGAACGCGGAGCGCGACATGAAGCACCTCTCGAACGAACGGACGGGGCGGGCGGTTCCGGCGCGAGCTCCCCCGCTCAAGGGCGTGGCGTGGACAGCGGGACGAGAGCCCCACCTACCCTGGGAGGCATGGCACGCTCGCCCCTCATTTTAGCTGCGTCGGCGACGACGGCTCTGCCCGGCACCGTGTTCACCAGCGCTCGGATCCTCACCGAGAACGCGGGCGGACGGTTCGACTCCGCTCTCGCGCGCACCGACGACGGCCGCGAGGTCGTCGTACGCATGCCGGCCGGCGAGGAGGGCGCCCACGACCTGGCCGCCGAGTCGCGAGCGCTGCACGCGCTGACCGCCGGCGTGCGCGCACTGTTGCCGTTCGCGGTTCCCGAGGTGCTCGGCGAGAGCGGATCGGGTGCGCAGCGCGTGCTCGTGGTCGACCGCATCGAGGGCTACCGCATCGATCCCGCGCAGCTGCCGAAGGGTCCGGGCTACGCACCCGCGATCGGCGGGGCGCTCGCGGCCGTCCATGCCCTCCCGGCATCCATCGTGCGCACGGACGGTCTCCCGGTCCGCACATCCGAGCAGGTCCGTGACGACATCCGACGCTTGCTCGATCGCGCCGACGCCACGGGACGCGTCAGCGACGACCTCATGCTGCGCTGGCGACGTGCCCTCGACGTCGACGAACTCTGGCGGTTCGAGTCCGCGGTCGTCCTGGGCGGCGCCACCAGCACGTCGATCGTCCTCGCCGACGACGACGACGGCGTACCGCACGTGGTCGGAGTCCTCGACTGGGCCGGCCTCAGCGTAGGCGACCCGGCCGTCGACCTGCGGTGGCTGGCATCCGCCCCCACCGCCGCCGACGACGTCCACGAGGGATACGCGGCGGCCGGCGACCGGTCCCCCGACCCTCTGCTGCGGGAGCGCGCCCGCCTGTACGCCGAACTGGAATTCGCCCGGTGGCTGGTCCACGGCCACGACGCCGGACAGGCCGACGTGGTCGACGACGCGGTGGCCCTGCTCGATGCCCTGGCCGAGGGGGTCCGCGGCGACCACATCGTGCCCGACACGCGCAGCGACATCGACGACGCGATGGCACTCGTCGAGAGCGCACCGCCCGTGTCGACGCCCGCGCGCGTCGACACGTCGATGCAGACCGACGCCTACGACCCCGAGGCCCTGTCGCTGTACCTCGCGGTGGAACGCGATCGCGCGGCCGCCGCCGATGCGCTCGCCGCAGCGATGGATGACAGCGTGAACCCGGATGCCGACACCGGCGCCATCCACGTCGACCGACTGCCCGCGCCCGACGGCGTCGACCATGACGCCACCGCTCCGGTCGACCTGGACGGCTGGGGTGACGACGCACCACCCGCAGACACCTCGGTAGCTCCGGACCGACGCGACGCGGCGACCCCTGCAACCGAGACCTCGGGCCAGGCGTCGTCTCGCTCCGACCACACGGCCGAGTCGTCGATCGTCGATGATGAAGAGGACGCCCTCCGCGCGAGCCGGGCCGCCCTGCGCCGGTGGGGGGTCTCGGGCGACCCCACCTGAGCCGCACACTCGAGCGGAACTTTTCAGCTGGATATCGGGCCGGTCTCGAGCGACCGCGGGCCAGCGCGCCGAGCTCTGACGTCGGGACACCCCGAACCGCTTGCGCGTTTCGCGACATCGCTCGATCAGAGCCGCTCCTCGCCCCGCCACGCACGGCACCCGGCCACAGCCGAAGTCGCTCGATCAGCCCGCGCAGCCTCGCGCCCGCCCCGCGCGGCCCCGCATCGCCGCGGCCCCGCAGCGCGCCTGACGCCCCGCCCCGGGCCCCGCAGCGCGCCCGACGCCCCGCCCCGGGCCTCGCGCCACTCCCCCTGCGCCGCACGATCCCCCACGCGCGGGCGCCACTCAGCCCCGAAGCACCAGTTCGTCGCCGACGTAGAACAACGTCACGTCGATCAGGTCGATGTCGATGCCGTGCTTGGCGTGATACGCCTCCCGATAGAGCTCGAGCTGCAGCATGCGCGCGCGACGATCCGCCTCGGTCGCGGGCGGCCGACCCGTCTTCCAGTCGACGATCTCGTAACGGTCGCCGCGGCGGTATACGGCATCCAGTTTGCAGATGACGACGTGCTCGCGACCGTCGAGTCGGGTGGTGACGAAGTCGATCTCCGTCTCGACCTCGAGGGGGCGGAGGTCCGCCCACTCCGACCGCTCGAAGCACTCGCGCAGCCGCTGCAGGTCCGCCGCATCAGCGGCGGAGGCACCGGTCTCGTCGTCGTCCCACAGGCCGTCGTCGTCCAATCCGATCCCCGCGCCGACGTGGCCCGACCGCTGTTCCACCCACGCGTGGAAGAGCGTGCCGAGGCGCGTCTGACGGTACGGGCGTTCGGGCATCGGTCGCCGGAGGTCGTCGACGGCGCGGCCGTAGTCCGCGACGAAGTCTTTGAACTTCGACGCCGGAATTCGCGTGGGGGCGGGCGCGTGCGACGGACGCAGGCGGTCGGCGCGCTCCGCGAGCAGCAGTTCGAGGTCGCTGTCGGGATGCGCGGGAGGATTGGCGCGCGCCGCGCTCGCTGCCGCCACAGCCGCCGTCACGGCGGTGCGGCGTGCGCCGAGAGGGTCGAGCGGCCAGTGCAGCAGCCGGCGCTCACCGTCGTACGGGTCGTCGCCCGACTCGCCGACCGCGAGGTCGATGCCCAGAGCGTCTGCGGCTTCTTGGAGGAAGACGCTCGGTCGCCGTGGGCGCTTGGTGCCCGACCAGCTCGACCCCGATAGCAGCAGGTGATCGCGCGCGCGGGTGAAGGCCACGTACGCCAGCCGCCGGTCTTCGTCGAGCTGACGGGCGCGATTGTCGGACACGAACGCCTCGATCGCGGCCTTCAAGTCTTGCTGCGTCTCAGCGCCGCGCCAGCCGAAGACGGGCAACCAGGCGGAATCGCCGCGGAACTCGGAGGGCAGGATGCCGAAGCCCAGCCACCCTTTCGTGTCGCGCGCGAGCGACGGCAGCTCGTCGGTCACCAATCGCACCACCGCCACGGCATCCCATTCGAGTCCTTTCGACCCGTGGATGGTCAGCAGTTGCACGACGTCGGCCTCGGGGGGCTCGGTGCGCGGGGCGAACTCGTCGGCCTGCTCGGCGTGGTCGAGCCACGCCAGGAGGCTCGCGACGGACCCCGATTCGTCGGCCGCCAGGAAGCCGCGGATCTCGTCGACGAACGCGCGCAGTTGAGCCGACGCGATGCGCGCGGGCCCACGCGATTCGTTCGCGGCGAGTTCGATGTCGAGCCGTAGTTCGGTCTCGATCAGCCGAATCAGCTCGGGGATCGGGGCGCCGGCATTGCGACGGAGCCCGGCGAACACGGCCCCCGCCTCGCGCAGACGCGCCCGCCCCTCGGACGTGATGTCGGTCAACCAGCCGTGACCGTCGCTCTGTCGCGTGACGAAGTCGAGGGCGTCGACGAGCGAAGCCCGGTCGGCGCCCGGCGTCGAACGCAGTCGGTCCACCACGTCGGCCGACAGCGGCTGGAGGGCGACGTCGTGGGTGGCGAGGCGCCGCGCCAGCTGGGCGAGCGCACGGAGGTCGGCGAGACCGACCGCCCATCGCGGTCCCGACAGCAGACGGATCAGTGCGGACCCCGCCTCGGGATCGCTGATGACGCGGAGCACCGACACGACGTCGACCACCTCGGGTGTCGTGAGAAGACCTCCCAACCCGAGGATGCGGTGAGGGATGCCGCGACGGCCCAGCGCGTCGCCGAAGCGCACCATGTGCTTCTTGCTGCGGAACAGCAGCGCCCCCGTCGTGGCGCGTCCCTCCGCGGCGCGAGCGGCACGAACGCCCACGAACCAGGACGCGACCCGGTCCGCCTCGGCATCCAGGTCGTTCTCGAACACCATGTCGACGACACCCTCCGGCGCGCCCGGCCGCGACCGCAGTTCTTCGACCGCGACGGGAGCTCTCGAGGCGAGAGGTGCCAGGACGGCATTGGCCGCGTCGAGCACCCGCGCGCTGTTGCGCCAGCTCGTCAGCAGCGAGAAGTGCTGGCATCCGCCCGCCGGTGCGAAGGCGACGGGGAAGCCGCCCAGATTGCCCGCGCTCGCACCTCTCCAGGCGTAGATGGCCTGATGCGGGTCGCCGACGGCCATGACCCCCGTCCCCCCGAACAGCGTCGCGAGCAGGTCGGTCTGCACGACCGAGGTGTCTTGATACTCGTCGAGCAGGACGACGCGATATCGCGCCCGGAGCTCCTCGACGACGGCCGGATGCTCCCGGGCGATGCGGAGCGCTCCGGCGACCTGATCGGCGAAGTCCATGACGCCGAGGCGCACCTTCTCGCGGCCGTACGAGGCGGCGAGCCCGGCCAGCAACGAGAGCGCCGACACCTTCGTCGCCGCATCCGCGACCTCTTTGTAGACGTCGACGCGGTTGGAGGTCGACGGGCGTTCGACGACGCGCCCGAACTCGTCGGGAAAGGCCGCGAGCCGCTCGAGGTCGACGAGGTTGTCGACGCCGTCGCGGGCGATCCGCAACGCCGCGTCGATGAGCGTGCGCGGCGACTCCTGCCGCTCCTCCAGTCGAGGGTCGTCGGAGGCGAACACCACCCGTCGCATGAGCAGCCACGCCGCGGATTCCGACAGCACCGCCGACTCGGCATCCCGACCGATCCTCAGCCCGTGCTCGCGCACGATCGAGTCGGCGAAACTGTTGTACGTCGACACCGTCGGGCGGTGCAAGAGGTGATCGGCGTCGGGCGCCGACGCCGCGGCGACACCGACCTCCGACGCGAGCGCGTCGAGCGCCTCCCGCCGCAGGGCGTCGCCGCGAGCGCCCTCCGTCTGGGCGAGCTCGCCGAACACCGACAGCCTGCCTGCCGCGTGCAGCGTCGGGAGGGCGGGCAGCAGGCCGCGCGACTCGAACTCCGCGAGGCGCTGCAGGCGCTTCTGGATGCGCTCCGCGAGCTCACCAGCGGCCTTTCGCGTGAAGGTCAAGCCGAGCACCTCGTCTCGACGCACGTGGGCATTGGCGACGAGCCAGACGACGCGGCCCGCCATGGTCTCGGTCTTGCCGCTGCCGGCACCGGCCACCACCAGCGCCGGGGCGAGGGGTGCCTCGATGACGGCCGTCTGCTCGGCGGTGGGCGGGAACTGCCCCAACGCGGCCGCGATGGTCGCGGCCGAGAGACCGCCGGTCACGAGGCGCTCACCGCCGAGACCGTGTGGATGCGACACAGCCCGTACGAGAACTCGTCGCGACAGTGCACCTCGTACGGGGCGGCGAAGCTCGTACCCCGCATGACGCCGACGGCGCGCTGGACGCGCGTCACGAACGCGTCCCGCTGGGCGTCGTCGAACGGCTGCTGCGTCGGCTCGGCGTACTCCTTCTTCGTCGCGCTGGGCCGCAGCACCAGGAGTTTCGCCCCACCCGACGGCAATCCCGCAACCTGCTCGATCGCTCCCGACGAGAAAGCGAGCTGGTAGGCGGCGAGTTGCGGATTGTCGGCGACTTTCTGGTCGCTCTGCGGTTCGTTCTTGCCGGTCTTGAGATCCACGATCACGACCTCGCCCGCGGGAGTGATCTCGACGCGGTCGATGTCGCCGCTGAGCACGGCGCCGTGCTCGCCGGTGTCAGCGAGCGGGATCGGCACCTCGAAGTGCCGTTCCGCACCCACCAGTCGTCCACCGGCGTCGTCGAAGCGCCGGAGATACGTCGCCAGTCGCCGCACGAGATCGCGCGCGCGGGTCCGCTCTGCCCGTTCTCTCCAGACGGCGTCGAACGCGAGTTCTCCCCAGCGTTCCTCGACGACCGCCCACAGGTCGTCTTCGGACGACGACGACGCCGTTTCGAGCGCCGCATGGATGATCGTGCCGATACCGGCGGTCGTCCCCCCGCGATCTCCGCCGAGGTCGGCGATCACCCAGTCGAGCTCGCACTCCTCGAGGGCGTGCAGGCGCGACGGCGAGACGCGCACATCTTCTCGGTCGAGGTCGCGTAGCGGCGCGGTGGAGGTCGGCGGCGCGACGCCGTACCACTCGTCGCATGCCGCTCCGGCGACATCGGCCGCGGCCAGCAACGCGAGTTGCCCGGCCGCGTGGGCGCGATCGACCGCGGGGACGCGGGGTGCGGTGAGCGAGCGCCGGTGCCGTGCGACGAGACCGCGCAGCGACAAGGGGTGTTCGGGAATGGATGCCGCGGGCTCGGGCGCGGGGAGCATCTCGAAGAGCACGCTGGGGCCGGTGTCGTCGTCATCGACCGCCGTGACGATGAGCATGCGCTCGGCACGGCTGAGCGCCCGCACGAACAGGCGCAGTTCGTCGTGCATGGCCGCCCGCCGTCGGTCGAGCATGCCCGCGGCCGGGAGGTCGGGGTTCTGCACCGCGTCGGACAGGCGCCAGGTCTCGAGGAGTCCCCCGCGCAGGCGCGTGTTGGGCCAGACGCCCTCTTGCACCCCGGCGATGATCACCGTGTCGAACGCCGTGCCCGCCGCGGCGGCCGGCGTCAGGATGCGCACCGCGTCGACGACGGCGGGCTGCTCGATGCGGTCCTCGGCCACGTCGCTGTCGAGCACCGCGCGGAGGAAGGTCGAGGCTTCGCCATCGGGTTCGCGCTCGGTGTAGCGCTTCGCCGCCTGAAAGAGGGCGACGATCGCGTCGAGGTCGCGATCGGCCTGCTCGGCGATGGGTCCGTGCCCCCGGGAGGCCTCTCGCCACGTGCGGGCCAGGGAACTGCGTTCCCACGCCGTCCACAGCATCTCGTGCGCGGTCGCACGCGATCGCGCCTGGGCTCCGAGGGCTGCGAGAGTCTCGCCGAGGCGAACCGCCCGCCGCGCCTCGCGCGTGTCGACGGCGGCGAGCTCGAGCGGGTAGCGCACTCCCGAGACGAGCAGATCGGTCGCCGATCGTACGCCGCCGTCCGTCACCTCGGCGTGCCGCAGGGCGGTGCGAAGCCGGCGCAGTTCGATCGGATCGAGGCCGCCGAACGTGCCGAGCAGCGCGTCGACGACGACCTCGGGCGACCACGCGTCGGGGTCGGTCATGCCCAGCTCGACGAGGCGTACGAGGTCGCGAACGGGCCGTTGCACCCCGAGCGCCAGGCCGGGTCCGCTCGCCCGGGCCGGAACCTCGCGCGCCGCCAGCTCGGACTCGAGGGTGCCCACCTGGCGCGAGTCATGCGCGATGACTGCGCACGAACCCCACGGCACGCCCTCCAGGACGTGCCGTTCCCGTAGCAGCCGCGAGATCGCGTCGGCCTCCTCCGCGGGCGAGCGGAGAAGATAGGTGCGCACCGACCCCTGAACCGGCGCGCCCTGCGGCGCACGGCGGTGCGCGACGACGCCGGCCGCGCCGATGCGCGACGACACCTGCCGCACGAGGTCGACCTGTTCGGGGGTTCCGCGATGCGGCGTTCCCAGTGCCGCCGTCGTGCCGAGCTCGCGAGCCAATCGGGCGAAGTTCTCCGGGGTCGCTCCACGGAATGCACCGGATGCCACGTCGGGGTCGCCGAAGGCGACGACGCCGATGCCGAGCGCACGACACGCTCCGAGCACATCGATGCCGCCGGGAGTGAGCTCCTGCGCGTCGTCCACGAGGATGCAGCGCAGAGCCGCGAACCGCCCCAGCGTCTCGCGATCGGCGCGGGCGTCGTCGAGAACCGCGACGGCCTCGCGGGCGAGGTCTGCGGCGTCGCGATGGGCCCCCCGCATCGACGCGCGGACGGCACGATACTCGTCGGAGAAGGACGCCAGCGAGGCCCACACGGGCACGTCGAGGTGAGCGGCCAGGTCGGCGAGGGCGATCGACGAGACTCCGAGGTCGGTGCACTCGGCGAGGAACGCGCGGACGTCGCCGCGGAATCCCCGGGTCGCCCTGATCGCCGGGCCGAGCCAGTCCGGCCACCGCGACACGCCGTCGATCTCGTCGAGAGCGTCTCCCTCGAGCAGGTCGCGGATGATCCGGTCTTCATCACCGCCCGTGAGCAGCTGCGGGGGTTCAGCGCCGCGGCGCACCTCGGCGCCGCGGACGAGCTGGAACGCGAACGACGCCACCGAGCGTGCGAGCGCACCCGATGTCGCGCGCCCCACCGCGAGCGCGAGCGGATCGCGCAACGCCGTCGCGGCCGGCCGCGTGGGCGTGAGTACGAGAAGGTGATCGGGATCGACCCCGGATGCCACGAGCTCGCGCACGCGGGCGAGCAGCGTCGTCGTCTTGCCCGAGCCCGGGGCGCCGACGACGACGCCGCTGGCCTCGGCCGCCCACGACGCCACCGCCCGCTGATCGGCGTCGAGACCGTCCCCGAGCAGGGAGGATACCTCGGGGGTCACGGCATCCGGAATCTGCATGCGTCCACGCTAAACCTCACCTCCGACATCGCTCCGGTGCGGGCCCGGGGCGCCGCGCGATGGCCAGGAGGGCGGCACCGTCACGCGCGCCTGCGCAGGCCGGCGTTCGCCGTCCGCGAAGCGCCGCCCCCACCGGGTCGTCGCCCCGCACGCCTGCCCTAGAGTCGAAGGACGCGCAGGGCCGACCGCGGCCCCGCGAGGAAAGGACGCATCGTGGAGATCCGCATCGGCATCACCAACACCGGCCGCGAACTCAACTTCGAGACCAACGAGAGCTCCGACGCCGTCAAGACCGCCGTCGCCACGGCCCTCGACTCCTCGGCCAGTCACGTCTCCTTCACGGATGTGAAGGGCAACTCCTACCTCGTCCCCACCGCCAATCTCGCTTTCGTCGAGCTCGGCACCGAAGAGTCGCGCCGCGTCGGCTTCGTCGCCTGAGCCCACGACCGTGCAGATCCTGCTCGGCTTGATCATCGGCGCCGTCATCGGGCTCGCCGCGCACTTCTCACTGCCACACCGTGCCCTGCGGGGGGCCTTCCTGGCGCCGCTCGCCGGTGCGGCGGCGGCGGCGGTCGTCTGGACGGCCGCGACCTGGATGGGGCTCGGCATCGACTCGCCGGTCCTGTGGCTCGTCGCCGTCGTCGCTCCGGCCGTGACCGCCTTCGTCCTCGTCCCCCTCGTCACGCGGGCGCGTCTCGCGCGCGACCATGCGGACCGCGCCCGGCTCGGCGTCTGAACCGAGGCATCCGTCCGCCTCGCGGTGAGCGCGTCCGGCGGTCGAGTCACGTCCTCCCGCCGCGCGCAGAGCCGGGTAAGACCGCTCGGCCCGTGGCCTCCGTCGGCCGGGCATGATGCGCGTCGTACCGCCCTGCCCAAGTCATCCCGTCGCGCGAGATGCCGCCTCAGACCACCCGGCCCGCACGCCCCGCCGAGCCGCCTCAGGCAGCCAGCCCCATGGCATCCATCCGCCGAGCGTGCGCGCCCATCAGTTCGCTGAAGACGGGCTCGACCTTCTCTTCTTCGGCGCGATCGAGGTGTCCGTGCCGAAGTGCCGCGCGGGCGACGAGCAACGTGTCACCAACCAGACGTCGGCCCCAGAGGGCCAGGAGCCAGCGCCACTCCTCGTCACTGTCGATGGTCGCCGCGAGGATGTCGACGATGGCCTGCCGGTCGTCATCGGCCTGCAGGATCCGGGCGACCCGGCGCCCCGTGTCTCCGTAGCTCGACGACAGGGCGAGGTAGAAGTCGTCCAGGAGCCCCGCGGTGATGTGCACCGTGAGCATCGTCTCCTGCGGGCGCACGCCGTGGGTGTTCCGGCGGAACGCGTCGAGCGACTCACGGAACGGCAGCATCAGGTGCGTGGGGTCGGTTCCGCGGTCGCGGATCAGCGCGACCAGTTCCTGATGCTTGATCAGGGCCGCACCGGCGGCGCGGGAGAGCGATTCCTTCTCCGCGAGCTCGGGAGTGAGGGCGATCAGCTCACTGAGCGTCTCGAAGAACCCCAGCTGCAGGTACGCGGCCTGCCCGAGGAAGGTCTCGACGTCGGGCGCGAGCTCGGCGAAGTCGACGCGCATCGCCTCGCCGAGATCACCGCGCGAACGCAGTTGAAGCGTGCGACCCACGGGGCGCTGACGACGACGTAACCACGCGAACACGTAGACAGCCTAGGCGTCGGGGGCTCCGGAGACACGCCGGGTAGAGTGGTCGGGTCCCGACAACGGATCGGGACCCTGCGCCTGTGGACGAGTGAGGGCGTGGATTCGACTCCCAGGCGGTCTCTCGCCGCCGGAACAGGCACCTCATGACGACATTCGCCGAGCTCGGCGTCGACCAGGACATCGTCGATGCCCTCGCGACGAAGGGCATCATCGATGCTTTCCCGATCCAGGAGCAGACGATCCCCCTCGGTCTCCCCGGACAGGACATCATCGGTCAGGCCAAGACGGGCACCGGAAAGACCTTCGGCTTCGGCATCCCCGTGGTGCAGCGCCTCGGCCCGAACCCCGAGCCGGGCGTCAAGGCGCTCATCGTGGTCCCCACGCGCGAGCTCGCCGTCCAGGTCTACGAAGACATGGACATGCTCACCAGCAACCGCCCCACCAGCGTCGTCGCGATCTACGGCGGCAAGGCGTACGAGGGCCAGATCGACCAGCTCAAAGCCGGTGCGCAGATCGTCGTCGGCACCCCCGGACGCCTCATCGACCTCGCCAACCAGCGCCTGCTCGACCTGTCGCACGCGACCGAGGTCGTGCTCGACGAGGCCGACAAGATGCTCGACCTCGGCTTCCTCGCCGACATCGAGAAGATCTTCTCCAAGGTCCCTCCCGTGCGGCACACGCAGTTGTTCTCGGCGACCATGCCCGGGCCCATCGTCGCCCTCGCGCGCCGGTTCATGTCGAACCCGATCCACATGCGGGCCAACGACCCCGACGAGGGTCTGACCCAGGCCAACATCAAGCACCTGGTCTACCGCGCGCACTCGCTCGACAAGGACGAGGTGATCGCCCGCATCCTGCAGTCCGACGGCCGCGAGAAGGCCGTCATCTTCACGCGCACCAAGCGCGCCGCCCAGAAGCTCGTCGACGAACTCGGCGACCGCGGCTTCAACGCCGCTGCCGTGCACGGCGACATGAGCCAGGAGGCGCGCGAGCGCTCCATGGCCGCATTCAAGGCCGGCAAGAAAGACGTGCTGATCGCCACCGACGTGGCCGCCCGCGGCATCGACGTCAACGACGTCACCCACGTCATCAACCACACCATCCCCGACGACGAGAAGACCTACCTGCACCGCGCCGGTCGTACCGGTCGCGCCGGCAAGACCGGCATCGCGGTGACGTTCGTCGACTGGGACGACCTGCACAAATGGGCCCTCATCAACCGCGCCCTCGAGTTCGGCCAGCCCGAACCCACCGAGACCTACTCGTCGAGCCCGCACCTCTACACCGACCTCGACATCCCGCAGGGCACGAAGGGCCGCCTCGTCACCGCTCCGAAGGCTGTCGCACCGAGGCCCGAGAGGAAGACCGAGGGGCCCGCGGATGCCGAGGGCGAGGGCGGTCCGCGTCGCCGCCGTCGCCGCGGCGGAGCGACCTCCACCGCCTCAGGTGAGGCGACTCCCCGCGACGAGGACGGCGCCGGCACGCACGACGGCGCCGGCAAAGAGCACCACGACGGCAACGCGGCCCCGCGCCGTCGCCGTCGCCGCCGCAGCGGCGGTGGCAGCTCCGGCACTCCGACAGCCCCCGTCGCCTGACGCACCGAACCTCGACACGGCGCTGATCCCCTCGGGGGTCGGCGCCGTGTCCGTTGCTCCGGCCGTGCGGCGNCGCCCGCGTCGCGGCGCCGACCCGGTGCGCGCCCGCGTCGCGCAAACGCCGCGAGAAACGGCATCCGCCGACAGAAACGCCCCATCACCCCGTTTCCGCCCGCGAACAGCGTTTCTCAGCGGATGCCGGCAGCCACCCCGCACGCCGAGCAGCGACTCGCAACGGATGCCGGGCACAGCCCCCGCGCCCCGTCCCGCCCCGCACCGCACCGCGCAGCGCCGCGTCCCGCCCCGCACCGCACCGCGCCGCGCCCCCCACCGCAAGGCGCAGCGCCGCGCCGCACAACGCCCACACACCTCGCGAGAAACGGCATCCGCCGGCAGAAACGCCGCGTCACCCCGTTTCCGCCCGCGAAAAGCGTTTCTCAGCGGATGCCAGCAGCCACCCCGCACGCCGAGCAGCGTCTCGCAGCGCACACCGACAGCAGACACGCGCGACGAACAGCGCCCCGCAACGAATCCCCGCGCCGCCCTCCCGCGAGCGTCCCGTCTACGGGTAGACGGGTGCCGTGCCGTGGCCCAGGGCGAAGATGCGCGCGACCATCTCGTCGGCGGTGGTGTTCTCGCCGGGCAGGTTGGGCTTGCCGAGGCCGTGGTAATCGCTCGACCCGGTCACGATGAGGTCGCGCTCCGCAGCGAGTCGTGCCAGCAGCGCGGTCGGCTCGGGCAGATTCTCCCGGTGCGCGAGTTCGAAACCCGCGAGCCCCGCGTCGAGCATCGCCTGCAGCACACTGTCGGGCAGCAGCGCGCGCCCCGCGGGGTGCGCGACAATCGGAACACCGCCCGCGCCGACGACGAGCTCCACCGCAGCGACGGGGTCGGGCGCGTAGAGCGCCACGTAGTAATCGCCGGCGGGGTGCAGGATGCCGGCGAACGCCTCGGTGCGATCGACCACGATCCCCCGTGCGACGAGGGCGTCGGCGATGTGCGGACGTCCGACGGTGGCACCGTCGGTCGTCTGCGCGACGATGTCGTCCCAGGCGATGTCGTAGTCGTGCGAGATGCGCTCGGCCATGATCTGCGCGCGATCCAACCGCGAGGACCGGATGCGATCGGTCATCGCCCGGAGCGCCCGGTCGTCCGGATCCACCAAGTAGGCGAGCAGGTGGACGCTGCGCCATCGGTGCCGCGCCGACAACTCCATGCCGGGCACGAACGTCATCCCGAGCGATGTCGCCGCTTCCGCCGCCTCCGCCCATCCCGACGTGGTGTCGTGGTCGGTGAGGGCGGCGGTTCGTACACCGTACCGGTGGGCCGCCGCCATGACCTCGGCCGGCGGTTCCGTGCCATCGGAGTGCGACGAGTGCAGGTGCAGGTCGCTCGGTCCGGTGAATCGAGGAGCGTGCGGCACTCTTCGAGCGTAGCGCCCCCTCCCCGCCCGGACGGTGCCGCACCCGTCCTCACCCGCAGGCGGCATCCGGTCGACGTCGGTCGATCTCCCAGACGTCTGACCTAAGGTCGGGTGCGTGCGTCGACTGCTCGGTTCCCTGGTCGCGCTCGTCGTGGCGGCGGGCGCCGCGGTGCTGACGTGGCCCTCCGCATTCGGCGTGGAACGCGTCTTCCCGGTCGCGCAGGTGATCTCGTTCCGTGCCCCGATCGCGGCCGTGATGATCGCCGCGACACTGCTCATGCTGCTGTTCGCCTTCATCCGCCCCCTGCGGGCATTGGCGCTCGTGTTGGCTCTCATCTTCGGCGTATCCGGCGGAATCAACGCCGCGATCCTCTCGCAGCGCGGCCTCGGCTCCGAGGACTTCCCCGCCAAGACGGCCACGAGCCTGCGCGTCATGACGTGGAACACCGCCGGGTCGGCGACGTCAGCCGAATCCATCGCCCAGTTCGCGGTCGGCATGCAGGCCGATGTCGTCACGCTCCCCGAGACGACGATCGACACGGGCGCCCAGGTGGCCGAGATGATGCGCGACATGGGTCAGCCCATGTGGGCGCACCACGCGGAGTACGGCGAGTACGGCATCACCGGATGGGATGCCACCTCGACCACGGTCCTGATCCGCCCCGAGCTGGGCGACTACTCCGTCATCGAGTCGTCGCTGGACGGCTCCAGCAACACGTCGACCGTGCCCAGCGCGGTCGCCATGCCGACGTCCGGCGACGGCCCCATCATCGTCGCAGCCCACGCCGTCGCGCCGCGGCAGGAGTACATGACCGAGTGGCGCAGCGACCTGCAGTGGCTCGCCGACCAGTGCGCGAGCGACAACGTCATCCTGGCGGGCGACTTCAACGCGACCCTCGATCACATGACGGGGATGGGCGTCGACGGCGGCACGCTCGGGCGGTGTCACGACACGGCATCCGAGAGCGGCAACGGCGGTGTCGGCACCTGGCCGACGGACGCCCCCGCGTTGCTGGGCGCGCCCATCGACCACGTCATGGCGACCCCCGATTGGACGGTGTCGGGCTCCGTCGTCATGCGCTCGCTCGACGGCTCGGGCAGCGATCACCGCCCCATCGTCGTCCAGCTGGAGCGCACCGCCGGCTGAGCGGGCACCGGAGCCGCGCCGGATCCCGGCGCGTGTCGGACGCCGCTGTGCCCCGCTCCCCGACTCCGGCGATGCACGCGGATACCGAGGTCGCCGACTCCGGCGAGGCACGGATGCCACTCCTCCCCACGCATCTCCGCTCCACGGGCCCCGTGGTATCCGTGCGGCCGCGGCGAACCGGTGCGAGACTGGAACGATGGATGCCCCCTCCACCAGCGACACGACCGCGCCGACCGCCGAGCCTCAGGCCGATGACACCAAGCCCCTCGATGCCCCGAGCAACCGCAAGGCGCCGTTCCCCCGCGGCTTCCTCGAGAACATCTCGACGGGCTGGGCGGAACGTCCCGACGCGCTCCCCGAGCCGCGGGAGCAGGCCGCGTGGGCTGCACGTCGTCGCGCGCGCGTGTCGGAGGCGTTCCCCGGCCGACGGGTTGTCGTCCCCGCGGGGGGCCTGAAGCAGCGCAGCAACGACACCGACTATCCCTTCCGCGCCCATTCCGCGTTCGCCCATCTGACGGGCTGGGGCCGTGACGCCGAACCCGACGCGGTGCTCGTCTTCGAGCCGCGCGACGCAGGACACGAGGCCGTGCTCTACTTCCGCGAACGCGCCGACCGCACCACCGCCGAGTTCTACTCCGACGCAACGGTCGGCGAGTTCTGGATCGGCCCTCGCCCCGCGCTCGACGGCGTCGCCGCCGACCTCGCGATCGCCACGGCGCACCTCTCCGACTTCCAGCCCGGCGACGACGACCGCACCGTCGGCGACGACGACGAGATCACCCGCTTCGTGTCGGAGCTTCGTCTCGTCAAAGACGAGTACGAGCTGGCCGAGATGGCGCTGGCCGTGGAGGTGACCGGACGCGGCTTCGACGACATCGTCTCCGAACTGCCTCGGATCATCGAGCACCCCCGCGGGGAACGTCTCGTCGAGGGCGTGTTCCATCAGCGCGCGCGATCCGACGGCAACGCCGTCGGATACGACACGATCGCCGCCTCCGGCCCGCACGCGTGCTACCTCCACTGGACGCGCAACGACGGCGCGGTGAAGCCGGGCGACCTCATTCTCGTCGACGCCGGCGTCGAGGTCGACAGCCTGTACACGGCCGACATCACCCGGACGCTGCCGGTGTCGGGCACCTTCACCGACGTCCAGCGCCGCGTCTACGAAGCGGTCCGCGAAGCCGCCGACGCGTCGTTCGCCGCGGCGAAGGTGGGTGTGCCCTTCCGCCGCCTGCACGAGGCCGCGATGGAGGTCATCGCCGCGCGCGTGGCCGAGTGGGGTCTGCTCCCCGTGAGCGCCGAGGAGGCTCTGGACGCCGACAGCGGCGGCCAGCACCGCCGCTACATGGTGCACGGAACGAGCCACCACCTCGGGATCGACGTGCACGACTGCGCGCAGGCGCGCCGCGACATGTACTACGACGGGCTGCTCGAGCCGGGCATGGTCTTCACGATCGAGCCGGGACTCTACTTCCAGATCGACGATCTGACCGTTCCCGAGGAGTACCGCGGCATCGGCGCCCGCATCGAAGACGACATCGTCATGACCGCCGACGGACCGGTCAACCTCTCGGCGGCGATCCCCCGCACCGCCGACGAGGTCGAGGAGTGGATCGCCCGGCTCTCGCGATGACCTTCACGCCACCGGCATCCTTCACCACTCGCCCGACCCTGCGGGGCACCTTCGGCATGACGGCCTCCACGCACTGGACGGCCACGGCGACCGCCCAGGCGGTGCTCGAACGCGGGGGCAACGCGTTCGACGCGGCCGTCGCCGGGGCGTTCGTGCTGCACGTGGTCGAGCCGCACCTCAATGGTCCGGGGGGCGATCTCGTCGCCCTGATCCGCCCGGCGGGAGAAGAGCGTCCCCTAGTTCTGATGGGCCAGGGCCCGGCTCCGGCGGCCGCGAGCATCGACCACTTCCGATCGCGCGGTCTCGATCTCGTGCCCGGAGCGGGCGGTCTGTCCGCCGCTGTTCCCGGCGCCGTCGACGCATGGTTGCTGCTCCTGCGCGATCACGGCACCTGGGAGCTCGCCGACACGATCGCCTTCGCCGTCGGCTACGCCCGTGACGGACACCCGCTCGTCGCGGGGGCCGCGGCCACGATCGCGCGGGTCGCCGACCTGTTCCGCTCTCACTGGCCGACGTCGGCGGAGAGGTGGATGCCGACCGGCTCGCCGCCGGCGCCCGACACGGTCCTGAAGAACCCGGCGTGGGCGGATGTCCTCGACACCCTGGTCGCCGCCGGATCTGACGCGTCGGATCGCGAGGCGCGCATCGACGCAGCGCGATCGCGGTGGATGACCGAGGTGCTGCCCGAGGCGGCGGCGTTCGTCGGGCTGCCTCACCGGCACTCTGACGGTCGCGATCATGCCGGGGTCCTGGATGCCGACGACCTCGCGTCCTGGCGGGCGGGGTACGAACCCGCCGTGACCGTGCGATTTCGTGGGTGGGACGTCTTCAAGGCCGGCACGTGGTCCCAGGGTCCCGCCCTGCTGCAGACGCTGCGGATCATCGAAGACGCCGACGACTCCCGCCTCGACCCCGCGACGGTCGACGGGGCGCACCTGCTGCTCGAGGCGCAGAAGCTCGCCTACGCCGATCGCGACGCGTGGTTCGGTGATTCCGACGGAGCTGTCGGGATCGAGGCCCTGCTCGACGACGACTACGTCGCCGCGCGGCGGGCGCTCATCGACCCCGAGGCATCGACCGACCTGCGCCCCGGATCGCCTGACGGACGGCCGCCGCGCCTCCCTCCGCTTCGTACCGACGCGGCTTCGGCCGACGGGTCAACGGGCGAGCCGACGGTCGACCGGTCGGGGCAGACGCGCGGCGACACCTGCCACATCGACGTGATCGACCGGTGGGGCAACGCCGTGTCGGCGACCCCCTCGGGTGGTTGGCTGCAGTCCTCGCCGACCGTGCCCTCGCTGGGATTCTGCCTCGGCACGCGGCTGCAGGCGACGTGGCTCGTGCCCGACCACCCGGCATCCCTCGAACCGGGCAGACGACCGCGCACCACCCTGACTCCCACTCTGCTGATGCGAGGTGAGGAGGTCGTGGCAATCGGTTCACCCGGCGGCGACCAGCAGGATCAGTGGCAGCTCCCCGTGCTGCTGCGTCTGCTGGTCGGCGGGTACTCCGGTCAGCAGGCGATCGACGCGCCGACGCTCAACACGACCGCACTCATCGATTCGTTCTGGCCGCGCACATGGACGCCGGCCGGCGTGACGGTCGAGGACCGCCTCGGCGACGAGGTGATCGCCGCACTCGAAGCGCGCGGTCATCGGGTGCGCCGAACGGGCGACTGGTCGCTCGGACGCGTGACCGCGGTCGGTCGTGACGCGGATGGTGTCCTGTGGGCCGCCGCCAACCCGCGGGGCGCGCAGGGATACGCCGCCGGTCGCTGACCGTGTTCGCCTGCGGGCGAGCGCGGTGGTGAATTCCGCGCCGTTATCCACAGGCGGGAAACGGGCGCGGGGGCGCCTTCATTAGCATCCGGGGATGTCGTTCTCCGTCCAGCCCGATGAGATCGCCGGCATCGCCGATCGCGTCCGTCTCGCCCTCGACGACGCCCTCGACCGCTCGCACGCATTGCGTGACGCGGTCGAGGCGCTGAGCGGCGCGCTCGGCGGCCTTCCGTCCGCGCGAGCAGCGTTCGACGACGTCGCGCTCGCCCGGGTCGAGTTGTCGCGCGGCATCGTGTCGCGCGGGCGTTCGGCCCTTTCGGCTCTTCGATCGGCCGTCCTCGCCTACGTCGAGGCCGACGACGACATGGTCGCGTCGACGCACCGTGCAGACCCCGATTCGGCACTGTTCGATCCGGCGCGGTTCGGTCGGGCGCGTCGATGACCCCCGCGATCGACGACATCCCCGTCTGCCCCGCCGATCCCGACGAGCTGCGTCGACTCGCCCAGTCCGTGGAGGCCGCGGGATCCGCCACGAAACCCTCGGCCGATCGCATCCTGTTCACCTGGGAGCTGCTGTCGAGTGTGTACCGCGCACCCGAAGCGACCGCGCTGCAGCAGAGTCTGCGTCCACTCGATCCTGCCGCCGCCGAGATCCACTCGGGCCTGCGCGGTGCGCGCACGGCGATCGAGACGCTGGCCGATGAACTCGAGGCCGTGAACCGCCGACGCAACGCCCTGATCGAGCGACTGCGCGAACACACGGCGACTGCGGTTCTGGCCCTCCCTGAGGCGAGCGATACTCTCGGTCGGCGTCTCGACGACATCGCGCACGCCGAACACGACGCCGCATTCCGCCGGGACTGCGCCGCCTTGATCGATGGATGGGATGCCGCAGCGCGCGCGTGCGCCGCGACGCTCCGTTCGATCCCCGACGTCTCGTGGACCCTGACCCGCGACCTCTCCGTCGATGAGGCCGCCCCGGATGCGCCCTCGACGTCCGTCCTCGACGAAGCCGCGCTCCCCCTCCTCCGCCGTCTCGCTCGCGGCGGCGCCGATGCAGCGCGCTTGCTGCGCGAGAACCCGGAGTGGACAGCCATCATCCGACGCGGCCGACCCGAAGCCGTGGCCGAATGGTGGTCGAGCCTGTCCCCCACCGTCGCTGCCGCGCTTGTCGGAGCGGTCCCGGCTTTGATCGGCAACCTGGACGGCGTCGCCCTCGCCGATCGCGTCGCGGCCAACCGGGCCCGCGCCGCAGGCCACCTGACCGAGCTCCGCGCGAAACGCGACCGCGCGCTCGGCATCGACAGCTCCACCGGTGCGCGGCGATCCCGCGCCGTTCCTTCCGCAGACATCGACGCCATAGAGCGCGAGACGGCCTACTTCCAGGCCGTGGCCGACGGTCGAAGACAGCTCTACGCGTGGGACCCCCACCACGGCTCACTCATCGAAATGTCGGGCGATCCCGCCACCGCGAAAGCCGCGCTGTTCGTCGTGCCGGGCACGAACACCACGGCGGACTCGTTCTATGGAGAGGACCCCGTGACCGGATTCGCGGACTGGCAGGTGCGAGGCGGCCGAGGAGAGGTGATGGCGTTCACCGTGATGACCGGACCCATGCCTCAACTGCGGGATATCCCTTACGGCGGGGGTCCTCAGTGGAACGGATACGCGCACGATCGTGCACCCGAATATGCCCGGTTCATTCTGGGTGTGCGCGCCGCAGATCCGAGTCTGTGGACCATGAGCTATGAGCATTCGTACGGCGGCGGCGTCGGCAGCGCCGCCGAAGCATACGGCGGCATCGTGAATTCCCGGTTCTTAGCCGCGTCCGTCGGCGCGGTGGACGGGTACGTGCCTTCGGATGGAACGACCTATTTTTCGGCGCAGGGGCCGGATGACATCAATCGCTATTACGCGGGGCTTCAACTGGGTCCGGTGGGCTTCGGGGTTGGTCCTGAGTCCATCGGTGGTGTGAAGACTCTCGACTCCGGGCTCCCGGGGACTGATCCCGCCAAGCTGACGCTTGGCGTCCCATTGGTCGTCGCCGACAGCGTCGCTCATCACAACGCGCTGATGAGCGACGACGAGAGTATCAACGGGAAGGTACTGAACTCCGTGAAATACCTCCTGAGGACGAAAGGTATGGCGGAGTGAAACGCTTGCTTTACATCGCAATTGTCATCGTCACCGTTGAGGTATTGGGAGGCTGCGCGATGTCCACACCGTCGTACACCGAGGTGCGCAGCGAGACACTCGATGCACTGCAGGTGGTCTCGGACCTCGTCCCGGGACCAAAGGAGATCGTCGCGACCCCCGAGTTCGACCCATATCCGTGCAACGACGGTCTGACGCTGAGTGGCGGCTCAGGTTCGTTTTATACCGGTCAATGGGCACTCTTCGTTGACGACAGTTTCGACATCCCGCGCTTCATCGAAGAAGTGCCCCAGCTCTTGGGTGATGAGTGGCATGTCGAGGAGTTGGGAGTGCCCGTGAACTTCGCCGAGGTGTATCTCGTTCGTGATTCGCCCCGAATGACGTTGACCGTCGAAGAAAATACGATCGATGGCCGCAAAGCCATCGACCTCCTCGCGATATCTCGGTGCGGACGCGTCACGGACGAGGAGCGCTCCGCAACCTTCCCCCCGCCGACGCCTCGACCCGCGCCGTAACGAGCGAGCGTCCCCTCACACCCCGCAAACGAACTCCCCCACCACCGGAGCCAGTGCCGCGCCGATCTCGTACGCCGGCCGCCGCGCGCCCTTCACCTCGAACGAGTGATTGCCACCGGCGACCCAGTGCACCCGGGCATCCCGGCACGAGGCCACGACCTCCTCGAACTGTTCCCTCGGGTCGATGAACGGGTCGTTCTCTCCCTCGACGAACAGCTGCGGCACGGCGATGGCGGGCAGGTGCTCGCGCCTCGGCTTGTCGGGTCGACCGGGCGGGTGCAGGGGGTACCCGAGGTAGACCAGGGTCCCGGGGGCGATGACCTGCTCGGCGCACGCGACCGACGCCATGCGTCCGCCGTACGACTTGCCCACGGCGCCCCAGGGTCCGGGTGCCGCGGTGCCGAGCCACGCCTGTACGCCCGCCCACGTCGCGACGGCGTGAGCCGCGGGTCCGGGCATGCGGCGGCCGGCCTCGACGTAGGGGAAGACGAAGCGCAGCACCGACACACCATCCGCCATCAGCGCGTCTGCCAGTCCGGCGAGGAACGGATGCTCCATACCCGCGCCCGCTCCGTGCGCCAAAGCGATCGTCGCGGTCGGCGATTCCGCCCGCGCCCACAGCCCCGATACCTCGGTGGCACCCGTCGGCAACGCGACGGGGATGCGGACCGGCTCGGAGCTCACCGGATGGTCGGAGCGGAGTCGCTGTCGGCGTCCTCGTCACCACACGACGGCGGCGTCACGCGCTCGCCGTACCGGGGCGGCTCCTCGCCGGTCGGCGCGGGCGAGGCGGGAGACGCGGTGGGTGCCGGCGGGCGCGGCGGCGCCACGGGGGCCTCGCCCGCGGGCGGCACGCGCTCACCGTACTGCGGGGGCCCTGCCTCCCCGACGGGAGGAGTGACCGGCGGACGCGGCGGCGCGGCGGGGGCCTCGGTCCCCGGTGGCACGCGCTCGCCGTAGCGCGGAGGCGCCGTGTCGTCCGAGGCGGGTCGCGACACCACGGTGCGCTGCGTTCCCGTGGGTCCCACGATGCCGCGTGCCTTGTGCACGCTGTTCGCAGCGACGCACACGTCGTAGTGGTCGGCGGCGACCTGCATGACCGACGCGAAATCACGACGCCGGCGCACGATCGAGTAGGTGCCGAGGCTCAGCAGCATCCCGAGCGCCATTCCGACGAGCAGCACGCCGATGAACGCGGAAATCTGGACCGTCGGTGTTCCGAGTACGAAGATGAACGCGAAGAGCAGACCGAGCATGAGGCCGTTCAGGGCACCCGAGCGGGCTGCCGTGGCGTAGCCGAGCTTGCCGGTGATGCGCTCGATCGAACGCAGTCCCGACCCGACGATGGCGATGTCGCGCGCGGGAACCTCGCCGGCGATCAGCGACGAGACCGTCTTCTGCGCCTGCTCGTAAGTCGGGAACGAGGCGACCTTCTCGCCGACCTCGTCGCGGCCGGCACCCGGACGCTGCGCGAACATACTCATTTCACCATCCTGTCACGCGCGCCTGACCGTTCCCGAGGTGTTCACCGAGACCTGCGGACTACGCTGGACCGGTGAGCACGCAGAGGGTTTTCGTCGCCCGTTTGACGGGCTGCACGGTGTTCGACCCGGCGGGAGACCGTCTGGGCAAGGTGCGCGACGTCGTGGTGATCTACCGCGCGTCGGCGGCGCCGCGCGTCGTGGGGCTCGTGGTCGAGATCCCCGGCCGTCGACATGTGTTCGTGTCCATCGGGCGCGTCACCTCCATCCAGTCGGGTCAGGTCATCACGACCGGTCTCATCAACGTCCGCCGTTTCCAGCAGCGCGGTGGCGAAGTGCGTGTGATGGCCGAGATGCTCGGGCGGCGCGTGAGCCTCGTCGACGGCTCCGGCGGTGCCGTGATCGAAGACGTCGCGATCGAACGCAACCGCCTCGGCGAATGGGACGTGGGTCAGCTGTTCCTGCGTCGCCCGCGCACGAGCGCTTCCCCGTTCGCCAAGGGAGCGACGACCTTCGCCGCGTGGGGCGAGGTGCGCGAGAACCAGACGCCCGGCGAAGCGCAGTCCGCCGAACAGCTCGTGGCGACCTACTCCGAGCTCAAGCCCGCCGACCTGGCCAACACCCTCCTCGATCTGCCTGAGGAGCGTCTCATCGAGGTCGCGGAGGAACTCAGCGACGACCGTCTCGCCGATGCTCTGGAAGAGATGCCCGAAGACGAGCAGGTGCACATCCTCGAGCAGCTCGGCGACGAGCGCGCCGCCGACATCCTGGATGCCATGGAGCCCGACGACGCGGCCGACCTCCTCGGTCAGCTGCCCGAGTCCCGCTCCGAGCAACTGCTCGAGCTGATGGAACCTGAGGAAGCCGACGACGTGCGCGCCCTGCTGCAGTACGGGCCCGACACCGCCGGTGGTCTCATGACCCCCGAGCCGATCGTGCTGTCGGCGGATGCCACGGTGGCCGAGGCCCTGGCCCTCATCCGCCGTCACGAGTTGCATCCCGCGCTCGCGGCATCCGTGTTCATCACCCTGCCGCCGTACGAGACCCCCACCGGACGCCTGCTGGGCACGGTCCACTTCCAGCGGATGCTGCGCTATCCGCCGCACGAGCGTCTCGGCGCCATCATCGACGACACCCTCGAGCCGGTGCCCGCCGACGCCACCGCCGCCGAGGTGGCGCGTCTGCTGGCCAGCTACAACCTCGTGTCTCTGCCCGTGGTCGACCAGGCGCATCGCCTCGTCGGCTGCGTCAGCGTCGACGACGTGCTCGACTACCTGCTGCCCGATGACTGGCGCACGCACGACGGCGACGATCCGACACCGAAGACGACGACCCGACAGCTCACGACGCAGAGCATTCCCACCCAGGTCCCGAACACTCCGAGGAGGCGCTGATGGCACGCACCAACCGACGTCCCGCCCTCGACGCCCCCCGTGGTCGCACGGGGGTGCTGGCGCCCCGCGCGCCGCAGCCTTCGCGTGACCGTTTCGGCCGTTTCACCGAGTGGGTGGCGCGCGCGATGGGCACACCCACGTTCCTGGCCTCGCTGACGCTGTTCTGCGTGCTGTGGATGGGGTTCAACTCTCTCGCGCCCGATGACTGGCGCTTCGACTCCGCCGCGATCGGCTTCACGGCGCTGACGCTCGTGCTCTCTCTGCAGGCGTCGTACGCGGCGCCCCTCATCCTGCTCGCGCAGAACCGGCAGGACGACCGCGACCGCGTCCAGATCGAGCAGGACCGTCAACGCGCCGAACGCAACCTCGCGGACACCGAGTACCTCGCCCGTGAGATCGTTGCGCTGCGCATGGCCGTGCGCGACCTGACCGACGAGGTCATCACGAAGGACACCCTGCGCGCCGAACTCAGGGCCGCCCTCGATCGCCTCGACGAGCACGACGAGCACCCGCGGACCGGCTCATGACGTCGGAGCCCGCGACGACCGAGCTCGCGGAGCGCGTGCGCGCCGCCGTCGCGGCCGTCACAGATCCCGAGTTGCGACGTCCCCTCGGAGAACTCGACATGCTGCGCGGCGTCGACGTGCACGACGCGACCGCCGAGGTCGCGATCGCGCTGACCATCGTCGGGTGCCCGGCCGCCGATCGCATCGAGCGCGACGTTCGGGATGCCGCTGCCTCGGTCGCCGGCATCGATACGGTAGACGTGCGGATCGGTGTGATGTCACCCGACGAGCGCAAGGCGCTGACCGAGAAGCTCCGCGGCGGTCGGGCCAAGCGCGAGATGCCCTTCGGCTCCGACTCGCTCACCCGCGTCATCGCGGTGACGAGCGGCAAGGGCGGCGTCGGCAAGTCGACCGTCACCGCCAATCTCGCCGTGGCGCTCGCAGCGCGCGGCCTTCGGGTCGGACTCGTGGATGCCGACGTGCACGGCTTCTCCATCCCGGGCTTGCTCGGTCTGGTCGACGCCGACGGTCTGCCACCGGCTCCGACGAAGCTCGACGACCTCATCCTCCCGCCCGTCGCCTACGGCGTGAAGGTCATCTCGATCGGCATGTTCCTGCGCCGTCCGGGCGAGGAGGCCGCAGGCGCGGTCGCCTGGCGCGGGCCGATGCTGCATCGCACCGTGCAGCAATTCCTCACCGACGTGTTCTTCGGCGACCTCGACGTTCTCTTGCTCGACATGCCGCCGGGCACGGGCGACGTGGCGATCTCGGTCGGTCAGCTGCTCCCCCACGCCGACGTGCTCGTCGTGACGACCCCGCAGGCGGCCGCCGCCGACGTCGCCGTCCGATCCGGGCTCGTGGCGCGCCAGACGGGTCAGCGCCCCATCGGCGTGATCGAGAACATGTCCGCGATGACCCTCCCCGACGGGACGCTGCTCGACCTGTTCGGCGCCGGGGGCGGCGAAGCCGTGGCCCGCGCCCTCTCGAGCGAGATCGATGACGTGCCCCTGCTGGCATCCGTTCCCCTGAGTGCGGCCCTGCGGACCGGCGGCGACGACGGGCGTCCCGTCGTCATCGCCGCCCCCGACGACCCCGCGGCCCGCGCGATCACCGCCGCCGCCGCGGCCCTCGCCGTGCGCCCCCGCGGCCTGGCGGGCAAGCCGCTGCGCCTCGGCGTCTGAGGCGGCGCGGCCTCCCGGTCCGGGAGATCAGCGAGGAGCCCCGCGCGGTCAGGTCGCCTCATCGTCGAACGGGGGACGCTCCCCCGCGACGAAGGGCGTCGTCTCGGGCTTCTCACGGGCGGCCAGCGCCGCCGCGCCCGCCGCGCGCATCGTCGCGGTCGGAGTGTCGTCGAGCAGAGCCTCGCGGATGATGCGGCGCGGGTCGTACTGACGCGGATCGAGCTTCTTCCAGTCGACGTCGTCGAACTCGGGACCCATCTCGTCGCGCATGCGCGACCGCGCACCCTGCATGGTCTCTTTCGCGCGTTTGGTGAACTTCGCGAGCGCCTCGGCGTAGCGGGGCAGTCGCTCCGGACCGATGAGGACCGCTGCGATCACGCCGATCAGCATGAGCTTCTCGATCGTGAGCCCGAAGAACATGCGTCCAGATTACCGGCCGCGCCTGGGGGTCCCGCACCGATCGGCCGTCTAGCCTGAACAAGGAGGTCCACGTGAGCGGTCAGCAGGCGAACGAGCGGTTCGTGCAGGAGTCGACGGTCGAGCCCGAGCACATCGCTCGCGCACGGGCGCACGCTCTCGAACTGGGCGCTGCGCCCATCAGCGCGGCGGTCGGAGCGCAGGCTGCGGTGATCGCGGCGGCATCCCGAGCCCTCAACATCGTCGAGGTCGGAACCGGCGGCGGTGTTTCGGGCCTCTGGCTCCTCCACGGTTCGCCGCGCGCGACCCTCACGACCATCGACAACGAGCCCGAGCATCTCGGCGCCGCGAGGTCCGCGTTCATCGATGCGCGTGTCCCTGCCGCGCGTGCGCGCTTCATCACCGGTCGGGCATCCGATGTCCTCCCGCGCATGAACGAGGCGTCTTACGACATCGTGTTCATCGACGCCGACCCCGAAGGCGTCATCGAGTACGTCGAGCACGGACTGCGGTTGGTTCGTGCCGGCGGCACGGTCCTCATCCCCCGTGTGCTCGCGAACGGTGCGGTCGCCGACCCCGTGCGACGCGATGCCGTCACGACGGCCTATCGCTCGCTCATCCAGGAGGTGCAGACCTCGCCCGCCGTCATCGGCGCCCTGTCGACCACGGGCGAGGGTCTCCTGCAGCTGACGACGCGCCCGACCAACGTCTGAGCGAGGGAGCTCGGTCTCGCGACCGGTGGAGCCCACGGGGGTGTCGAGCCGCCCGGACGCCTGTCGCGGATGCCGGGCATGTCATCGCCCGCACCGTCTGTCGCGACTCGGAACGACCCGGATCGCCGCCGGAGGGTGTCGTCGGGGAGGCCTCCGGGCCCCATCGCCCGGAGGAACACGGAAGGCCGGCCCCGAGGGGCCGGCCTTCGCACGTTGACGGTCGTCAGGCGGTGACGACGCCACCGAGGACGTCGTAGAGTTCTTTCGCCTCGGCATCGTTGACGGAGACGACGAGTCGTCCACCCCCCTCGAGCGGCACCCGCACGATGATCAACCGACCCTCCTTCACGGCCTCCATCGGTCCGTCACCGGTACGCGGCTTCATGGCTGCCATCGCGGCCCCCTTCTCGTGATTGCACTCCGATTAGTTTAGTCGGTCACCGGCACAACCCGCCGTCACAGGTCGTCACCTGGCGTCGCGAGGTCAGGGAATCTGCCAATAGGTGTTCCCCAGCGCGTACATGTTGTAGATCCACCACCACTGCCCGACCAGGGCGAGTGCCAGCATTCCGAGGCGCCACGGCAGCGAACGCGGCACCGCGAGGGCGCCGAAGAGCGGCGACGCCGGCACGAGCAGCCGGAAGACGCTGGACTGGGGGAAGAACACCAGCAGCAGATAGACGAGGTAGCTCGCCGACCAGAGGCGCACCTCGATCCCGAGCTTCTTCACCTGCGGCAGCAGGAACAGACCCGCCGCAACGGCGACGACCAGCAGGAAGAGGAAGATGTAGCCCATCTCGGGCCCGAGACCCCACTGCGTGAACCAGAAGCCCGCGGCCTTGACCCACCCGTCGATCGGCACGAATCCGCTCTCGCCGCCGAGCCAGTTACGACGCCAGGCGAGCTCGGTGGCGAGATACGCACCCGGATCGCCGGTCACGACAGCGGCGACCCATTGCCACGCGAACCCCACGAGGGTTGCCAGGGCGCCCAACGACACGATGTGCACCACGTCACGCGCGGGCAGCGTCTCGCTGCGTCGGCGGATGAAGCGATGGATGCCGTAGAGCCCGAGGAAGAGCGCGAAGGCCAGGATGCCGGGACGGGTGAAACCCATCGCCGGCACCAGCAGGTACAACCAGCCCCACCGCCGGCGCTGAACGCACCGGATCGACAGGAACAGCAGGAAGAGGAAGAGCGTCTCGGCGTAGCCGACCTGGAACAGCGCGGCGAGCGGACCGCACGAGAAGAGCACGACCGCCCACATCGCGGCATCCCCCCCGATGCGCTCCCGCAGCATCGCGTGCAGCGCCACGCACGCCCCGTAGCCCGCGACGAGCGAGACGACGACCGCGCCGGCGCCCCACGACCCGAGGAAGAATCCGACACCGGCCGAGAGATACGCGTACAGCGGCATGAAAGCCCAGGCGTTCTCGGCGACGTGCCCCGCCTCCGCCAGCGGCAGCTCGGACGGGTACCCCGACACCGCCACCGTCCAGTACCACTGCGCGTCCCAACCGATGGCGAGATTCGACAGCGAGGGGGCGATCCCGAACCGCGACCCCTCGGTCGACAGCGAGGCCGCGAACAGGAAGAACGCCGTCGTGACCAAACGCGCGACGACGTAGACGATGGCGATCCGCGCCGCGACGGGCAGCCGCGTCCATGCGTTCGCGGCGGTGACGACGGGGGCGGGTGCGGTCACGACGTGCTCAGCCAGGCGCGGAGCCCGCGTTCGACCGCGTCGATCTGCCAGACGGGGACGCGCTCCTCATCGTGGTGCGCGAGGTGCGGATCACCGGGACCATAGTTCACCGCCGGGATGCCGAGCGCCGAGAACCGAGCGACGTCGGTCCAGCCGTACTTGGGCGTGGGCGTGGCGCCCACGGCATCCACGAACTCTTTCGCCAGGGGTGCGTCGAGCCCCGGACGCGCTCCCTCGGCGATGTCGACGATGTCGATCTCGAAACCGGTGAACACGTCGCGGACGACGCGTGCGGCGCCCTCGGCGTCGCGGCTGGGGGCGAACCGGTAGTTGACCTCGACCTCGCACGCGTCGGGGATGACGTTGCCCGCGACACCGCCCGAGATGCGTACGGCATTCAGCCCCTCGCGGTACACGAGTCCCTCGACCTCGATCTCGCGGGCCCGGTATTCGGCCAGTCGCGCGAGGATCGGGGCGGCCTTGTGGATCGCGTTCTCGCCGATCCAGGAGCGGGCGCTGTGCGCGCGCACGCCGTCGGTGCGGATGAGGGCGCGGAGCGTGCCGTTGCACCCTCCCTCGACCTCGCCGTTGCTGGGCTCACCGAGGATCGCGAAATCACCCTCGAACAGGTCGGGGCGGTTGCGCGACAGGCGCCCGAGACCGTTGAGCGTGGAGTCGACCTCTTCGTGGTCGTACCACATCCACGTGATGTCGACCGCGGGGTCGGTGAGTTCCGCGGCGAGCTTGAGCTGCACCGCGACGCCGGCTTTCATGTCGACGGTGCCGCGTCCCCAGAGGAAGGCCTGGCCGTCCACCTCCCGCTCTTCGACCGGCAGGTTGCGGTTGATCGGCACGGTGTCGATGTGCCCGGCGATGACGACGCGTCGGCTGCGGCCGAGCGAGGTGCGGGCGACGATGGTGTCGCCGTCACGAACGACCTCGAGGTGGTCATAGGCCGAGACGGCGGCCTCGATGGCATCCGCGAGAGGAGTCTCGTCATCGGACACGCTGGGGATGTCGCAGATCGCCCGGGTCAGGTCGACGGATGAGGCGGTGAGGTCGAGCACGGACATGCCCCCGATCATTTCACACGCGCCCTCGCCGGTAGCCTGAGGGTGTGAGCAACGAACGACGCATCAGCGCTGCCGGCCTCTCCACACGAACCCTCGACGGAACGGTGCTCGACGCCTGGTTCCCGCATCCGGTGCTCGGTTCGACGGGCGACCTGGATGCCGAACGGGAGGCGCTCGAAGCCTCCGCCGGTCCCGACGAGCGACGCGGTGTCGTCGTCGAGACGGTGGCTCTCACGATCGACGCCGACGCAGCACCCTCCTCCACCGTCGATGCCTATCTGCGTCTGCACGCGCTGTCGCACCTCTTGGTTCGTCCGAACGAGATCAACCTCGACGGCATCTTCGGCCACCTCCCCAACGTCGCGTGGACCACCGCCGGCCCCGTGCACCCCGACGATGCGGCCCGCCGTCTTCCGCTGCTGAAGCGCCACGGCATCGAGGTGCAGGGTCTCGACAAGTTCCCCCGACTGACCGACTACGTGCTGCCCGCGGGCGTACGCATCGCCGACGCGTCGCGGGTGCGCCTGGGCGCGCACCTCTCCCCCGGCACGACCGTCATGCACGAGGGCTTCGTCAACTTCAACGCCGGCACGCTCGGTTCCTCGATGATCGAGGGCCGCGTCTCGCAGGGCGTCGTCATCGGCGACGGGACCGACATCGGCGGCGGCGCGTCGATCATGGGCACGCTGTCGGGCGGCGGCACTCACCGCGTCTCGATCGGCGCGCGAACCCTCCTCGGCGCCAACGCCGGCATCGGCATCTCGCTCGGTGACGACTGCGTTGTGGAAGCCGGCCTCTACGTCACCGCCGGCACGAAGGTGAAGGTCGGCGACCAGACGCTGAAGGCCGGCGAGCTGTCGGGCCGCGACGGCATCCTGTTCCGTCGGAACTCCCTCACGGGCGCCGTCGAGGCCTCGGCGCGCGCCGGCGTCGGCGTGACGCTGAACGAAGCGCTTCACGCCTGACAGCGCCGAACACTCTCCGAGAAACGCCTCTCGCTCGAAGAAACGCCCTATCGCGGCGTTTCTTCGAGCGGGAGGCGTTTCTCGCGAGCACGACGCGCGCACGGCGAGCACGACGCGCGCACGGCGAGCACGACGCGCACACGGCGAGCACGACGCGCGCACGGCGAGCACGGCCCGCGGGTCTCTCACAGGACCCTCGCGTCAGTCGCGCAGGCGCACCGACAGACAGGTGACGCAGCCCTCGAGCTTCTCGAACTCGCTGACCTCCACCGTGATGACCTCGAGCCCGCGGGCACGATGCGCGGCGGACGTCAGCGGGGCGTCCGCCGACATCAGTACGGTGCGCTCGTCGAGCACGACCACCGCGGTACCGTGCTCCTCCGGAACGCCGGCGAAGTCGGGGAACAGAGCGGGGTCGTTGACGAGCGGCTCGAACCCGATCACGGTGCCGTCCGGCAGCGCTGTCACACCCGACTTCAGGTGCAGCACCTTCGTCACCGGGATCTCGCGCACATCCCAGCCGCGGGGTTCGACGATCTCCCGCAGCTGCGCAATACCCGCGGCGTTCGACCGCGACGATGCGCCCACGTAGACCGTGCGACCGACCTTGAGCACGTCGCCGCCATCGAGCGTCCCCGGCGGCACGATCTCGGCATGGTCGATCCCGGATGCCGTGATGGCGGCGCGCACCGTCTCGGCCTCACCCCGACGCGACTCGGCGCCGGCACGGCACAGCACGGCCAGGTCGCCGAACACGACGACGGCGTCCTCGACGAACACCCCATCCGGCTTATCATCGGCCGGTGCGATCTCGATGACATCCCACCCGCGCGTGCGGAATGTCTCGACGTATCCGTGCCACTGCGCGAGCGCCAGGTCGGCGTCGATCGGCACACGGTCGAGGTGCGTGAGCTCACCCTCGGCGAGGCGGAGCGATGGACGACGGACGAGAAGACGCGGCATGTGCCGACCCTACTGACAGCGCGACGTTCCATGTGCTCGGCCCGGCGGCATCCGCCCCTCCGCCCCTCCGCCCCGCCGGCCAGGCGGACCAGGCGGACCAGGCGACCAGGCGACCAACCGACCAACCGGCCAACCGGCCAACCGGCCAACCGGCCACCAGGCGACCAGGCGAGCATGTCCCGAAATGCACCGACCATGTCCCACTTTCGGCGAGCTGGAGACCCCTCAACCCGCACAAAGTGGGACACGGCTCGCAATGACGAAACGCCCCACCCCTCGCGAGAGGGACGGGGCGTTTCAGACGGGGTCAGACCCCGGGGTAGTTGCGCTCGGCGGCGCCGGTGTACAGCTGCTGCGGGCGACCGATCTTCGTCTGCGGGTCGGTGATGGCCTCGCGCCACTGGGCGAGCCAGCCGGGGAGGCGCCCGATGGCGAACAGCACCGTGAACATGCGCGTCGGGAAGCCCATCGCCTTGTAGATCACGCCGGTGTAGAAGTCGACGTTCGGGTAGAGGCGACGCTCCTTGAAGTAATCGTCTTCGAGGGCGATCTGCTCGAGTTCTTTCGCGAGATCGAGCAGCGGATCGCTGACGCCGAGGGCCTCGAGCACCTCGTCTGCGGCACCCTTGACGAGCTTCGCCCGCGGGTCGTAGTTCTTATAGACCCGGTGGCCGAAGCCCATGAGCTTGACGCCGTCTTCTTTGTTCTTGACCCGCTCGACGAAGCGCTCGACGCTCTCGCCGGAATCGCGGATGCGGCCGAGCATCTGCAGGACGGCCTCGTTCGCGCCGCCGTGGAGGGGACCGGAAAGGGCCTGGATGCCGGCGGAGATCGACGCGAACTGATTGGCCCCGGTCGAACCGACCAGACGCACGGTCGAGGTCGACGCGTTCTGCTCGTGGTCGGCGTGGAGCATGAGCAGAAGGTCGAGCGCCTTCGTCATGACGGGGTTGACCTCGTACAGCTCGCTGAGCACTCCGAAGTTCAGCTTGAGGAAGTTGTCGACGAACCCGAGCGAGTTGTCGGGGTACAGGAAGGCCTGCCCGATGCTCTTCTTGTGCGCGTAGGCCGCGATCACGGGGAGCTTGGCGAGCATGCGCACCGTGTTCAGCTCGACGTGCTCGGGGTTGTGCGGGTCGGACTCGGCCTCGTAGTAGGTCGACAGCGCGGCGGTCGCGGCCGACAGCACCGACATGGGGTGCGCGGTCGGGGGCAGCGACGAGAAGAAGCGCTTCAGGTCCTCGTGCAGCAGGGTGTGACGGCGGATGCGCTCGTCGAACGACGCCAGCTCGGACGCCGAGGGCAGCTCGCCGTAGATGAGCAGCCACGCCACCTCGAGGTAGGTGCTATTCTGCGCGAGCTGTTCGATGGGGTATCCGCGGTAGCGCAGGATGCCCTGATCACCGTCGATGTAGGTGATGTCCGACTTCGTCGACGCGGTGTTCACGAAGCCGTAGTCGAGGGTCGTGTGACCGGTCTGCTTGGTCAGCGACGCGATGTCGATGCTCGGCACACCGTCGGTGCCGCGCAGCACCGGGAATTCGGCGGTGGAACCCCCCACCGTGAGGGTGGCCTTGTCGTGCTGCGTACCCGCGTCGCTCACCGCGCCTCCTTGCGATTTCTGGTCGCCCGTGTGGTCGATCGCGGGTCCTGAGGCCCCCGCGTCCTGTCGACCGGTGGATGCCACGGGTGTGTCATCCGGGTCGGCACGCACACGGGTGGGTGACCCGAGCACAGTGCTTTTACAGCCTAGTAGTCACGCCGACGTACAGACGACACCGCCAAAGGATGTCCCCATCGAATGGAGGGATCCTCCTGTGCACGTCGAGCGGCGTGCACGGGCGACCCCGTACGAGAGGGTCGTGACCAGGCGCGGCGCCTACGCCCGGAGCCGCTCCGCTGCCGCCGCGATCCGCTCATCGGTGGCCGTGAGCGAGAACCGCACGTGGTTCGGGAAGTGCTCGCCGTAGAAATGCCCGGGTCCGACCAGGATGCCGAGTTCGGCCAGGCGTCCCACGCTCTCCCACGCGTCGCGCCCCTCGGTCGCCCACAGGTAGAGGCCGCCCTCGCTGCGGTCGATGGTGAAGCCGGCCGCCTCGACGGCGGGCTTGAGCACGGCGCGACGGCGGGCGTACAGCGCGCGCTGCGCGGCGACATGGGCGTCGTCGCCGAGCGCGACGGTCATCGCCCGCTGGACGGGCGCGGGGGGCATGAGTCCGAGGTGCTTGCGCCCGGTCAGCAGCCGCGCCACGAGCGCCGGGTCTCCAGCCAGGAACGCCGCGCGATACCCGGCGAGGTTCGACTGCTTGCTGAGCGAGTACACCGACAGCACGCCGGTCAGGTCGTCGCCCACGACGGACGGGTCGAGCACGCTGGGTACGCGCTCGGTGTCCCACGGCGCGTCCCACCCGAGTTCGGCGTAGCACTCGTCGGATGCCAGGACGGCACCGATCTCGCGCGCCCGCGCCACGGCATCCCGCAGTTCGCCCGTGGAGAGCACGCGTCCGTCGGGATTGCCGGGCGAGTTGATCCACACGAGCCTCGCGTGGGCGGGCCATTCGGCCGGATCGTCGGATGCCACGGGCTCGGCGCCCACGAGACGGGCACCGACCTCATAGGTGGGGTAGGCGGCACGGGGATGCACGACGGCGTCACCGGGGCCGAGGTCGAGCAGCAACGGGAGCAGCGCCACGAGCTCCTTCGAGCCGACCGTGGGCAGCACGTGGGAGGAGTCGAGGCCCGGCACTCCGCGCCGGCGGTGATACCACTCGGCGATCGCCTCGCGCAGCGCCGGTGTGCCCGCGGTCTGCGGGTACGCGTGCGCATCGGTCGCGTCGGCCAGGGCCGCGGCGACGACGGCCGGAGTGGGATCGACGGGTGAGCCGATCGACAGGTCGACGATGCCGTCAGGGTGTCGCCGAGCGCGTTCCGCGTAGGGGGCGACGGCGTCCCAGGGGTAGTCGGCGAGGTCGGCGACGCCCACGGCTCAGTGGCTCTGCGGGGGCAGCTGCGAGATGACGGGGTGATCCTTCGCGATCACGCCCACCTTCGCGGCTCCACCGGGCGAGCCGATGTCGTCGAAGAATTCGACATTGGCCTTGTAGTAGTCGGACCACTCTTCGGGAAGGTCGTCTTCGTAGTAGATGGCCTCGACGGGGCAGACCGGCTCGCACGCACCGCAGTCGACGCATTCGTCGGGGTGGATGTAGAGCGATCGCTCACCCTCATAGATGCAGTCGACGGGGCATTCGTCGATGCAGGCGCGGTCCTTGACATCGACACACGGGAGGGCGATCACGTAAGTCACCCGCTCAGTCTAATCGCGCCGGGGAACCGGGCCCCGCAGCGAGGCCGGGGACCTATGATTCGGCGGGTCGAGAGGGTGCCGGGGAGGAGGCGGCGCGCAGTCGCGAGAAGTCGGGCCACATCGCGACGAGCACCATGAGCGCCGGCCCCACGACGGTCCACACCAGCGGAACCCACTCCGTCCCGGCCGTCGGAGCAGCGACGATCGCCGAGCCCCCCGGACCCACCTGGGAGAAGAGGAAGGTGGCGGCGGTGATCCCGAGACCGCCCGCGAGGGCGTTGATCCGATCACCGGTGAGCGTGCGAAGCGCGACCAGCAGCGCGGCGCTCCCGGCAGTGGCGAGGATCAGCCCGACCGGGACGGGCCCGACGAGGAACGCCTGGCCGACCGTTCCCGCCGTGCCGTAGAACGCGCCGATCAAGAAGGCGACGGCCCACCCGATGATCCGCAGAATCATGGAACTCACCGCGTCAGTCTAGGAGCGGGCGCCCATGGTGCGGCTGACAACGGGACGGCCTCGTGAAGTCCCCCCGCTATCGAGCGGCCGTTCGCGCGGTCACGCCGCCCACCCCCACAGCCGCAGAAGCGCCGCCGTCACCGCCGCGCCGGCGACGACCACGAGGAACGGCGCTCGCGCCCACAGGAGCAGGGCCGCCAAGGCCACGGCCGGGAGCCGCGCGTCCACGATGATCGCCGGCCCCGCGGCGAGGGACTGCACCATCACGAGCGCGGCCAGAAGCGCCACGGTCAGCAGGTCGGCGACCCGTGCGGGGCGCGGCGCATCGAGCCAGTGGGCGGGAAGCAGATACCCCACCGCCTTCAGCGCGACGCAGATGACGGATGCGACGAGCACCGCGTTCCACAGGGTCACGGCATCCCCTTCTCTTCGGGCGTACCGGACGGGGCCGGAGTGGGGCGACTCGGATCGAACAGGCCTACGACGACGGCGACCGCGGCAGCGGCGATGACGGGGATGCCCGGCATGAGCCACGGCGTGAGGAGGGCCGCGACCACCGCGGCACCGGCGGCGACGGCCAATGGCTGACGCCCGCGCAGTCGTGGCCACAGCAGGGCGAGGAAGGCGGCGGCTGCGGCGGCGTCGAGGCCGTAGGTACGGGGGTCGCCCAGAACGTCGCCGAGCAGGGCGCCGATCAGCGTGGAGACGTTCCAGCCCAGCCAGATGGCGACGCCGGTGACCCAGAAGCCCGCCTGGCGAGCGCGCGGGGTGTCCTGCGACAGGCCCACGGCGACGGATTCGTCGATCGTGAATTGCGCCGCGGCCGCCTTCCGCCACGCTCCGCCGCCGACGACCGGCGCCATGCGCATCGCGTAGGCCGCGTTGCGCACCCCGAGCAGCGCCGACGAGGCGATCGCCGCCGGGGCCGCGGCAAGACCACCGGCCGCGATGACGCCGACGAAGGCGAACTGCGACCCACCGGTGAACATCAGCAGGCTGAGCACGCAGGTCTGCCAGACGTCGAGTCCGGATGCCACCGACAGCGCGCCGAACGAGATGCCGTAGGCGCTGGTCGCCAGGGCGACGGCGAGACCCTGGCGGGAGGCCGCGCCCTCGGGTGTTCGGTGGAACGAACGCATGGACATCATCGTGAACGACGACGCGGCGTTCGTCAAGTCGAACGATCGGTGAGCATAATGAACGCATGACGGATCTCGGCGACCGGATCGCGACGACCCTCCGACGCGAACGAGAACGGCGCGATCTCAGCGTCTCGGAGCTCGCCCGCCGTGCCGGCGTCGCGAAGGCGACGGTGTCGCAGCTCGAGAACGGCGGGGGCAACCCCAGCGTCGAGACCCTCTGGGCTCTGGCGTCCGCCCTCGAGGTGCCCTTCGCCGTGCTGGTCGACGAAGGGGTCCGCTCCCCCACGCTGATCCGCGCGGGAGAGGCCGCGACGGCGGTGCCCTCGTCGGCATCCGACTACCTCGCCGTCCTGCTGTCGGCGAGCCCTCCGCACGCGCGCCGCGACATCTACCTGCTCAGCGCCGAACCGGGTTCACCGCGGGTGTCCGACCCGCACCCCCGGGGCACGGTCGAACACCTCGTGATGGTCACCGGACGCGGGCGCGTGGGTCCCGCCGACGACCCGTACGACCTGTCGCCCGGCGACTACCTCTCATATCCCGGTGATGCCCCGCACGTCTTCGAGGCGCTCACGGCCGGCATGAGCGCGGTGTGCGTGGTCGAGTCGCACTGACCCGCTCTGATTCGTCGCGTGCCCAGGACACGCCGCGCACGCGGGTTCGCACACGACGTCTCTTCGAAAGCGAACCTCGCCGCCAGGCAGGGCCGGTCGACGGGGGCGGGGAGGCGGACTATCGTGCGAGCATGTCACGCATCTTCGGCGTCGCGTTCTCGGCCGTCTACCCGCTCTACCTCGCGAAAGTGGAGCACAAGGGGCGCAGCAAGGAGGAGCTGGACGCCGTGATCCGCTGGGTGACGGGCTTCGACGACGAACAGCTCGCCCGTCACGCGAGCGGGACGACGACGTTCCGCGAGTTCTTCGACGAAGCGACGCTCACCCCGCGCGCCGACCTGGTCACGGGCAGGATCTGCGGCATCCGGGTCGAGGAGATCCAGGACCCCCTCATGTACCGCATCCGGGTGCTCGACAAGGTCGTCGACGAACTGGCGAAGGGTCGGCCCCTGGCGAAGGTGCTCCGGGAGGGCGCGGGATCCCCGGCTTCCGCGGGGTGACTGTCCACGACACCCGGAGCCTCGAGAGAACATCCGGGTGTTCGGGACACTCGGCGGCCCGGCATGACCTCGCCGCGAACGGAACCCGCGCGCCGTCGCACCGCCGCGACGACGGAACGGCCCCGCCGAGCGCGAGGCTGGGCGGGGCCGTTTCTAGCGACGAACGCTTACGCGTTGGCATCCTGACGCTTCAGGCGCGAGGCACTGCGGCCGCGCGCGGTCGCGTCGAGCTCGACCTTGCGGATACGCACCTTCTCGGGCGTGACCTCGACGCATTCGTCGTCACGGGCGAACTCGAGCGACTCCTCGAGGGTGAGCAGGCGCGGGGGCGTCATCGACTCGAAGGAGTCGGAGGTCGACGAACGCATGTTCGTGAGCTTCTTCTCCTTCGTGATGTTGACGTCCATGTCGTCGGCGCGCGAGTTCTCGCCGATGACCATGCCCTCGTAGACCTCTTCGGTGGGCTGCACGAAGAAGCTCATGCGCTCCTGCAGGGCGATCATCGCGAACGGAGTCACGACGCCCATGCGGTCGGCGACGATCGAGCCGTTCTGACGCGTGGTGATCGACCCCGCCCAGTCGTCGTAGCCGTGCGAGATCGCGTTGGCGATACCGGTGCCGCGCGTGATCGTGAGGAACTCGCTGCGGAAACCGATGAGGCCGCGCGAGGGGACGACGAACTCCATACGCACCCAGCCGGTGCCGTGGTTGGTCATGTTGTCCATGCGGCCCTTGCGGGCGGCCATGAGCTGCGTGATCGCACCGAGGTGCTCCTCGGGGGCGTCGATCGTGAGGTGCTCGAAGGGCTCCTTGAGCTTGCCGTCTTCGCCGCGCTTGGTGACCACCTGGGGCTTGCCGACGGTGAGCTCGAAGCCCTCGCGACGCATGTTCTCGACGAGGATCGCGAGGGCCAGCTCGCCACGGCCCTGCACCTCCCACGCGTCCGGGCGTCCGATGTCGACGACCTTGAGCGAGACGTTGCCGATGAGCTCGCGGTCGAGGCGGTCCTTCACCATGCGTGCGGTGAGCTTGTGGCCCTTCACCTTGCCCATGAGCGGCGAGGTGTTGGTGCCGATCGTCATCGAGATGGCGGGGTCGTCGACGGTGATCGCCTTGAGCGGGCGCACGTCTTCGGGGTCGGCGATGGTCTCGCCGATCGTGATGTCGGGGAAACCGGCGATGGCGACGATGTCGCCGGGGCCGGCGTCTTCTGCCGGGTAGCGCTCGAGGGCGCGGGTCTTGAGCAGCTCGGTGATACGGGCGTTGCTGGTGGTGCCGTCGGCACGCACCCAGGCCACGGTCTGGCCCTTCTTCAGCGTGCCGTTGAACACGCGCAGCAGCGCGAGGCGACCGAGGAACGGGCTCGAGTCGAGGTTGGTGACCCACGCCTGCAGCGGCGCCTCGTCGTCGAAGGACGGGGCGGGCACGTGTTCGAGGATCGCGCCGAACAGCGGCTCGAGGTCGTCGTTGTCGGGCAGAGAACCGTTGTCGGGACGGTTGAGCGACGCAGCACCCGCACGACCCGAGGCGTAGACCACCGGCACGTCGAGCAGGGCGTCGACGTCGAGGTCGGGCACGTCGTCGACGAGGTCGGACGCCAGGCCCAGCAGAAGGTCGTGCGCCTCCTCCTCGACCTCGGCGATGCGCGCGTCGGGACGGTCGGTCTTGTTGACCAGCAGGATGACGGGGAGCTTGGCCTCGAGGGCCTTGCGCAGCACGAAGCGGGTCTGGGGCAGCGGGCCCTCGGACGCGTCGACGAGCAGCACGACGCCGTCGACCATCGACAGGCCGCGCTCGACCTCGCCGCCGAAGTCGGCGTGGCCGGGGGTGTCGATGACGTTGATCGTCACCGGCACGTCGGTGTGGGCACCGTTGTACGTGATCGCCGTGTTCTTGGCGAGGATCGTGATGCCCTTCTCGCGCTCGAGGTCGTTCGAGTCCATCGCGCGCTCCTCGACGTGCGCGTGGTCACCGAACGAGCCGGTCTGGCGGAGCATGGCATCGACGAGGGTCGTCTTGCCGTGGTCGACGTGCGCGACGATCGCGACGTTGCGGAGGTCAGGACGAAGGGCGTGCGCCATGGAGGGTCTCCAGGAAAATTCGGGGTGGCGCCCGGAATCGGGCCTTCGCAGTCTACCGGGCGGTCGCGTCGGAGGCTGGCAGGCAGCACAGAGGGGCGGAATCCGCGCGGACCCCGCCCCTCCCGTGCGTCCTCAGGATGCCGGTGTGTTCTTCAGCAGCTCGTGGCGCAGCTCGCGGCGAGCGGCCTGGACCTCGACGTCGGGAACGGGGATCGCGGCGATGAGGCGCTGGGTGTAGGGCTCCTTCGGCGCGCGGAGGATCTCGTCGCGCGTGCCCTGTTCCGCGATCTTGCCGCGGTTGAGCACGACGATGCGGTCGGCCATGGCGTCCACCACGGCCAGGTCGTGACTGATGAACAGGCACGCGAAGCGGTGCTCCTTCTGCAACTCGCTCAGCAGTTCGAGCACGCGAGCCTGCACCGACACGTCGAGGGCGCTGGTCGGTTCGTCGGCCACGAGCAGACGCGGCTGCAGCGACAGGGCGCGGGCGATGCCGACACGCTGCTTCTGTCCACCCGAGAGCTCGTGCGGGTAGCGGTTGCGGTAGCTCTTAGGCAGGCGCACCTCGTCGAGGAGCTTCTCGACCCGGGCATCGAGGGCCGCGCCCTTCGCCTCGCCGGCCAGCAACAGCGGCTCGCCGATGGATTCGCCGATCGGCAGACGCGGGTTGAGCGACGACGACGGGTCTTGGAACACGATGCCCACCCGGCGCCGCAGCGACTTGATGAGCTTGCGCGATCCACTCGAGATGTCCACACCGTCGACCACCAGCCGACCGTCGGCGATGGGCTGCAGGCCGATCGCGGCGCGTCCGATGGTGGACTTGCCCGAGCCCGACTCCCCGACGAGACCGACGATCTCGCCCTCCGCGATGCCGAGCGTGACATCGTCGACGGCACGGAACGCCGCGACACGGCCCTTCTTGCCGTACTCGATCGAGACGTTGTCGAGCTGCAGGACCGGGTGCGCGATCTCCGGGGCGGCGGCCGCGAGGGCCAGCGCCTCCGTGCGGGCGGGCCCCTCTGCGACGGCAGCGGCCAGAGCCTCGACGAGGTCGACCGAGGACTCGCCCTCCAGCGTCTCGCCCAGACGGGGCACGGAGGCCAGCAACTCCTTGGTGTACGCATCCTGCGGCGACCCGAGCACCTGGGCGGCGGGTCCTTGCTCGACGATGTCGCCCGACTTCATCACGACGATCCAGTCGGCGAGGTCAGCCACCACGCCCATGTCGTGCGTGATCAGGAGGACGGCGGAGTCGAGACGGTCGCGCAGATCGCGGATCAGGTCGAGGATCTCCGCCTGCACCGTCACATCGAGCGCGGTGGTCGGCTCGTCGGCGATCAGCAGAGCGGGCTCGAGGCTGATGGACTGGGCGATCATCGCGCGCTGACGCTGTCCACCGGAGAGCTGGTGCGGGTAGGACGCGAACGCCTTCGCCGGATCGGGCAGTCCCACCATCTCGAGGAGTTCGAGCGCCCGCGCCTTCGCCTGCGTCGGGGCGATGGGGGTGTGGGCGCGCAGCGCCTCGATGATCTGCGAACCGACGGTGAGCACCGGGTTCAGGGCCGTCATCGGCTCCTGGAAGATCGCCGCGACCTCAGGACCGCGGAGCTGTCGCATCTGAGCGGTCGACAAGCCGGTCACCTCGCGACCGTTCACCTTGATGCTGCCGGTGACGCGGCTGTTGCGCGGAAGCAGGTCGAGCACGGCCATCGAGCTGACGCTCTTGCCGGAACCGGACTCGCCCACCACCGCGACGACCTGGCCGCGAGCGATCGAGTAGGTCAGATGCTTCGCCGCGGGGACCCACACGTCGTCGACGGCGAAGTCGACGCTGACATCGGTCATCTCCAGGGCGGGGATGCCGGACTTCTCGGTCGTGCTCATGAGATTGTCCTCTCGTTCCCGCCGAGCGGGAGGGAGTGATCGGGGAATGAAAGAATCGAGGGATGCCACGCCAGACGTTCCGTTCGACGTTCACCCGGGTCTTGTGCGGGATCGTGTGGGCGATCATCGCCGTCGTGGCGATCGGACTGCTCGTGACCCCTGCCGCCACGGACGCCCCTGCTCTGGTCGTCGTGGGCGCGCTGGGAGCGGCGGCGCTGGTGGCTGGCATCCTGTGGTCGCCCTCGGTATCGGTCGACGACGAGGGAGTCCAGGTCGACAACATCGCTCTGCGCTACCGCGTGCCGTGGTCCGCGCTCGTGCACGTCGACACCCGCTATGCTCTGCAGCTGCACACCCCTCACCGTCGCATCAGCGTCACCGCCGCACCGTCGCCCGGAGCCGCCGGCTCGCTGCGCGCCGCCCGAGCTCATCGCCGGAGCGAGAGTGCGTCCACGCCGCAGGTGCGCCCCGGCGACCTTCCGAACACCGATTCCGGGCGCGCGGCCGAGATGGTGCGCACCCGCTGGTACGCGCTCCGCGACGCCGGTCGCATCGAGGCGGGCAAGGCGGAAATGACCCCCGTCGCCGTCACCGCTCGTGTCGACAACGTAGTGCTGCTCGTGCTCGGCGCGGTCGGTGTCATCGCGGCGGTCGCACTCGCGTGACGCCCACGCGGAGACGGTCGTCATGACGACGGTGTCTCCGGGTGCACCCGCGCCTGCGTGCTCGCGGGAGCCGTGACGGACGAACCGGCCTGCTCCTTGGTGCGACGCAGAGAGAAGCGCTTCTGACGCGGGTCGAAGGCGTCGCGCAGTCCGTCGCCGACGAAGTTGACGAGCACGGCGAGCAACACGATGAAGACGGCCGGCCACCAGAACAGCCAGGGGCGGGTCGAGAACGCCGACTGATTGTCGGAGATGATCAGACCCAGCGACACATCGGGCGCGCGCACACCGAGCTGCAGGTAGCTCAGCGCGGTCTCGAGGAGGATCGCCGAGGCCGCGAGCAGCGTCGCCGCCACGATCACGACGCCGATGGCGTTGGGCAGGATGTGCTTGAAGATGATCCGGGCGTCGCTGGCTCCGGCCACGCGCGCGGCCTCCACGAACTCGCGCTCGCGAAGCGAGAGGAACTCGGCACGCACCAGGCGCGCGATCGTCGTCCACGAGATCATGGCGAGGAAGAACGCCAGCGGGACGACGCCCAGACCGCCCGTGGCGCGACCGACGACGGCACCGATGACGATGATCGGGATGACGATGAAGACGTCGGTGATGCGCATGAGCACGGCGTCCACCCACCCGCGGTAGTACCCCGCGAGGGCTCCGATCACGGTGCCGACGGTGGTGCCGACGACGCTGATCACCAGCATGACCAGGATCGAGTTCTGGATGCCACGCATCGTCATGGCGAAGTAGTCGATGCCGATCCGGTCCTGCCCGAACGGGTGGTCGCCCCACACGAAGGGGAACACCGACAGGGTCGGTGCCCCGCTGTTGTTCTGCGGGTTCAGCGTCGTGAAGTCGTACTTCCACCACCCGGGGATCGGGCCGAGGCCGATCGCCGACACGGAGAAGACGGCCAGCAGGAGGAACAGGACGCCGGAGACGACGGCGATCTTGTTCGCAAGGAAACGCCGCAGGACGAGTCGTCCCTGACTCACGCCGACGGTGTTGCGTTCGTCTGCGGGAGCCGGAGCATCCACGTTCGCGGGCTCGGGGAGCATCTGGGTCATGCGGAGACCTCCGGGAATCGGACGGCGGCGATCATGCGACGACTCGCACGCGGGGGTCGAGCGCCGCGTACGCGAGATCGGCCAGGAAGTTGAACACGATGGCGGTGATGGCGATGACGATGAAGTAGCCCATCACCGGGTTGACGTCCACGCGCTGGATCGAGGTGACGAACAGCTGGCCCATGCCGGGGATGGCGAACACTCGCTCCGTGATGACGGCACCACCCAGGAGGGCTCCCACGTCGGTGGCGATCAGGGTCACGATGGGGATCAACATGTTGCGAAGACCATGACGCATGACGACGGTGCGCTCGGGGAGACCCTTCGCGCGCGCCGTGCGGATGAAGTCCTGGTTCATCACCTCGAGCATGCCCGCACGGGCGTATCGGGTGTACCCCGCGAACGAGATCAGCAGCAGCGAGATGGTCGGCAGCAGCAGGTGCGTGAACGTGTCGATGCCGCTGATCCACATGTCGCCACTGAACCCCGGAGTCGCGGCGCCGACCGTGGCGATCGGGCGACCGTTGATGCGGGGATTGTCGACGTATGCGGGCCACGACTGCATGTAGCGGTCGAGCACGACGAGAGCGAACGAGAAGAACGCGACGAGTGCGCCGATGCGCGCCGTCATCCCGCGGTCGGGCGCACCGACGAGGTACCCGGTGATGAGGCCCACCGCGACGGCCACGACGATCAGGATGATGATCGTGGGGACCGTGGAGATGTCGAACAGTCCCTGCAGGACGTAGTAGGCGATGTACGAGATCGCACCGTTGCCGGCGGCGACGATCAGCGCACGGCGGTTCGACAGGCCCGAGATGAGCGCGGTGGTGATGACGACCACTCCGCCGATCAGCAGGAGGAGGCCGACCGGGCCGAAACCGGGGTTTCGGAACCAGTCGGTGACGTTGAAGTAGACCAGCAGGGCGATCGTCGCCGCGGCGGCGGTGCCGGCGACGATCGCGCGTCGACGCGCCGAGCCGCCGATCATGGCCTGCCAGATCACCGCCGCGACGACGGCGAGCAGCACGATCAGCCAGATCGGGATCGATGTCGCCGATTCGAGGAAGCTGTTGAACCCGAGGGCCAGGAACTCCTTCAGGAGGACCGCGACGAGGAACGACGGCAGGGAGAAGAGGAAGAAGCTCAGCAGGGTGATGCCGAAGTCGAATCCGCTGTACTGGCGGAGAGCCGACACGACGCCGACGACGATGCCGAGCACGATGGCCAGCACGAACGACGCCGTCACGAGCTGAAGGGTGGAACCCACCGCGGTGGGCAGGATGTCGAGCACGGGGGCGTTGCTGATCGTCAGGCCGAGGTCGCAGGTTCCCGCGAACGGGATGAGGCAGCCAGCGGCGCCGCCGAGCCACAGGAAGTAGCGCAGAGGGGCGGGGACGCTGAGGTCGAGCGCGGCGACGCGCGCGGCGATCAGTTGATCGCGGTTGGCGGCGGTGCTGTCGCGGAGGTCCTGGAGCGGGTCGCCGGAGTTGGCGGCGAGCACGTACATGATGAACGATGCGGCAAGGAGAACCAGGATCGAGACGGCGATGCGCCTGAGAATGAATCCGACCATCGCGGGAGGTCTTCTTTCGATCGGGTGACGGGCGCCGAAAAGGCGCCCTGGACAGGATAGTCGCGGGCGTGGCGAAACGGCGCTGCACGCACGCGAAGTGAGGCGCCGGAGCCGAGCGACTCCGGCGCCTCACGTGAGCTCAACGGGTCATCAACCCGCCAGCGTCCACTCCTGGGCGTTCCACACGATGCCGGTCTGGCCGCCGAAGTAGTCGACACCCGTCACGGAACCGTTGTCGGCGAACAGACCCGGCGACTGGAAGAGCGGAAGACCGTAGAAGTCCTTCGCCGTCGCCGTGTCGATCTGCACCTTGATGTCAGCGAGCGCGTCGGCGTCGACCGTCACCTGGCTCTCGTCGACGAGCGTGTCGACGGCGCTGTTGCTGTAGTTGTTGTAGTTTCCGCCACCGCCGGTCTTGAAGATCTGCGGGAGCGCGGCGTTGCCCGCACCGGGCGAGACCCAACCGAAGATCGACGCGTCGTAGCTGCCGCTGCCGAGCAGCGAGCTCCAGTCGGGCGAACCGGCGTCCTCGATCACGAAACCGGCCTGCTGCGCCGACTGCTGGATGGCGCGGAAGCTGTCGACACGGTTCGGGTTGTTGGTGTTGTACAGGATGCGCACCGTCGGGGTCGCACCGTTCAGCAGAGCCTTGGCACCCTCGATGTCGGGCTCGGTGAAGGCGTCGTAGCCGCTGGCCGCGACGGCGGTGGTGTACTGGTCGCCCTCGGTGGGGAGGAAGATCTGCGAGTTCAGGACCTCGGCGTCGGGGTTGACCGGCGTGACGATCGACTCGAGGATCTGCTGGCGCGGGATCGTCTTGAGGAAGGCCTCGCGGACGTTCGCGTCGGCGAAGACGCCGCCGAAGCTGAGGTCGACGTGGTCGTAGGCGAGCTGGTTGCCCGAGTGGACCGTGGCGTTCGCGTTCTCGAGCGCGGTCAGCGTGTCGGCGGAGGCCTGCGGCTGGATGGCCTGGACCTCACCGTTCTGGAGGGCGGTGACCTGCGCGTTGGAGTCGCCGATGAAGCGGATGATCAGCTGGTCGTACGAGGGCGACATCTCGCCCTTGTAGTTGGGGTTCTTGCCCAGCGTGATGCTCTGCTCGGGGGTGAAGTCGGTCACGATGAACGGACCGCTCGCGACGAGCAGGCTCTCATCGGTCGGCATCGCGGTGACGTCGTAGCCGGTGTTCCAGAAGTCGGCGGCGGCCTTCAGGGTCGCGTTCGGGGCGACCGGAGCGGCGGTGTCGCCCTTGGGGAGCGTCTTGAGCAGCTCGATGAAGTCGGCCTCGGACACTCCGGCCTTCTCGGCGAGCACGTGAGCCGGCTTGCCGATCGGGTTGACGAGCTCGTAGTCGACGTACGGCGTCGAGTAGGTCAGCGTCATCGACATGTTGTCGTCGCCGATCTCGGGGAACGCGGTCGTGTCGAGGCCGGCGGTGCTGCCCGCGAGGCTGAAGTACTGCGTGCCGCCGTTGGTGACGTCACCGGTCGCCGGGTCGAGGATCGCGTCGTTGTAGTAGCCCGAGTTGATGGCCCAGCTGACGAGCATGTCGTCGGCGTTGATGGGCTCGCCGTCCGACCAGGTCAGTCCCTCGTTGAGGGTGTACTTGACCGTCAGAGGGTCTTCCGAGACGGTCTCGTAGGTACCGAAGTCGGTGTTGTTCAGGACCGAGAAGTCTTTGTCGAGGCGCTGGAAGCCACCGAGGCCGAGACCGCCGCTGACACCGGTCAGGTAGCCGACCATGCCGTTGGTGTCGAGGTTGGCCTCGGGGGTGTCGCCGTTGAACGAGGTGAACGCGTTCGTCGTGGCGATCGTGATCGTGCCACCCGTGTTCGATTCGCCCTCGGGCGTGGCGGTGGTGGTGCATCCGGCGAGCGCCAGAGCCGCGACCGCGACTCCTGCTCCCGCCGTGAGGGCGCGTGCGCGCCGGGTCTTTTCAGACACTTTGCCTCCAGTGCAAGGTTGACGAGCACCCCACCGCGCAGAACAGCCGGGGGGAGCCGTGGATACCGAAACGATAGGTACATGTCACCTGATGGTCAAAACATTTGGATGTTTCGTTACAGACCTTTAATCTCCTGCGCGCTCATCCGAGCATTTTGACAATCCCGCGGGTCGTCGCTCCTCGGCCTCGCTCTTCCCGCGCGAGCGCTCATCGGCATCCCATAGGTCCGTCTCGATCGCGCGGTGTTGAATGTCTCCCATGTCCCGGCACCCCTCGGCCACGCACTCCGGTGCGGCTGACCTGTCGACGTCGGCAGAGACGCTCGGCCCCTTCCCCTCACCCATCGAGCGCTCCGACGGCTACGCGCGCAGGAGGCTGGCGTGGGAGGTCGTCCTCGTTCTGCTCATCAGCGTCGGCCAGTCCGCGATCTACTCGGTCGTGTCGTTCGTGCGGGCGGCGACGCGGGCGCCCATCTCGCAGCAGCAGACGCAGCTGAACCCCTCGCGCAGTGCCGAGCCGCTGTGGGACGCCATCTACCAGTTCCTCGACATCTTCTTCTCGCTGGCCCTCGTCGCCGTCGCGATCTACCTGCTGTGGGAACCGGCCGGCAACGCCCTGCGACGCATCGGTCTCGACTTCCGTCGGTTCGGGTCCGACGTGCTTCGAGGGCTCGCGCTCGTCCTGTTGATCGGCGCCCCCGGTATCGGGGTGTACGCCGTGGGCCGGGCGATCGGCCAGAGCATCGCCGTCGTGCCCGCGCCGCTCGACTCGTCATGGTGGGTCATCGCGCTGCTCGTGCTCGCGGCGCTGCGCGCCGGTCTCACCGAGGAGGTCATCTTCCTCGGATACCTCTTCGACCGGCTGCGCCGCCTGGGTTGGTCGTGGACGGGGGTCATCGTGTCGACCGCACTCCTGCGGGGGAGCTATCACCTGTATCAGGGATGGCCCTCGGCGCTCGGCAACGTCGTCATGGGGCTGGTGTTCGGGTGGTGCTACAAGCGGTGGGGACGGGTCATGCCGCTGGTCGTGGCGCACACCGTCATCGACGTCATCGCTTTCGTCGGCTACCCGCTCGCCGCCGCCTGGTGGCCGGGGATCTTCGCCCCGCCCGCCACTCCGACGCCCTGACCGCTCCCGCCTCGCTTACCGCGGGGGCCCTGACCAGGTCCAGAAAGCGGGGGGCACACCGTCGGGCTCGGAGGTGTAGTCCACTCCCCCGACTCCCTCGGCGGAGACGACAGCGCCCGTGCGTTCGAACAACGGTACGCCGGCGTAGGCCGCGAAGAGCGAGCGGTCGATCTCCTTCGCCTCGGCGAGGATGTCGACCGGATCGGTGTGCACGGTCAGCTCGGCGAACAGCTCGTCGGTGTTCGAGCCGTCCACACCCTCGGCGAGGCGGTCCCGCGCCGACCGGTACAGGCTCTCGTCCTCTCCGACCCACGAGAGGGTGGCATCCGCGGCGTCGTCCGCCGTGGCGGCGCGCACGGCGATGCCCGCCCGCGCCCCCATCGACACGAGCCGTGGGAAGACCTGCGACGACAGTTCGTCGGTCGCGTCGTAGGCCACCCGGAGGACGGCGGCGCGATCGCCGAGCGCGTTGCGCGCGGCGTCCACATCGCTTCCCGTGCCGGGCGCTCCGTTGCCCGCGACGAGGTCGTTGTAGAGCTGCCCCGTCGCCGACGAGGAGAGGAACGACTGCAGCGGCTGGGCATCGGGACGCATCGGACCGAGCACGTCGCGCACGATCGACGAACGGTCGATGGCCAGGGTCATCGCCTGGCGCAGATCGGATGCCGTCTCGTCGGCGAACCGCAGATGCAGGGTCTGGGTGGTGGGGCCGACCTGCACCTGATAGCCCGCATCGGTGAGCGTCTCGCGCTCGGCGACATCGATCTCACCCACGTTGGCGATGTCGACGACCCCCGCCTCGAGGGCTGAGAGCTGCGCCGCCCGGTCGGGGAAGAAACGCACGTTCAGCTTCTCGAGGCCCGGGAAGTGAGCGCCCTGGTAACTGTCGCGTCGCGCGAGGCTCAGCGTGTCGGCTGTCGACTCCGCCACCGTCCAGGGACCGGCGGACACGACGCTCGCGGGGTCCACGGCGGTGCCCGCGGGCACGTCGAAGCCGGTGTTCCACACCTGCGCCGCAGCCATCAGTACCGCGTTGGGTTCGACCGGAGCCTGCGGGTCGCCCTCGGGGACGGTGAGGATCGCCGTGACCAGATCGTCCACGCTCACGCCCGCGCGTTCGGCGACGACGTGCACGGGACGGTCGAGCAGCCACTGGCGGTTCCAGTCCGCGAACGGTTCGTCGTAGGTGAGGGTGAGGGTGTCGTCGGAGCGGTCGACGCGGGGCCGCGCGGTCCGGGCGTTCGGGTCGGCGGGTGTGGCGGTGTCGAAGTATCTCGTGCCCGAGACGATCAGACCGGCGTCGTCGTAGGTGGCGTCGTCGAAGAAGTGCGAGGAGACCGCCCAGCCGAAGAGCAGGTCGTCGAGGGTGACCGGCGTGCCGTCGGACCAGACGCGATCGTCGAACAGTTCGTAGCTGACCTTCAGCGGGTCGCCCTGCACGCGGGTGATGCGGCCGAGGCCGTCGTTGGGGACCACCTGCAGGTCGCCGTCGAGCGACCCGAGGTTCTCGTCGAGCAGGGAAGCCACGGCCCGGTTGGCGGGGGTGTCTCCGGTCGCGGAGGCGGCGTTGAAGCTGGTCAGTGCGCCGACGACGCCCACCGTCAGGGTGGGGGCAGGCGCCTCCTGCTCCGTCTCGGGCGCGGGCTCCGGAGCCGAACACCCGGCGAGGACGATCCCCACGGCGGCGAGAAGGGCGATGACGCGTCCCGGGCCACCGCGTCGTCGGGTCGGTCGAAGGTCCTCGTTCACGCCGTGATGCACATCGGGAACCTTACTAAACGCCCGCTGTGCGAACGCGGGGTGGGTGGGGTGAGGGCAGGCACGATCTCCCCGTCCGCGGTTCCGCGCGCGGCTTCTCGGCGACCGCTCTGAGGAACGGTCGCCGAGCGGCCCGCGAGTCAGGCGAAAGCCTCCGGCGGCGGGCAGGAGCACACCAGGTTGCGGTCGCCGTAGGCCTGGTCGATCCGGCGGACCGGCGGCCAGTACTTGCCGCGGATGAGCGAGCGCACGGGGTACACCGCCGTCTCGCGGGAGTACGGGTGCTCCCACTCGCCCACGACGACCGTCTCGGCGGTGTGCGGGGCGTTCACGAGCGGGTTGTCGTCGGCGGGCCACTCCCCCGCCGCGACCGCGAGGGCCTCGTGCTTGATCGCGATCATGGCATCCACGAACCGGTCGAGCTCGGCGAGATCCTCGCTCTCGGTCGGCTCGACCATGAGCGTGCCCGCGACCGGGAACGACATCGTCGGCGCGTGGAAGCCGTAGTCGATCAGACGCTTGGCCACGTCGTCGACGGTGACCCCGGTCTGCTCCTTGAGCGGACGCAGGTCGAGGATGCACTCGTGCGCCACCAGGCCGCCCTCACCGGCGTAGAGCACCGGGTAGTGCTCGCGCAGGCGCGCCGCGATGTAGTTCGCCGACAGCACGGCGGCGGCCGTGGCCTGACGCAGCCCCTCGGCGCCCATCATGCGGACGTAGGCCCACGAGATCGGGAGGATGCCGGCGGAGCCGTGGGGCGCCGCCGACACGGGGCCGCCGTCGAACGTGCCCCCGGCGTGGTCGGCACGCTGCGAGAACGGGTGCGACGGGAGGTGGGGCGCGAGGTGCGCCTTGGCCGCGACCGGGCCGACGCCGGGTCCGCCACCGCCGTGCGGGATCGCGAACGTCTTGTGGAGGTTCAGGTGCGACACGTCGCCGCCCAGATCGCCGAAGCGGGCGAATCCGAGCAGGGCGTTGAGGTTGGCGCCGTCGACGTACACCTGTCCGCCGGCGTCGTGCACGGCCTGCGTGATCTCGAGCACGTCGTGCTCGTACACCCCGTGCGTCGAGGGGTAGGTGATCATCAGGGCGGAGAGTTCCGCGGCGTGCTGCGCGATCTTCGCGCGCAGGTCGCCGAGGTCGACGTTGCCGGCCTCGTCGCACGCGACGACGACGACCTTCATGCCCGCGAGGATCGCGGAGGCGGCGTTCGTGCCGTGCGCCGACGACGGGATGAGGCACACCGTGCGCTCGGTGTCGCCGTTCGCGAGGTGGTAGCCACGGATCGCGAGGAGTCCCGCGAGCTCGCCCTGCGAGCCGGCGTTGGGCTGCAGCGACACGGCGTCGTAGCCGGTCACCTCGGCGAGCCACCGTTCGAGCTGGTCGATCATCTCGAGGTAGCCGTGCACGTCGGCCTCGGGGGCGAACGGGTGCACGCGCGAGAACTCCGGCCATGACACGGCCGCCATCTCGGTGGCGGCGTTCAGCTTCATCGTGCACGAACCGAGCGGGATCATGCCGCGGTCGAGCGCGTAGTCGCGGTCGGCGAGCGACTTGAGGTAGCGCATCATCGCCGTCTCGCTGTGGTGCACGTGGAAGACGGGGTGGGTGAGGTAGTCGTCGTCGCGATGAAGGGCGTCGTCGACCCCGCGCAGAGCGATCCCCTCCGGCAGTTCTTCGGTCGCGAGGCCGAACGCACCGAGGACGGCCGAGATGTCGGCATCCGTCGTCGTCTCGTCCACCGAGACGCCCACGGTCGCGTCGTCGACCCACAGCAGCTGGTAACCGCGCTCGCGGGCGCGGTCGACCACGTCCTGCGCGCGTCCGGGGACGTGCACGCGCACGGTGTCGAAGAACGCCTCGGATGCCAGCGTCAGATCGTAGGTGCGGAGGGCGGATGCCAGGATGTCGGCCTTCTGCGCGACCCGTGTCGCGATCGCGCGAAGCCCGTCGGGCCCGTGGTACACCGCGTACATCGCGGCCATGACGGCCAGCAGCACCTGGGCGGTGCAGATGTTCGACGTGGCCTTCTCGCGGCGGATGTGCTGTTCGCGCGTCTGCAGCGACAGGCGGTAGGCGGGGGCGCCGACGGCATCCTGCGACACGCCCACGAGGCGACCGGGCAGCTGACGCTCGAGTCCCGCCCGCACGGCCATGTAGCCGGCGTGGGGTCCACCGAAGCCGAGGGGGACGCCGAAGCGCTGCGTCGTGCCCACGGCCACATCGGCGCCGAGAGCACCCGGCGACCGCAGCAGGGTCAGCGCCAGCAGGTCGGCGGCGGCGACGACGAGCCCGCCCGCGGCGTGCACGGCATCGGCGACGGCCGAGAAGTCCCACACGCGCCCGGTGGCGCCGGGGTACTGCACGAACGCGCCGAACGCCTCGGGGAGCTCGCCGTCGAACGAGGTCTCGTGGATGCGGATGCCGACCGCCGCGGCGCGATGGTGCAGCAGCGCCTTGGTCTGGGGCAGCGCGTCGACGTCGACGAGGAAGACGTCGGTCTTTGCCTTCGACGCACGACGGGCGACGAGCATGCCCTCGACGACCGCGGTGGACTCGTCGAGCATCGACGCGTTGGCGGTGGCGAGGCCGGTGAGGTCGGTGACCATCGTCTGGAAGTTGATCAGTGCCTCGAGCCGACCCTGCGAGATCTCGGGCTGGTACGGCGTGTAGGCGGTGTACCACGACGGGTTCTCGAGCACGTTGCGCGCGATGACCGACGGGGTGAAGGTGTCGTGGTAGCCCAGACCGATCAGCGGGCGCGCCGAACGGTTCGTCGAGGCGAGTTCGCGCAGTTCGGCGAGCGCTTCGGCCTCGGTCGCAGCCGGCGGAATCGAGCTGGTCGCACGAGGGCGGACGTGGATGGATGCCGGGACGGCGGTCTCGACGAGCTCGTCGACGCTGTCGTAGCCGACGACCTCGAGCATGCGGGCCTGCGCCGCGGCGTCGACGCCGATGTGGCGGTCGACGAACCCTTCGACAAGCTCAGGGACCGTCTGGCGGACCGCGTCGGTGCGCGGAGGGAGAAGGGTGCTCATGCGGTGAGGTCCTCGTAGGCGGCGCGGTCGAGCAGGTCGGCCGGAAGGTCGCCCTCGACGCGGATCTTGATGAGCCAGCCGCCGGCGAACGGCTCGGCGTTCACGAGGGAGGGATCGTCGACGACCGCGTCGTTCACCTCGACGACGGTGCCCGTCAGAGGTGCATACAGCTCGCCGACCGATTTGGTCGACTCGATCTCTCCGCAGACGTCGCCGGCGGCGACGGACGAGTCGGCGCCCGGGAGCTCGACGAAGACGACGTCGCCGAGCTTGTCGGCGGCGAAGTCGGTGATGCCGACGGTGGCGACGTCACCGTCGATCGAGATCCACTCGTGCTCGGACGTGTAGCTGAGGGCGGTGAGGTCGGTCATGCGTTTCTCCGATAGAAGGGAAGGGCGGTGACGGTCGCGGGGATGCGGGTTCCGCGCACGTCGATGGTCAGTTCGGTTCCGAGTCCGGATGCCGCGGGCGCGACGAACGCCATCGCGACGGGGTGGCCGAGGGTGGGGCTGAGGGCGCCGCTGGTGATCTCGCCGACGACGTCGTCACCGTGCAGCACGGCGTATCCGGCTCGACCGGCGCGGCGGCCCGTCGAGACGAGGCCGACGAGCACGGGGGCGCCTGCGGGACCCGACGAGAGGCCGTCCTTGCCGACGAACGCCGACTTGTCGACGGCCACCACGCGACCGAGACCGGCCTGGGCGGGCACGATGTCGCGAGAGAGCTCGTGGCCGTACAGCGGCATCCCGGCCTCGAGGCGCAGCGTGTCGCGCGCGGCGAGTCCGCACGGGACGAGTCCTCGGTCGGAACCCGCGGCGAGCGCGGCGTCCCACAGCGCGCCGGCCTGCGCGGTCGGGATCATCAGTTCGTACCCGTCCTCGCCGGTGTAGCCCGTGCGGGCGACGAACAGCGGCGCCCCCTGGAAGGCCCCCTCGGTCCAGGCGTAGTAGCCGAGCTCATCGAGGGCGGTGCCGGTGACCTCGACCCCCGGAGTGGACTTCAGGATGCCGCGGGCCTCGGGGCCCTGGAGGGCGATGAGGGCGTACTGGTCGGTGTCGTCCGTGACCGTGAGGGTTCCGGTCCCTTCGACAGGCTCAGGGACCTCGGTTGCGGCGTCGGGAAAGTCGATCGCGGCGCTGGCGATCTCCATTGTGCGAGCGTCGGTCGCTGAGCCTGTCGAAGCGTCCGACGCGGGGGCTCCGGGACCATCGACAGGCGCAGGGACCTCGGCCGACGCGGGGACCCACGTGCGCTGAGCCAGGTCGAACGCCGCCGCCACGGCATCCCGATTTCCGGCGTTCGAGATGACGAGGAATCTCTCGTCCCCCGTGCGGTAGACGATGACATCGTCGACGATGCCGCCGCTTTCGGCGAGCACGAGCGAGTACTTCGCTTTGCCGATCTTCATGGTCGACAGGCGTCCGGCGAGCACGTAATCGAGGAAGGCCGCGGCGCGGGCACCCTCGACGCGGAACTCGGCCATGTGCGAGATGTCGAACAGTCCCGCGGCCTCGCGCACCGCGCGGTGCTCGGCGAGGTCGGAGGTGTAGCGCACGGGCATGTTCCAGCCGCCGAAGTCGGTGAACGAGGCACCGAGGGCCTCGTGCCGATCGTGCAGCGGCGACGTGCGCGGTGGAGCGGGGGTTTCGGTCATGAGTTCTGCCGTTCGCGATGACGGACAGACGCCGGTCGGCGCCTGGAGAACTCCCCCTCTGTCATGGGCCTGAGAGTTTCACTGCCGCGTTGCGGACGCGCAGCTTTCACCGTCGGCGGATCCGGCGCACTGCACCCGGATCACTTTCCAGAGTGGCCCGATCGACGCGGTACGCGTACCTGAGAGATTGGCGGGGAGGCTTGCTCCTTCGGTGCCCGGCTGCGTTCGCCGGAGCTCTCCCGCATCGATCATGGGGCCGGTGTGGACTTGTGGGGTCAGCTTATCGGAGGGGTGGGCGGGGCACAGCCGCAAATGTCGCTCGATTGAAGCGCACCTCAATACTTGTCGCCCCGCCACACGCCCTCCGGCAGGCGAACGCACGGCGCAAAAGAGTCGACGTCTAGCTCAGCCTGCTCTCGCGAGTACCGCACGATCCACATCGAGCCGTGTGCGCCGATGATGTCCACCAACGAATCGTCATGGTCCACCCGAAGGCGGACCATCAGATCCTCTCGATCGGAGAAATGTGAGGCGATCTGGCCGGTGACGCGCTCTGGAGAGGGATCACCCATGACGGATGCCGTCAACCCGCCGGCCCAATGCTCGCCTTCGCCGCCGGAACACGGGAGGAACGTGCCCTTCGATCGCTGGTCTATGTCGGTCAACACATCCGGCGTAAGGGTCTCGGCGATCTCACGTTCGATGCTCTGAGCGCGAGCCTTCGCTTGATCCAGAGTCATACTCTCGTCCACTCCACCGCCGGGCGGCGCGCAGCTCGTGAGGAGCAGGCTGGCGAAGGCCAAAAGCGTCACGCTGCGAGTTGCACGCATCTTCAACGGAACATCTCCTCGGACAGGCTGTTCAGCAGCGGAAAGTTCTCCGGCGACACGTCGACTACGAGGTCGTGATTTCTGACTGGCGAGAATGATCCGCGGAAGGACGGTCCATCCGGATCCACGAAGGGCGCCAGATCACCACCCAGCGGTACGTCGTAGTCGCCTGGCCGATCGTAGACGTGCTTGTCGAAGGGCGCGGTGACATCCGGGTTGCGGCCCTCCCCCACCAATCCCGCGTCCTGCGCCATGGAGAGGAAATCCGTATAGCTCCAATGGAAGTAGCTCGTGGTTGGATCAGCGGTCCATTCTCGGGGAATCCACGCTCCGGCGAAGGAATGGATGGAGTCGTAATGAGTGCCGACCGCTTCCGAACCGGTGAGGGGAACCAAGCCCCAGCTGTAACCCGCCCCGATCTGACGCGCGTGGCCCACGGCCGGGTCGCTCCGCATCTCGCCCATGAATTGCGCCAAGGTCTCACCCGCGGGGAGCGCCCGCGATGATCCGTTGGCTTCGAGAATGCCGTTCAATTGATCGGACCATTCGTGCCCCTCGTTGTCACCCGGAAATTCCGTGCCCTTCCATGCGAACGCCACCATCTCGGCATCCTGGCCCACCAGCCACGCCGGCATCGCCTGAGCGCCACCCCGATAGAAGCTCTGCACCGACGTGAACGTCCCCGGCACGTACGTCAGCACCCGCTGCGTGGCCGGACCCGGGGTGCCGATCATTTCGGCGATGCGGTTCTCTTCCGGTTGGTAGAGGACGAGCTGCACGTCGCCGGCTACGACGCGCTCCAGGTATGCGCGTTCGGCGGTGAGGCGGTCGAGCGTGCTCTGCCGCTCCGTTCGTAAGGTCGCCATCGTCCCGTCCGTCAGGAGTGCCTCGTAGTGCGCGATGTCTCTGTCGACGAGCGCGACCCGATCGCGCGCAACGACCCGGTTCGCGGCGACGCGATCGAGTGGCGGCACTCCGCCGAGCGCGCCCACCACGTTGGGCGCCCCGTTCGTGAGAGCGGTCCTCGCAGCAGATGTCAGCGAACTCCACCAGTCGCGGATCTCTCCCGGCGCCGGCGGGCGCCGGCGGATCCGGTCCGCCCACTCGGGGTGGTCTGCGAGGAGTGTCCGCACGCGTCCTGCGCCGCCGCGTGCGGCTTCGACCAGCGGGGCGAGCACGATTTCGCGCGCCGCCCGCTCCGTTTGCACCTGCCACGTGATGCGCGGCCCGGTGAGGGGTCCCGTGCCCCCGACAGCCGCCAGCGGCAGGGGCGGAGGCGCGGCCAGACCGGCGAGATCCCGACAGGCCTCGTCGAGCACACCGGCGATGTTCGACCGCAGGCGTGCAACTGTCACATCGAGATCTGTGCGCGCGAACGCCGCTCCCGAGGCTCCGCGCGCGGCCTCGTCGGCCAGGACGGATCGACGCCATTCGAGGAGGCGGAGCCCGTCGACCAGTTCACTCAGCACCTCACCCACGCGCGCGAACGTCTCACTCGTCTGGGTGCCGCCCTCCGCGAGAGCCGTCATCCTGTCGGTCAGTTCCCCGACTTCGGGCGCGTCGTACCGCGAGCGCAGTTCGCGCCATCCCGCGACCACGTCCTCTGCGCACGCGGCGACCGCACCGCACCGGCCCCGCAGACGAAGCGCGGTTCGCTCGAGCTCATCGGAGCGAACGGGCACCTCCGGGAGGTCCAGACCAGCGCTGCTCACGAGACCCTCCAGCGTCCGTGACCACGCGAGGACGCTGCGCGGTCGGTGTCGACGGCCATCGCGGCATCCGCGCGGCAGTATTCGACGACCGCGTGTTCAGCGGCCGACAGCACCGCTCCCCCGTGCTCCGCGAGGGCCGTCGCGCGCTCCACCCAGGGGTCCACCGCCTTCGCGAGGGCGCGGGCGAGATCGGGCGCCGGGGCCACGGCATTGCGAATCTCCTCCGCGACGAACAACACTCCGAAGACGGCTTGGGCGAGCGCATCGAGACGCTGCGCCGTCCGCGCCGCGAGGTCGAGGAAGCCGGAGACGTCGATCGCATATCGGTCAGCCATGCGGCGACCCTAGGGAAATCGGCGGACACGCCTCGGAATCTCTCCACAGGCGCGGCGGGTGATGCTCAGCCCCGCGTACAGCTCCCGGATGCCACGGGCACCGCCAGCGCATCCATCTGCGCCATGACCGGCTCGAGCTCGACCGACGTCATGGCGTACCCGACGTTGTCGTCGGTGTCGGAGCGGGCGAACACGATCCCGCCGACCTCACCACCCGTGGTGAGAAGCGGTCCGCCGGAGTTGCCGGGGCGGACGATCGCGGCGAGCGCGAAGATGTCGCGCGACGACGAGGAGCTGTCGTAGATGTCGGGGACGGGGACCGTTCCCTCCGACAACACCTGGGCGCTGCCCGAGGTGAACGGCCCTCCGCCGGGGTATCCCTGCACGACGGCCGACGATCCGACGTCGAGCGTCGAGACGATGGGGAGGGGCGCGGCATCCAGACCGTCGACGGCGACCACGGCGATGTCGTCGATGGGGTCGAAATAGACCACGCGTCCTTCGCGGGCGGGGCGACCGGGCAGTTCCACGACCGGTGTGTCGACGCCGGCGACCACGTGCGCGTTCGTCATCACGCGGTCAGCGGCCACGACGAACCCCGAACCGCTCGATGTCACACCGCACGCGTACGCGGTGCCCGAGATGCGGGCGACCGACTGCGCCGCCTGCGTCAGGGCCGGATCGTCGAGCGCGACAGCGGGGGCGCTGGGCACGGGGCCGATCTGGATGAGCTGACCGAGACGCGGGATGCCCTCGGCGAAGACGGTTCCGCGGAGCTCCGCGAGCGCCCCGCGCACCGGCGCCGGGGTCAGGTCGTCGATCGTCCGGACCACGGTCGAGGAGCCGAGCGCCGCCGACACGACCGGCAGGCCCACGGGCGTCAATGATCCGGCGGCGAATGAGATGGCGAGCGCCGCAGCGGCGACGTTGACCACTCCACCGAGGAGTCGCTCGGGCACCCGCAGCTTGATGCGATCGGCACCGCGACGGATGACGCCGCCCACGGCGGTGCCGAGACCCGAGCCGATGAGTAGAAGCAGGATGCCGGTGAGGATCATCGCCGGCCCGCGCCACGACGGCGACGTGACCCACTGCCCCACGAACGGCGTCGCCCAGTACGCGGCCACGGCGCCGACGGCGAGACCGGCGAAGAAGCCAATGGTCGCGAGGAACCCGCGTGCCAGGCCCGTGATGAGTGCGATCACCAGCAGGGCGATCAGAACGATGTCGATGAGCGGCATCCGACCTCCCCAATCCGACTCTCACGCTAGGCCGCGCATCTGAGAGAACCCTTTCGACACGGCCGGGCCGGGGTCTGCTCGGGCGTCGGCATGGTTCGGGGCGTGATCTGCGGGTTGGGGCGGCAGATCGCGCCCCAAAGACATGATCACGCCCCGCAGCCCGGGCCCCGCGCGGGCCGCTCGCGCCGCGCGCGCGTCGCGCGTGCCGCCGCAGCGGCGACTCGGCGCAGGGTTCGGGGCGCATTGCGCGCACCGGGGCGGGCGATGCGCGCCCCGAAGGACGAAACCCGCCCCGAAGCCATGTCCACGACGCCGATTCGCCCTTCGGGTCGACATGACACTAAGATCGATCCGGAGATATGGTCACCATGACAAGAACCCCTGCCCCCGAGATCCGCGACGCCGACGTGCGCGTCGCGGTCTCGACCGTGATCTTCAGCGTGCGCCGCGACGCGCACGACGAGCCCGTGCTCTCGCTCCCCCTCGTCCGTCGCACCCGCGACCCGTTCGACGGCCGGTGGGCGCTGCCCGGCGGATGGCTCGACCCGGCCGAGGGGCTCGACGTCGCGGCATCCCGTACCCTCGCCGAAACCACCGGGCTGACCCCCAGCTACCTCGAGCAGCTCTACGCGTTCGGGGCGGTCGACCGCTCCCCCACCCGGGTCGTGTCGATCGTGTACTGGGCGCTGCTGCGCTCCGACGAGGTCGACGCGCAGGTCGCCGCCCACGCGCGCGAGGGCGACGCCCCCGAGAACGTCGAGTGGTTCGACGCGACCGACCTCCCGGCCCTCGCGTTCGACCACGACGACATCGTCGAGTACACGCTCTGGCGCCTGCGCAACAAGGTGGGATACAGCCGGATCGCGCACGGCCTGCTGCCCGATGAATTCACGCTCGCCGACCTCCGCGAGGTGAACGAGACCATTCTCGGCAAACGACTGGATCCCGCGAACTTCCGCCGTCAGGTCGACACGTCCGACACCCTCATCCCGACCGAGCGCTTCCGCACGGGAAGCCATCGCCCCGCCCGCCTCTACCGCTACAACCGCGATGTGGAGCTCGCCGACCGCGGCCCGCTCCCCACCCGTCACTGATCGGAACCGCCCATGTCCGCCACGCCCCTCACCCTGCAGCCCCGCCCCGCGATCGACCCGAGCGTCGACCACGCGATCCAGGCGATCGTCTCCGGCGCGTCGATCGACGCCACGTGCACCACCGACCTCGCGGTCGGCCCCTGGGACTTCGACAGCCGTCCCGGGTACGGTCCGGGCTCGTCGATGGGCGACGTCATCCCGACCGGTGCCCCACGCCAGGGCGAGCTGCCCCAGCAGTACCGCGACGCGACCGACGACGAACTCGACGAGCGCATCCGTGCGGCGAAGGCCGCTCTCGGCGACCGCGCGGTCGTGCTCGGGCACTTCTACCAGCGCGAAGAGGTCGTGCGCCACGCCGATTACGTCGGGGATTCGTTCCAGCTCGCCAATGCGGCCCTTGAGCACCCCGAGGCCGAGGCGATCGTCTTCTGCGGCGTGCACTTCATGGCCGAGACCGCCGACCTGCTCTCGCGCCCCGAACAGGCCGTGATCCTGCCGAACCTCGCCGCCGGATGCTCGATGGCCGACATGGCCGACATCGACCAGGTCGAGGAGTGCTGGGAGCAGCTCGAAGACGTGCTCGGCGACCTCGAGACGCCGGATGCCGACGGCCTCGTGCCCGTCATCCCGGTGACGTACATGAACTCCTCCGCCGCCATCAAGGGCTTCGTGGGCCGACACGGCGGCATCGTCTGCACCTCCTCGAACGCGCGGACCGTGCTCGAGTGGGCCTTCGCGCGCGGGCGCCGCGTGCTGTTCTTCCCCGACCAGCACCTGGGCCGCAACACCGCCAAGGCGATGGGCGTGCCGCTCGAGCAGATGCCCCTGTGGAACCCGCGCAAAGCCCTCGGCGGCTCGACCGCCGAGCAGGTGCAGGACAGTCGCGTCATCCTCTGGCACGGCTTCTGCTCGGTGCACCGCCGCTTCACCGTCGACCAGATCGACAAGGCGCGCGCCGAGCACCCCGGCGTCCGCGTGATCGTGCACCCCGAGTGCCCGATGGACGTCGTGGATGCCGCTGACGAAGCGGGGTCGACCGACCTCATCCGCAAGGCGATCGCCGCCGCCACAGAGCCCACGACCTTCGCCATCGGCACCGAGATCAACCTCGTGCAGCGCCTGGCCGCGCAGTACCCGCAGCACGAGATCTTCTGCCTCGACCCCGTGGTCTGCCCGTGCTCGACGATGTACCGCATCCACCCGGGCTACCTCGCGTGGGTCCTGGAATCGCTCGTCGCAGGTGACGTCGTCAACCGCATCACGGTCCCGTCCGATGTCGCCGCCCCCGCGACGGTCGCCCTCGAGCGCATGCTCGCGGCCAAGCCCAGCGGTGCGGTGAAGTGACCACCGTCGTCGTGGTGGGCAGCGGCATCGCCGGTCTCACGGCGGCGCTGCACGCGGCGGAGCACGGATGCCACGTCACCATCGTGACGAAGGGCGACCTGTCCGACACCAACACGCGCTGGGCGCAGGGCGGTGTGGCCGCCGTCACCCACCCCGCCGACAGCCTCGCCTCGCACGCGGCCGACACGAGAACCGCGGGCGCGGGGCTGAACGACCCGGCCGCGGTGAACGTGCTCGTCGGTGAGGGGCCCGCACTCATCGCCGAACTCGTCGCGCGCGGCGTCGGCTTCGATCGCACGTCCGACGGTGACTTCGCCCGCGGGCTCGAGGCGGCGCACGCGATGCCGCGCGTGCTGCACGCCGGCGGCGACGCGACCGGGGCAGTGATCCAGGCGGCGCTCGGCGCCGCCGTGCGCGGCGCCGGTGTGCGGGTGCGCGAGCACGCGCTCCTGCGCGACCTCGTGCTCCGCGGTGAGCGCGTCGTCGGCGTCGAGCTCGACGGCGGCGAGCGCATCGCCGCCGACGCCGTGATCCTCGCCACGGGCGGCGCGGGTCAGCTCTACGCGCACACCACGAATCCGACCGGGGCGACCGGCGATGGCATCGCCGCGGCGCTGCGCGCGGGCGCGGCGGTCGCCGACCTCGAGTTCGTGCAGTTCCATCCCACGGCCCTCGCCGTCGGAGCACCGTTCCTCGTGTCCGAAGCCGTGCGCGGCGAGGGCGCGACGCTCATCGACGATGCCGGACGCCGCTTCTGCTTCGACGCGCACCCCGACGGCGAACTCGCTCCGCGCGACGTCGTGGCCCGCGCGAACGCGCGGGCGATGGCCGCGCAGGACGGGCGTCCGGTGCGTCTGGATGCCACAGCGCTGGGAGCGCAGCGTCTCGCGCAGCGCTTCCCCACCATCGACGCCGCCGTGCGGGAGCGCGGTCTCGACTGGGCCGTGGACCCCATCCCCGTCACGCCCGCGGCGCACTATCTGATGGGCGGCGTCGTGACCGACCTCGATGGACGCACCACCGTGCCCGGGCTGTACGCGGTGGGCGAGACGGCCCGGACGGGCGTGCACGGCGCGAACAGGCTGGCATCCAATTCCCTGCTCGAGGGAGCGGTGTTCGGTGCGCGCGCGGGTGACGCCGTGGCGCGCGAGCGCGCGTGGCCGGTCGCTCCTCCGGCGAAGCGAACCACCGCGGCACCACCGTCGCTCCCGCACCCGGCGCCGGATGCGGAGCCCTTCTCACGCACCGCGCTGCAGAGTCTGATGTGGACCGAGGCCGGACTCGTCCGCGATGCGGCCGGTCTGGACCGCGCGGCCGGAGTCCTCGCGGCGTGGAGTGCCGTCCCTTCGCCTCGGTCGATCGAGGATGCCAACCTCCTTCTCGTCGCCCGCCACGTCGTCGCCGCGGCCCGGGCCCGCACCGGATCGGTCGGTGCGCACTACCGCTCCGACGCCGGGACACCGGACCTCCCCGCCCCGGGCACTGCCGCGGCGAGCGCGCCGATCTCCGCCGCGAGCACGGTCATCGCAAGGCCCCACCCCACCACCGCGCCCGATGTCTCGGCATCCGCTCCCCTGCCCCAGGAGGTCCTCGCATGCTGACCCGTGCCGCCATCGATCGCGTCGTCTCGGCCGCCCTCGAAGAGGACGCGCCCTGGGGCGACCTCACCAGTGACACGCTCATCCCGGCCGATGCGACCGCGCGGGCCGTGCTCGTCGCGCGCGTCGAGGGCGTCTTCAGCGGCGCCGAGGTGTTCGCGGCCGCCTTCACGCTCACCGACTCGTCCGTCGAGGTCGAACAGCGGGTCGCCGACGGGCAGCGGTTCGCGCCGGGCGACACCCTCGCGCTGGTCACCGGTCCCGCGCGAGCGGTGCTGACCGCCGAGCGGATCGGCCTCAACTTCGTCCAGCGCATGTCGGGGATCGCGACACTCACCAGCCGGTACGTGGCCGAGGTCGCGCACACGGGTGCCCGGATCGTCGACACCCGCAAGACGACTCCGGGGCTCCGCGCACTCGAGCGTCAGGCGGTGCGCGACGGCGGCGGCCACAACCACCGCTTCTCGCTCTCGGATGCCGTGATGGCGAAGGACAATCACCTCGCCGTGCTGACGGCGAGCGGGCTCTCGGTGACCCAGGCCCTCGAGAGCGCGATCGCGAGGCTCCCGCACACCACGCACGTCGAGGTCGAGGTGGATCGACCCGACCAGATCGACGCGGTGCTCGCCGCGGGCGTCGGCACGATCATGCTCGACAACTTCTCGCTCGACGACCTGCGGGTGGGGGTCGCCCGCATCGCCGGGGCCGCTCAGATCGAGGCCTCGGGCGGGGTGACGCTCGACACCGTGCGCGCGATCGCCGAGACCGGGGTCGACGTCATCTCGGTCGGGGCCCTCACCCACTCGGCTCCGTCGCTGGATCTGGGCCTGGACATCCGTATCGAGACGGCGTGACGCTCTACCTCGACAACGCCGCGACCACCCCCGTGCGCCCCGAGGTGCTCGAGGCCATGGCGCCCTACCTCACGCGGTTCTTCGGCAACCCGTCCAGCCATCACGAGGTGGGCGAGGCCGCGGCATCCGCCCTCGACGATGCCCGCCGCCGCATCGCCAGCGTCCTCGGTATGCGCGCCGGCGACGTGATGTTCACCTCCGGCGGCACCGAGTCGAACAACGCCGCGATCAAGGGTCTCGTCCTGGGCTCCGACCGCCGGCACCTCGTCACGACGGCGATCGAGCACGAATCGGTGCTCGCCTCGGCCGATTACCTCGCGCGCCTCCACGGCGTCGAGGTCGCCCACGCGGCGGTCGACGCGACGGGGACCCTCACGCCCGAGGTCCTCTCCGACGCGCTCCGCGACGACACGGCGCTGGTCAGTGTCGGTTACGCCAACAACGAGGTCGGCACGATCCAGGATGCCGGTGCCCTGGCGGCCGTCGCCCACGCCCGCGGCGTGCCGCTGCACCTCGACGCCGTCCAGGCCGCCGGGTGGCTGCCCTTCGCCGGGCTCGGGGCGGATGCCGTGACCGTGGCCGGCCACAAGATCGGCGCGCCGAAGGGCACCGGCATCCTCGCCGTCCGGGGCCGGCTGCCGTTCGAGCCGCTGTTGCACGGCGGCGGACAGGAGCGCGGGCGTCGCTCGGGCACTCCCGACGTCGCCGGGGCGGTGGCCATCGCCCGCGCCCTCGAACTCGCGGAGGCGGAGCGTGGCGACGAGGCCGCGCGGGTGTCGGCCCTTCGCGACGCCTTCACCGCCCGGGTGCTCACCCTCGTCCCCGGCGCCCGGGTGACCGGGCACCCGACCCGGCGGTTGCCGGGTACGGCGAGCTTCGTCTTCCCGGGCACCAACGGCGAGACGGTGCTGCTCGAGCTCGAACGCCGCGGGATCGTCTCCTCGAGCGGATCCGCGTGCGCGGCGGGCAGTGACGAGGCCTCGCACGTGCTGACGGCCCTCGGCGTCGGTCACGACGTGGCGCGCACCGCCGTGCGCTTCACGCTGCCGCACGGGATCACGGCATCGCTGGACCCGGTCGCCGATGCGGTCGCCGATGCGGTTTCGGCCATAGGATCGCGCGGGTGAGTTCCCCCGCGGTCACCGTCATCGTTCCCGGCTTCGACGTCGCCGAATACGCCGAAGAGGTGCTCGACTCGCTCCGCGCGCAGACGCACTCCCGGTGGACCGCCGTGCTGGTCGACGACGCGTCGACCGACGACACGACCCGCATCTTCGCCGACGCCGCGGCCGCCGACCCGCGGTTCCGTTTCGTGCGCCACGACCGGCAGCGCGNGCGCAACACCGGGCTCGCCCTCGTCGACACCCCGTACACGGCCTTCCTCGACGCCGACGATCGGATGCGGCCCGAGGCGCTGACACGCCTCACCGCCACCCTCGAACGCACGGGTAGCGACTTCGTCGTGGGCGCGTACGTTCGTCTGCGGCCGGATGCCGACGGACACGGCTACACCGCCGGCGACGTGCAGCCGTGGGTCACCGCGGCCACCGACCCGTCGCGGGAGCGGACGACCCTCGCGGCGCACCCCGCGGCATCCGGGAACATCGTCGCGTGGTCCAAGGTGAGCCGCACCTCCTTCTGGCGCGCGCACGACCTGCGTTTCCCCGAGGGGCGCTACTACGAGGATCAGGTGCTCGCTCAGCGCATGTACACGCTCGCCGGGACGTTCGACGTGGTCCCGGATGTGGTCGTCGAGTGGCGGCAGCGCCGCGACGGCGGCTCGATCACCCAGCGACTCGGCGAACTCGACGTGCTGCGCGACTACCTCGACGCGCTCGGCGAGGGCATCGCCCTGCTGAGGGCGGCCGGGGCGGATGCCGCGGTTCACGAACGCGCGGTGCTCATCCGCACGCTCGACCTCCCGCCGCTGCTGCGCATCGCCGAGACGCACCCCGACCCCGCGTACCGGGTGGCCCTTCAGGCGTTCGTCGAGACGCTGCCTGCGTGAACTCTGCCCGCTTCGTCCGCAGCCGTTCCTGCCGCGCGACCGTCGGCGAGGGCTGAGCGCGTCGACGCCGCCGATACCCGCGCACGAGCGAGCCGTCCGACGGGCTCGGGGCCCTGGGCCGACGAACCCCGGGTGCAGGGGCGGCGGTCAGGCAGGCGGGCCGTCGGCGCGGCGGGCCGGCAGCGCGGCGGGCTCGAGACCGGCCGCGTCGTGCTGCTCCTCGGCGAGCACGAAAGATGCGGCGAGCTGTTCGGCGGCGAGGCTCGCGTAGAGGCCGCCGGCTGCGAGCAACTCGCTGTGGGTGCCCGACTCGACGATGCGTCCGGCGTCGACGACGTGGATGCGGTCGGCGCCGATCACCGTCGACAGCCGGTGCGCGATCGACAGCGTCGTGCGCCCGTGCGACGCGGTCTCGAGGGCCTCCTGCACGATGCGTTCGGACACGGTGTCGAGAGCGCTCGTCGCCTCGTCGAGCAGGAGTACCGGCGGGTCTTTCAGAAGCACGCGCGCGATGGCGATGCGCTGCTTCTCGCCGCCTGACAGGCGGTATCCGCGCTCACCGACCACGGTGTCGTAGCCGGCTTCGAACGACGCGATCACGTGGTGGATGTTCGCGGCGCGGCAGGCGGCCTCGATCTCGTCGTCGGTGGCATCCGGTCGCGCGTAGCGCAGGTTCTCGCGCACGGTGGCGTGGAAGAGGTAGGTCTCTTGCGAGACGATGCCGATCTCATCGACGATCGAAGCGCGGTCGAGGGTGCGCACATCGGCGCCGGAGAACATCACCGCGCCGCCCGACGCCTCGTACATGCGCGGCGTCAGGTAGAGGATGGTCGTCTTGCCCGCGCCCGACGGTCCGACGAACGCGACGTGCTGCCCCGGCTCGACGGTGAAGGACACGCCGTCGAGCGTGGGACGCGTATGCGCCGGGGCATCGGGATAGCGGAACTCCACGTCGCGGAACTCGATGCGTCCCAGCGGTCCGGGCGCCGCCGCCACGGGAACCGCCTCGGGCACGTCGACGATCGCCGGCTCGAGGTCGAGGTACTCGAAGATGCGCGCGAACAGCGCCGACGAGGTCTGCACGTCGAGAGCGACGCGCATGAGCCCCATGAGCGGCATGAGCAGTCGCGCCTGCACCGTCGTGAAGGCGACGATCGTTCCCGCCGTGATCGCCCCGACGCCCCCGCCGATGAGGTAGCCGGAGACGAGGTAGATGATCGCCGGCACGCTCGACATGATCACCTGGACGACGGCGAAGAAGCCCTGGCCGCTCATCGCCCGACGCACCTGGAGGTGCACCTGGTTGGCGTTCTCGGCGTCGAAGCGCGCCGATTCGGTCCGCTGGCGGTTGAAGGACTTCGACAGCAGGATGCCCGACACGCTCAGCGTCTCCTGCGTGATCGCCGATAGCTCCGAGAGGGATTCCTGCGTCTCGCCCGCGATGCGCGCGCGGACTTGACCGACCCGTCGTTGCACGAAGATCAGGAACGGCATGAGGGCGATGGCGATCAGGGTCAAGCGCCAGTCGATCAGGATCATCGCGACCAGCGACGCGAGCACGGTCACGGCGTTGCCCAGGATGCTGGTGACGGTGTTGGTGAGGACGCCCGAGACACCGCCGACGTCGTTCTGCAGACGCGATTGGATGACGCCCGTCTTCGTGCGCGTGAAGAAACCGAGCTCCATCGACTGCAGGTGGTCGAACAGACGCGTACGGAGATCGCCCGTGACGCGATTGCCCACCGTGGCCGTGAGCCACGTCTGTCCGACGTTGAGTCCCGCCGAGAGCAGGAAGAGCACGATCATCACGCTGACCAGCTCGGCCAGCAACCCGAGGTCGGGGCTCGATCCGTCGACCGGGAACAGCGCGTCGTCGAAGATCCGCTGCACGAGCAAGGGCGGAATGACGGCCACCGCGGCGCCGATCACGACCAGAACGGCGGTGAAGGCGATCCGCCAGCGGTAGGGACGGAACAACTCGACGACACGGCGGCCCAGGTCGGCGACGCGCGGCGCCTGGGCGTTCCGACGGCGCTGCATGTCGGCGTCGACGCCGCGGAACATGCTTCCGCCCACACCACCCGGGTTCATGCGGGCCAGCCTACGTCCGACCACCGACACCGGCTCCGCCCGAGCGGTGTCGCAGGCGCAGGCTAGACTCGGGCCCCGCCCTCCGCGGCATCCCTCCCCCGGGTTTTTCTCTCGACGTCGGAATATCCCGATGTTCCGCGGCGTTCCCGCTCAGCGCAGTCACCACCGTGGCGCCACGAAGCCCCCCGTTCGAATAGGACCTCGTCATGGCCACCACCGGCACCGTCTCCTCCGCTCCGCCCCAGACCTCCTCGGGCGTGACCGCCCAGCAGAGTCGCGTCATCTGGCTGCTGCTCACCGCCGCTTTCGTCGCGATCCTGAACGAGACGACGATGAACGTCGCGATCCCGTTCCTGATCCGCGACCTCGGCATCACCGCCGTCGCCGCCCAGTGGCTGACCACCGCCTTCATGCTGACGATGGCGGTCGTCATCCCGATCACCGGATTCCTGCTCCAGCGCTTCACCACCCGCCAGGTCTTCGTGACCGCGATGTCGCTCTTCTCCGCGGGCACCCTGGTCGCCTTCCTCGCCCCCGGGTTCGAGGTTCTCGTCGTGGCGCGCGTGATCCAGGCGTCCGGCACCGCGATCATGATGCCGCTGCTCATGACGACGATCATGACGATCGTGCCGCCGGCCCAGCGCGGCCGCATGATGGGTCGCGTCAGCATCGTCATGGCGCTCGCACCCGCCATCGGCCCCACCATGTCGGGCCTCGTCCTGCAGTCGCTGGGCTGGCACTGGATCTTCGGCATCGTGCTTCCCATCGCACTGGTGGCCCTCTTCGTCGGCGCGCGATGGATCCACAACCTGGGCGAGACCCGCAACGCCCCCATCGACGTGACCAGCGTCATCCTCTCGGCGTTCGGTTTCGGTGGTCTCGTCTTCGGCCTCAGCCAGATCGGCGGCGGACACGGCGGAGACGCCGGAGCTGCCGACGCGTCGACGGTCACCCTGGTGGTGTCGCTGGCCATCGGCGTCATCGGCCTCGCCTCGTTCGTCTGGCGACAGCTGCGCCTGCAGCGCACCGACTCCGCGCTGCTCGACCTGCGCGTCTTCCGCTCCCGCAACTTCACCCTGTCGGTGGCCCAGTTGGGTGTGATGTCCCTCGCCTTCTTCGGCGCGATCACGCTGCTGCCGCTGTACCTGCAGACGGTGCTCGAGAAGACGCCGCTCGAAACCGGGCTCGCCGTGCTGCCCGGTTCGCTCGCGATGGGTCTCGCTGGCCCGGTCATCGGCCGCATCTACGACCGATTCGGCACGCAGATCCTGCTGGTCCCCGGCGCGATCATCGTCAGCGCGACCCTGTGGTTCTACACCACCCTCGGAACCGACACGTCGTTCCCGCTGCTCATCCTGGTGCAGACGGTCATGATGCTCGGCCTCGCGCTGTCGTTCACGCCGTTGTTCACGGCATCCCTCGGTTCGCTCGAACCGCGGTTCTACTCGTACGGTTCGGCCATCGTCGGCACCGTGCAGCAGGTCGCGGGAGCGGCGGGCATCGCACTGCTCGTGACGATCATGTCGTCGGTGTCGGCGTCGACGGGCACCGGACTCGAGGCGGATGCCGCGGGAACCCGCGTGGCGTTCCTGGTCGCGGCGATCATCTCGCTGCCGCTCATCGTCGGCGCGTTCCTCATCCGCAAGCCCGCCGACCAGCTCGAGGGAGTCGCACCCCTGGCGCACTGACCATAAAACAGGCGCACCCTCCGCTCGCGGCGTTCACGTCGTGGTCGGAGGGTGCGCCCGTTTCGCGGAAACGGGCCGTGGTCGGAGGGTCCGGTTCGCGGCAGCGATGCGCACGCTCGATGTGCCGTGTCGTGGTGGTTCGTGCCGCCTCGGTCGCGAACGCCGAAAAGACTCGTGCGCGGGGAGCGAACCGCTTTTGAAGGACAGGTCGCGCCGCCGCAGACGACCTCGCCTGATCGATGACGGCATCTCGGCCCGGGACCGCCTTCGAGCCGGACGAACCGGATCAGGATGCCGCGAGCCGCAGTCTCACATCGAGCAGGAACCGCCGCCGCAGCACTGCGATGCGGGCCGCGCGGTGTCGTCGGCCGCCTCGAGGGGAGCGTTCAACAGCGTGATCAGCGGCTTCTCGGAGGGCTTCGCGTCAGACATCGTGTCATCGGACATGCGCTCCATGCTACGCCCGTGCATTCGCGACGGGGCCGCGGGCGCCATCCCGCGCCCCCGGGTCGCGTGACGGCGACAGCGGCAAGCGCCGCGCGGGACGTCGGGGTCCGCGTGCGTCGGAGCCGCGGTCCGCGCACGGCGGGGCCGCCGCGACCGCCTTCGATCCGCGTGGGCCGAGGCCGCATCGGGGGTCCCGCGTCTCGAGCGGCCCCGGATCGCGAGGAGTACCCGCCTCCCCCGGCGTCCGCAACCCCCGCCCGGGGTGCGCCGCACTTTCCTAGCGTGGTTGCGACCCCCGATCGAGAAAGAGAGCCGAACCATGACCGATCTCAGCGGCAAGCGCATCGCCTTCCTGGCCACCGACGGATTCGAAGACAGCGAGCTCACCAGCCCGTGGGAGGCCGTGACCTCCGCCGGAGCCGAAGCCGTGCTCGTCTCGCCCCGCGAGGGCAGCATCAGCGGCGAGAAGGGCCACGAGCAGAAGGTCGACCTCGCGGTGTCGGGCGCATCGGCCGGCGACTTCGACGCCCTGGTCCTGCCCGGCGGTGTGCAGAACGCCGACGACATCCGCATCGTCAAGGACGCCGTGTCGTTCACCCGTGACTTCTTCGACCAGCAGAAGCCGGTCGCCGTCATCTGCCACGGAGGCTGGATCCTGACCGAGGCCGACGTGCTCGCGGGCCGCACTCTCACGAGCTACCCGACGCTGCAGACCGACCTGCGCAATGCCGGCGCGACCTGGGTCGACGAAGAGGTGCACGTCGACCAGGGCCTCGTGTCGAGCCGCAACCCCGACGACCTGCCCGCCTTCAACGCGAAGCTCGTCGAAGAGGTCTCCGAGGGCAAGCACTCCGGCCAGACGGCCTGACCAGCACTCGCGAAAGGGCTCCGAACCACGGTTCGGGGCCTTTTCCCGTGCTGCCGGGTGGTTTCACCCACCGCGATTCGCGCGCCCTCAGCCCCACCCGCGCCTACGTGATGACGATGCGGAGATCCCCGAGGTTGTGACGCACGAGTGCCACCACGCGCTCATCCGGGCCGCCCGAGCAGACCCGACCGCCCGACGCCGGGAGTGAGACGAGTCCCTCAGCCGCCCTGACACGACGGGCAACACTGGCCACCGCCCTTGGTGCCGGGGATGTCCTCGATCATGCCTTCGCACCCGGGACACGGCTCGCCAGTACGGCCGTGCACCCGCATCGCCGCGACCTTCGCGGCCTTCTGCTCCGCGATCGGCACGCCCCGACGCGCCGCGACGGCCGCCGCGAGCGTGTCGCGCAGCGCCTCGAACAGCCGAGTCGCCTCCTCCGCGGTCAGCGATGACGCGTGGGCGCGGGGCGACAGCCGCGCGGCGAAGAGGATCTCGTCCGAGTACGCGTTCCCGATCCCGGCCAGCGTCTCCTGCTCCTGCAGCAGAGCCTTCAGCTGCTTGCGGCGTCCGCCGAGCGCCGTACGGAGCATCTCGAGCGAGAATGCCGGGTCGATGACATCCGGTCCGAGCCCCGCCACCGACGGCACCTCGCGCGCGTCGTCGACAAGGTGCAGCTGCACCGACAGCCAGTCCCCGGCGTCGGTGATACCCAGGATGCCGTCGTCGAAGACCACGCGCGCGATCACCGCGGCCGCGGTCGCGGGCTCCTCGCCGTCGCCCTCGATCCACGTCGCCCACCCCGCGCGGCCGAACCCCAGCGACAGGTGCGTCCCCTCGAGGTCGAGGTCGATGTGCTTGCCGAACCGTTCCACCGCGGTCACCCGTCGTCCGTCGAGCTGGTCGAGGGGACGGGCACGGGTCTTCCACGCCCGCCCCTCGACCAGCTCGGTCTCAACGACCGCGTGACCGACCAGGCGCTCGCGCAGGAACGACGCGAGCGCCTCGACCTCGGGAGCCTCGGGCACGGCGAGCGCTCAGGCCCCCGGCTGCGGTGCGGCCGGCTCCGCCGGCGGCACGGTGGGTGCGGGATACGTCGGCTTCTCCGCGGACGCCGAGGGGCGGTGAGCCGACTCCGCGAAGGCGTCGGCCACCGCGCGCCCCTGGATGATCTGCGTCAGGTCGATACCGGTCGCTGCGCGCACGGCCTCGAACGAGGAGCGCAGGCCCGTCGCCGACTCGGTCGCGAGGTGGCTGCTGGCACCCTCACCCCCGAGAACCGTGATGTTGCCGACCCGGTCGTAGCCCTTCGCGAACTCCGCCATCATCGGCACGAGAGCCTCGAGCGCACGCTGCGCCAGCAGTGCCTCCTGGTTGTGCGACAGCGCCTCCGCCTCAGCGCGGATCGCCTCGGCACGCGCCTCACCGGCCAGGCGCACAGCCTGGGCGTCGGCCTCGGCACGCACGCGCACGGCCGCGGCCTCCTGCTGGGCGATCTCGGCTCGCGCCTGAGCCGCCTTGATCTGGGCGTACGACTCCGCGTCGGCTTCTTTCTGACGCTGGTACAGGTCGGCGTCGGCGACGCGGGAGACCTCGGACTCGAGGCGGGCCTGGGTGTTCTGCGCCTCCTGCTGAAGGACGGCCTGTCGCCGCTCGGCGCGGGTCAGCGCCTCGGCCTGCTCGGCCTCGGCGTTGGCTCGACCGACCTCGGCCTTGGCCGCGGCACTGTTCTTGTCGAGCGCCGTCTGCTCGATGAGGTTGGCCTCATCGGTCGCGATCTGACGCGCGCGGATCTCGCGCACGGCGTTGATGCGGGCGACCTCGGCCTCGCGCTTGACCCGCTCGACCTCCGTGGCGCCGAGCGCCGAGATGTAGCCGTTGAGGTCGGTGATGCCCTGGATCTGGAAGGAGTCGAGAATGAGGCCCTGCGAGGACAGGTCTTGCTTGATTCCCTCGGCGATCTGATCCGACAGTCGCTGGCGGTCGCGCATGAGTTCTTCGACGGTCAGCGTCGCGACCACTCCGCGCAGCGCACCTTCGAGCTGCTCGGTGGTGAACTGCTCGATCGCCTTGTCCTGCGAGGCGAAGCGCTCTGCCGCGCGACGCACCGACTCGGGATCCGAGCCGATCTTGACCAGTGCCACACCGCTGACGTTCACCGTGACGCCGGTCGACGACTGCGCCGTCGGCTCCATCTTGATCTGACGGGCCCGCAGCGAGATCATCTCGCCGCGCTGCGTCAGCGGGTTCACGATCGCGCCTCCACCCGTGATGACGGTGATGCGCGAGGAGTTCCCATCGGAGCTCTTCTGCCGCTTACCGACGATGACCAGGGCTTCGTCGGCCTTCGCGACGCGGTACCAGCCGCGCACGACCAGGGCGAGCACGGCCATGACGACCACCGCGATCACCACGACGATGGCCACGATGACTCCGATGGCTCCCAATGCGGCGAGTTCCATGCTTCTCCTTCGACGGGCGCCACCGAGGCGGCGCGGGGGAATTCCTTCCAACCTAACGGGGGCCTCCGCGGGCGTGTCCACCCTTTCCGCGCACGATCGCGTCGCACCGGGGTGGGGAGGAGCGTACCGTTGGGGGGAGGCGGCCCGAACCGCCGAAGAAGGGTCCCCCACATGAAGATCGTCTCGTCGCAGGACTGGCGCGATGCCATCCGCTTCGACGCCCCCGTCCTGGTCGCCGACGTCGTTCCGGGCGAAGCAACTCGCTGCGTCGCCTGCGGCGCCGATGGCCCGCTCTACGAGCGCACCGAGCTGTGGGCGGTCAAGCACCGCCACCCCAAGCACCACGACGGGTTCGTCCGCTTCTACTGCGAAGCGCACAAGCCGGCCGCGCCCCCTCCGCCGCCGGTCGCCCCCGTCACCGCCGCTCGAACCCGGGCCGCTGCCGCCCCGCGCGCGGAGCGTCGGAGCGCGAGCCCGAGGCCGACGCTGATCACCGACCGCCCCACGCGCACCATGTGCCCCGATTGCTTCGTCGAGGTGTCCGTGGGAGGCGACTGCGGCATGTGCGGCGCACAGGTCGTCTGACGCCCCGCACGCATGACGGAACCGCCCCGGGATTCACCCGGGGCGGTTCTGTCGTCAACGAGCGTCAGCGAGCGGAGATCGTCCACCCCGCCTCGTGCGACGCCCCCGGATCGAGTGAGACGACGCCGGTGTCGAAGTCGTAGGCGTCGTCGTTGAAGGCGTCGGGCGCGCAGGTCATCGGCTCCACCGCGAGGCCTGCGCGGTGTCCGGGCGTGCCCGGGCCGGCGGGCAGATCGGCCGTGTGGATCTGCACCCAGGGGCATTCCCCGGCCCAGCTCATCGCCACGCCCGTGCCCGCGGGGTCCGTGACGACCACGGTCGTCCGACCGTCGGCATCCCGGATCAGACCCGTGTACGCGTGGTCGATCTCGACCGCGCCGAGGGCGCGCTGGTCGCGGAAGTCGAACCGGTCGGCGTCGACGGTGACGGATGCCAGAGCCACCGGCGACAGGCGGTCCGGGGTCACCTCGAGCACGGTGTCGGCCGGGAGGGCGAGGGTCCACTCGTCCAGGCTCGCGGGGCCGGCGACGAGGTACGGGTGGGGCCCGGTCCCCCAAGGTGCGGGCGTGTCCGACAGGTTCGTCGCGCGGACCGTCTGCGTGAGGCCGTCGGCATCCAGGCGGTACGTCGTCGACACGACGAGCCACCACGGGTACCCCGCCTGCGCGGTGATCGTCGCGCTGAGCGTGACGGCGCTGTCCGAGGCGTCGGAGACGTTCCAGTCGGCCCACGACAGCAACCCGTGCAGGGCGTGACCGCGGTCGGGCTCGGTGAGGGGGAGCTGGTGCTCGACGCCGTCGAAGTGGTGCGTGCCGTCGACCACGCGGTTGGGCCACGGCGCCAGCGTGGTTCCGCGATAGGCGGGACGCAGCTCGTCGGCGGCGAAGGGCACGACGAGGTCACGGCCCTCATGAGTGAGGGAGCGGAGGGAGGCGCCGACGCTCGCGATGGCGGCTTCGTAGCCGTGGGCGCGCAGAACGACGGGGGTGCCCGAGACGAGCGTGGGGGTCTCGGTGGGAACGGCAGTGGTCATGTCGCCATTATCGCGGTCGCACCGTCAGACGCACGACATACGGGGCCGTCGCGTCGTCCGGGTCGGGCGCACGGCAGCCGTACCGCCGCCACGGCGTCTCCGTCCGCCGGCCCCGCACGGTCGGCACACGCATCGGCGGCCGCAGGATCGGCTTCCCGGTGGGAAGGCTCCGAGAACGACGAATGCCCCGACCGTGACGGTCGGGGCATTCGGGGAGGGCGCTTACTTGAAGGCGTCCTTGACGTTCTCGCCGGCCTTCTTGACGTTGGCCTTGCTCTGGTCGCCCTGACCCTCGGCTTCGAGACGCTCGTTGTCGGTCGCCTTGCCGAAAGCTTCCTTCGCCTTGCCGGCGATGTCTTCAGCGGCGTTCTTGATCTTGTCGTCGAGTCCCATGGCGGCTCCTCCCGTGTGGTCCTCGGGTATTTCCCGATGGGCTCGACGCTAGATCGCCTCCCGCGGAATGGCGGGGGGCTTGAATTTCATCTCGGCGTGAGGCAATACCGGGGGTTAGGTTCGAGAGGTGCGCGTGATTCCTCTCCGTCCGTTCCGTCGCTCCGGGGCCGTGGCATGAGCACGCTCGCCGATTTCCACGACCTCCTCGACGACGCCCCGCGCGAACCCCAGAGCGATGGCCGTGCCGGCCGCATCGCGCTGATCGTCTTCCTCGTCGTCACCTTCCTGGTTCTCGGCGGCAGCGGCGGGTACGTGTGGTGGGCGTCTTCCGCCGCCCTTCCCGCCCCGATCGTCACCTCGCAGGCACCCGCCGCGGCGGCGGGTCCGGCGGCATCCCTCGCCCTCCCCTCCGGCGGCCAGATGCTGATGAGCGTCGAGGGTGGTGGAGACTATCTGGGACCGGATGCCGCGGGCGCGTTCGCCTCGTCGGGCGGAAACGATCCGCGCCCCATCGCGAGCGTCGCCAAGCTGATCACGGCCCTCGTCATCCTCGACGCCCACCCGCTGGACGGCCCCGACGACGCCGGACCCACGATCGCCTTCACCGAGGCCGACACCGACCTCTACGACCGGTTCTACGTCCAGGACGCGGTCGTCGCGAAGATGCCCGACGGGCTCACGATGTCCCTGCGCGACTCGCTCGCGACGATGCTGTTGCCCTCGGCGGCGAACTACGCCGTCGCCAACGCCCGCTGGGCCTTCGGCTCCGAGAACGCCTACGTGCAGGCAGCGCGGTCCTGGCTCAGCGCGAACGGTCTGAACGACACCCGGATCGTGGATGCCACGGGCCTCGACGCTCGCAACATCAGCACGCCGAGCGATCTCGTCGCGCTGGGCCGCATCGCCGCGGCCGACCCGGTCGTCGCCCGCCTGGCCGCCACCACCTCGATCAGGGTCGAGGGGCCCGGGTACGTCACGAACACGAACGACCTGCTGGGAACGCTCGGGATCACCGGGATGAAGACCGGCAATCTCGGTGAGGGGACCTTCAACCTGCTTTTCACGTCCACGCTCGACGTCGGCGTCGGCGGACCGCTGAACATCACCGGAGTGCGGCTCGGCGGAGCGACGCACGACAGCACCGACGAGGATGTCGTGCGCCTGCTGCAGAGCCTGCAGGACGGTTTCCACGACGTGAGCCTGGGAACCGTCGGCGACGACGTCGGCACGATCTCGACGGCCTGGGGGTCCGAGGCGTCCCTCGTGCTGGCGCGGAACGCGGCGCTGCGCACCTGGTCGGACACCCCCGTCGCGGTGAACCTCGAAACCGTCACCCCGCAGAACTACGCCGACGGCGAGGTCGTGGGCACCGTGACCTGGACCGCCGGGCCCGAGACGACGTCGTCCGACGTGAAGATCAAGGGCGCCATCGGCGAACCCAGCCTGTGGTGGCGCCTGACCCACCCGACCGAGCTGGGCTGACGCGCACCGCCGTCGGCATCCCCCCGATCACACCGCGGGAAGCTCCGCGTGCGCGATGACGACGTCGGTCGTGTCGCGCAGTTCCATCCGCGCGGCGTCGCCGCGCAGGACGGCGGCATTCAGGCGGCAGACGATGGGCACGTCGGAGCCGAGCACCTCCCCCGCGGTGAACTCCGTGCCGTCGACCCCGACGAAGACGAGTTCGTACGTCGCTCCGACGTCGAGTCCCGACGCCTCGAGATACGCCTCGGTGCCCCACGTGTGGGCCACCACCTCCGCCGTCACGTCGACCCCGCGGGCGTCGTCGCTCACCGCGATCTGCTCCACGGCGCCGAGAGTGCCCGGCGGGCCGGAGGGCGCGGGAGAGCCGAACATGCCCGCCCCGCCCGCCCCGATCGCCACCCCGGTGGCGAGGCAGGCCGCGGCGATGACGGGCGTGACCCATCGGCGACGGCGAGTCCCGATCGGAGAGACGGGCGGCGGATCGGCCACGCTCGGGTCGCGGCGGTCGACGGCTGCCTCGATGCGCGCGAACAGGTCGCTGGTGCCGCGGGGAGCGGTCCAGCCGATATCCCCCTGACGCAGACGTCCGGCGACCTCTTCGAGCGCGGTGTACTCCTCCGCACGAACGGAATCGGTGCGTCGGATGTCATCGAGTTCGATCTTCTCCGCGGCGGTGAGCTCGCCCGCCAGGGCAGCGGCGACCAGTTCGGCCCAGCGGTCATCGGGAGTGCGCATCGGGCGCCTCCATTCCTTCGAGGTGCGCCCGGAGAGCGCGGAGTGCGTGGAACGTGCGGGTGCGCCAGGTCGCGACGGGGACGCCCGTGGCATCCGCGAGTTCCTGGTAGCTGCGGCCGTGCAGATGGATCGCGACGACGGCGCTCCGGTGCGCCTCGGTGAGGACCGACAGCGCTTCGAGCATCTGCAGGCGCTCGAGCGGGTCGATGGCCTCGGCCGCCCGGCTTTCGAGCTCGGCGTTGTCGCCGATGAGGGGAAGGCGGGCGCGTGTGCGGAGCGCGTCGACCACGACGTTGCGTGCGATCGAGAACAGCCAGGTTCGTTCGGATGCCGTGCGGGGATCGAAACGATCGCGCGCTCGCCACGCCCGGAGAAACGTCTCCTGCACGCAGTCCTCGGCGAGAGGACGGTCTCGGAGGGCGTTGACGGCGTAGCCCAGGAGGGCGGTGCCGTTGTCGTCGAATGCGCGGCGCAGGTCGAACCCGGCTGCGGCGCCCGGTCCTCGAGACGCGCGCATCCGCATCTCCCTGCTCTGGCCGGTGGACCCCGTCACGTGCGTCGTCCTCTCCGAGGGTAACCGTCGCGGTCGACGGTCTGTGGGTGTGTACGTCCCCGACGGCGCCGGTGTTCACCGTCGCGGAAAATCCGCGTGGATGTGAACGCACGCCCCCTCGCGGTCGTACACACCCGCAACCGGACGTTCCGCGTCCCGATCGAAAGGCACGACGATGACGAAGAAGACGTACGCCCGCCCACTGACGATCGGCGCCCTCGCCGGTGTCGCCCTGTTGACCGTCGGGCTCCCCGCCCACGCCGAGACGGAGGTGGCCGAGCCCTCGGAGTTCACGAGCGCGTTCACGGTCATGGCGACACCGGATCAGGTGATCAACAACGACGGTGTCGCAACCCCCGGCCAGAGCGGCGCCACCGGGACGTTCACGTTCCGCATCAACTCCGACCAGGAGATCATCTGCTACGACATCCGTCTCGAAGGCGTCACCGGCGACTACCAGAGCCCCGCGAAGACGGCGACGCACATCCACCAGGCGGCTGTGGGTCAGCCCGGGCCGCCGCGCATCGCCTTCCCCAACCCCGCGCCGGTCGGAGACGGCCCTCGTACCTCGTCGGGATGCCTGCAGGGACCTTTCACCACCGGCGTCGTCGCGAACGGAGCCGACACCGGCGACGGGTTCTCGCTGAAGCAGATCGAGGCGAACCCCTCCGGCTTCACCGGAGACTCCCACACCGTCACGTCACCCGCGGGCGTCGTGCGCGGTCAACTCTCCGCGATCCCGGTCGGCGGCGTCGACACGGGCGCGGGCGGTGCGGCCGCATCCGGCATCCACCCCCTCGCCGCGACGGCCGCCGTCGGCGGGGTCGGACTGCTCGCCGCCGGCGCCGTGATGCTGCGTCGTCGACACGGATCCGCGACCCGGTGAGTTCGACACCGCGCGGTGCGCGACCGTCCACCCCGCGCGGGTGGTCGTCGCGCGCCGCGTGCGTGCTGATGGTGGTCGCAGGGGTCTGTGCCGGGTGCGCGAGTCCGCCCGCTCCGGCAGCATCCCCTCCCGCCGCAGGCACAGCGACCTCCGTGCCCGCCCCGCCGCCGGTCTCGGTGCCACCGACCGCCGCTGTGCCCGACGCCGCCCCGGTATCCCCGCCCGTTCGCGTGGTCATCCCCGGACTGGACCTCGACGAATCGCTGATCGAACTCGGCCTCGCGCGCGACGGCTCCATGGAGGTCCCGGCCGATTACGACGAGGTCGGTTGGTTCACCGGTGGGGGGCGGCCCGGGGGGTCCGGTCCCACCGTGATCGCCGCGCACGTCGATTCCCCCACGGGCCCCGCGGTGTTCCAGCGGCTGGACGAGGTCGCCGTGGGAGACGTCATCCAGGTGCACGATGCCGAGGGCGAGATGCATGTCTATCGCGTCGTCGAGACCGCGGATTATCCCAAGGCGGCCTTCCCGACAGCGCGCGTGTTCGGGGCGACGGCGCGCGATGAATTGCGCGTCATCACGTGCGGCGGTGTCTTCGACCGCGATGCCGGGTCGTATCTCGACAACCGGGTGGTCTTCGCCGAGCGGGAGTGACCGGGTGTCGCGGCATCACCCGGGGAGGTGATCACGCGCCCAGAGTGCCGCGCTCGTGCGGTCGGCGACGCCGATCTGACGGAAGATGCTCCCGAGGTGGGCCTTGACCGTGCGCTCGGTGATCCCCAGCGCCGCACCCACGTGCTTGTTCGCCATCCCGCTGGCCACGAGACGCAGCACCTCCTCTTCGCGGACGCTCAGGCCCGTGCCCTCCTCGACCGCATCGGGCAGCAGGGCTCCCGCGACGCGTGCGTCGAACGGCGCGTGCCCCTCGTGGACCGCGCGAACCGCTCGACGCAGTTCCGCCGGTTCGGCGTCTTTCAGTTGATAACCCGTCGCCCCCGCCGCGATGGCCCGTCGCACGTGGTCCCGATCGCCGAACGACGTCAGAACCAGCACCCGGATGCCGGCGGAGGCGGCGCGCACCGATCGGGTCGCCGTGACGCCGTCCATGACGGGCATCGAGAGGTCCATGACGACGACGTCGATGTCGGTCTCGCCGACGGCGGCGATCGCCTCCGCGCCATTCGCCGCCGTCGCCACGACCGCGATGTCTCCGTCGGCGCGGAGGACCGAGGCCAGTCCCTCGCGCACCATGGAGTGGTCGTCGACGACGAGGACGCGGATCATGCGATCTCCTGCTGGGATTCTCGGGCGGGGACGCGCAAACGCCACCGCGTCCCCCTTCCCGGGGCGGTCGCGAGGGCGAGTTGGGCCCCCGCGTCGGCGGCGAGGTCTCTCAACACGCGCGTGCCGAGATGACCCTCCACCGGCGGGTGCCGGACGACGGCCCGATCGAACCCCGGGCCGTCGTCGCCGACGCACAACTCGACGGCGTCCGCATCGCGGATGATCGAGATCGTCACCGCGCAGGGCGCAGCGTGCGCGACGGCGTTTCGCAGGGCCTCCTGCGCGACTCGGTACAGGAGCCGTTCCTGCGTCTCGGTCAGATCGTCCAGCGGGGTGTGGACATCCAGGGCGACGGCCACCCCCCGAGAGCGCGCGGTGGCCGCGAGGTCGTGCAGGGCGGACGCCAAGCCCGCCGTCCCGAGGCTCTCGGGGTAGATGTCCACGAGCAGCGATCGCAGCACCCGCACGTTCCCTCGCACCGCCGCCGCGACCTCGCGCATCCGCGTCGCCGCGTCGGGTTCGCCGCGGCGGTCCGCCTCGACCGCCGCGCTCTCCGCGCCGTAGCTCGTTGCCACGAGCTCTTGGACCGGCCCGTCGTGCAGCGTGCCCGCGATGCGTCGCCTTTCGGCATCCGACGCCTCGACCGCCCGTTCGAGCAACTCGGCACGGCGGGACTCCGCACCGCGGAGCTGGCGCAGCAGCGTCCACACGATCGGGGCCGTGAGCACGACGAGCAGGAGCAGGCTGCTCGTCGTGACACCCGCGAATCCGCGCCACAGTTCCGCCGACCGCGCGGCGACGGGCTCGTAGGGGTAGTACGCCTCGAAAAGCACCTGCTGGCCGTTCGGCGACCACATCGGCCGATACACCTCGAGCAGACGCGCGCCGCTTTCGAACTCGTTCTCGTCCTCCGATAGATCCGACACGGCCGCCCGTGTGGACGGCGTCGACAGGGCCTTGCGCTGGGCGTCTTCGAGAGCGAAAGTACGCCCGATCAGTCGCGGATCGTCGGCGTAGAGCACTCGACCGTCGGGGCTCCAGACCTTCACACGGATCACGTCGTCACGCAGGATCTGGGCGCGCACGATCGCGTCGAACGACTCGACCGCGGCGGGTTCGCCCGCGGCGAGCGCGTCGGACAGCATCGGCCGCACGACCGCTTCGGCAAGGACGTTCGTCACCTGCGCGGCGTCGTTGACGGCTTCGCGCTCGGCGAGCCACTGTGCGGCGAACCCCGCGAGCACCGCCACCGCCACCACCACGGCCGCGAGTCCCGCGATCAGACGCGCGAGAACCGCCCTCGTCGACAGGCGAGGCGTGGCCGGCTGTGCGGGGCGGGCCGCGACGAGCACCTCCCACGACGCAGGTGCGGTATCGGACGCCACTCAGTCGTCTCCCCCGTGGCCGCCGTCGTCGCCGCCGCTGTGCGAGGCGTCGTCACGACCACCGTGACCGCTGTCGTCGGCCGCTCGGCTGTCGGGGCTGCCGTCGTCGGCGCTGGCATCATCGGTGCCCCCGTGTGCACCGCTCCCGCCGGATCGTTCGTCGGTCGAGGAGGTGTCGTCCGCTGAATCGGCGCCGTCGGTGGGGGCCACGGCCGGATCGCGACGGTCATCTCCGGGCTCCACACGGTGGTCACGCAGTACCTGGCCGCCGGCGTCGTCGCCGGAGGTAACGGCATCCGCTCCATCGTCCGTACGACCGTTCTCGACACGCTCGCCGCCGCCGTCGTCGTTCGCGCCGGGGGTCGCAGGAGCGGTCGGATCGGTCACGACGACGCTCGTCGACGCCGGAGTCGGCGCCGGGAGGGGCACTGATTCGGCGAAGGACGCGTTGCCCCACAGCCCCAGGACCGCGGGCAGCGCAGCGACCAGCAGAGCACCCGCCCCGATGAGATAACGCTTCTTCATGTCAACCGTCCTTGCGCCCATTGTCACCCGCGAGCCGCGCGGGATCTCTCCACTGTGCGCGAACCGTCGCACACGGTCCATCGGACCTTGGTCGTAGTACCAAGGTCGCATTGCCCCGGCCACGGGCGCGGCCCGACGGTGGGATCAGCTCACTCCGACGAAACGAGGCACTCATGAGCAGCAGCACTCTGACCCGCACGACGGCGATCGTCGCGGCCGCCCTGGTCGCGGCATCCGGTGTCCTCTTCCCGGCCGCCGCGCAGGCGAAGACGACCTCGACGGGCGGCGATTACGCCGTCACCGTCAACGGCACGACCTACAACCCTGAACCCGGCAAGGACGCGAAGGTGAAGGGCCTCGCGGTCTCAGGCTCCATAATCGTGTCGGGGCGCAACAACCGCTTCACGATCGATCCCGCGACCCTCGGCGTGTACGACTACACCCTCACCGGCGCGGCCGACACGCAGCGCATGGTGACGACCCCCACCGTCGTCTTCGCCTCGAAGGTGCCGACCCTCACGGCTGCACAGCGGTCGGGAACGCGTCTGTCGAGCCTGGAAGTGCGCGACGACGCCGTCGTCGCCATCTTCACCACCGCCGCCGGCAAGCTCAAGATCCAGGCGAAAGACGGCGCTCAGGGCGGCATCTTCCAGATGGAGCCCGAGTTCGCGGCCCCCGTCGAGCTCGTCCACACCCTCGGACCGGGCCTGTACTACTTCGTGAACCAGTACACCGGCAAGATCAACTTCGGCAACGGAGTGGATGCGGTCGCCTCCGGTCCCGACGCCCACCAGATGCTCCTCGGCAAGGACAGCCCGCAGGTCGCGACCAAGACCTTTCAGGATGCGACGGTCACCAAATGGACGGTCGCGTCGGGCGGTCGCATGGGCGGTGTCCTCGGGGAGGATGCCATCGAGCTCTCCGCCGGCGCGACCAACTGCACGAGCCAGTGCCAGGCGCAGAACCGTATCAACGGCTCGCTCCCCGTGCCCCCGAACCCGTCGAACCCGACGCCCATCGGCGGCTGACCTCTCGCGACGAACCCCCGGTCGAGCGGCCGGGGGTTCGTCGTGTGCGGGCGCCGACGGGCCTCTCCGGTCTCTGCACAACGCCGACAGATCGCGGCTGCTCTTTCGCGAGTCGGCGCGCGATCCGAGTCCGTCGTGAGACGCGGGCGGTAGTCTCACTCGCTGTGACGAAGACTCGCTCGAGGCGATCCCCTGCGTATCATCTGGCGTTCGCGATCGTCTTCACCGCGCTGTTCGTCGGCGGAGCGATCCTCACCTTCGTCGCCGCGCCGCTGTTCGCCCTGACCCCGCTGCAGTGGGGCTTCGCGCTCGTCCTCACGGTGGCGGTGGGACTGTCCGCGGCCTGGGAGCTGCGCTCCCTGGTTCTCGCGCGGAGGTCCCGTAGGCGGCGGCCCTGACGCTCGGCGGCCTCGCCCTACCTTTGAGGCATGACCATGCCAGTGCGCCGAGTGCTGAGCGTCCTTCGTCGGATCTTGACCTGCGCGGTGATCGCGTGTGCCGCGGGCGCGATTATGGGCATCCTGATCGTTCTGATCGGGTGGTTTCCTGGCGCGATGGCGACCTACTCCGCGAACCCGGACTTCATCGACCCACGCGCATCTCTCTTGGCGTGGTGCATCGCGTGGGCAACGGTTTGCGGATCGGCGGGCTTCGTGGTCGGCGTCATCGTCGGTAGTCTTCGGGCCACAGCGTCCCGCTCGGACTGATCCGGCACATCATTCACAGCGACTGCCAAACTCCACCCCGACGCTCCCGTCACCTTCTCGTGAGCTGACCCCCGGTGAGGCGCCATCCCTAGAATGCGAGGCGACTGCGCGTTCCCGCTCTCGACACCGCGAGCAAGCGAACACCCTGACCGATCCATTCCACGTCACCGGTGCCTCCGCTGGACGACTCGCCGTCACTGTAACCATCAGCCCAGGCTGTCTCCTCGGCAGTGAGACCAACCGAGAGGCCTCGTCGTTCATCGCTGGGGTTCAGGGCCCCTCGCGAAAGACAATCCGGCCCGTCGTGGTCGCGAACGCGAAGAACCATGTTCGATGCTCCTGCGTACCCTGCTCGAACTTGCGACGCTTCGCCCGCGTCGGCGTACCTCGCAACACCTCATCGGGCAAAACGTGACCACGACCCTCGGTGGGAGCCATTCGAGAGCCCGAACACCACTCCACCGTCCACGCCACCGTGTCGTCGAGGAGTTCCGCAACATCCTCCCTCGTCAGCGCGCCCTCGGGCCAGTTGTTCATCTCGTGGATTCTCCCCCGACTGTGCGGCCGCGCCGAAACTTCGCAGCAAGCCGTGCCAACGTCACTAGCCTGTCGAAGTACTCGCGAGCGTTCTCGGGCAGGGCAGGAATCGCGCCCTCCAGGCAATCTGCGATCGAGGAGAGTTTCGCGCGTTCCGCGTCCGTCACCTCTCCTCGAAGCGAGGCCACGGCCCACCCGTAGATGTCCGCGTCGGCCATGACAAGATCAAGCCCGTCCACTTCGGCGCCACGCTCGACGGATTCCGGCCAATCTGCCCAGAAGTGAGCGCGCATCGCTCTGCGGAGAACACGAACTTGCGGAGATGCCATTGTCACGTCACATCTGGTCGCTGAAGCGGAACTTCTCCGCATTGTTGTCAAGTGTCAACTGGGAACCGCAAACCGGCCATGCTCACCGCGTCGAATTCGGGCCAGTGACTTCGAATGAACGCAACAAGCTCATTGGGCTCTACCCATTCGATGGCCCACTTCGACCACTCGGTTGCGGTCTCGGCATCCTGCATCCAATAGGAGTCGTCGCACTGGTCCTCATCGGACGTGTTCCACGGCTTGTCGTGGAACTCCCATACCCGGTCTTTCATCGGAACCACCAACACTGCGCGTCCGGCTATTTCGCCGGCCGTCGCCACACCGCCTCCGGTCGAAAGCGTTCGAAGAGGAGTCAGCGGTGTTGTCGAATGACCATCGACCGCGAGTCGCTCACGCGTCGAGGTCGCTTCCGAAGCTTCCATCCAATGGAAGTCGTACCTCCCCCTGTGGGAGTCCGAGCCAGTCCAGTGGAAGAATCCGTTCTGCATCTCTGTCACCGCAGACCACGGCGGGTAGTCCTCAGCGGATCTTTCTCGCGTCCCGTCCGCCCAGACGACGATGTACCACACACACCACTGCTGCCTGAGGGGAGTGAACGGCGACCAGAACCACGAGCGGTCCGTCGCGATGTGCCCCGCAAAGATGCCGTCGCGCGTCAGAACACCCATTCCTTCGTCGAAGACGTCGAGCGATGGGTCCGGGTGAGGCGACTTGACGAACCTCATGAGAATCTGTGCCTTGAAGATGAACAATCGATAGCGGGGCCAGCCCCATCAGTTGTTGAACCGGAACTCCACGACGTCGCCGTCCTGCATGACGTAGTCCTTGCCCTCGAGGCGGGCCTTGCCCTTCGCGCGGGCCTCGGCGACCGAGCCGAGCTCGACGAGGTCGGCGAACGAGATGACCTCGGCCTTGATGAAGCCCTTCTCGAAGTCGGTGTGGATCACACCGGCCGCCTGCGGAGCCTTCGCGCCCTGCGGGATGGTCCACGCGCGCGCTTCCTTCGGTCCCGCGGTGAGGTAGGTCTGCAGGCCAAGGGTGGCGAAGCCGATGCGCGCGAGCTGGTCGAGGCCGGACTCGTCTTGACCGGTGGATGCCAGCAGCTCGGCGGCGTCCTCGGGGTCGAGGTCGATCAGTTCGGACTCGATCTTGGCATCCAGGAAGACGGCCTTCGCGGGCGCGACGAGCGCCGACAGTTCGTCCTTGCGCGCCGGATCGGTCAGCACGGCCTCATCGACGTTAAAGACGAAGATGAACGGCTTCGCGGTGAGCAGGCCGAGCTCGCGGATCGGTGAGAGGTCGATCTTGGATGCCGACAGCAGCACGCCGCGCTGCAGTGCATCTTGCGCGGCCTTGGCGGCGTCGAGCACCGAGGGGTCGAGCTTCTTGCCCTTGACCTCTTTCTCGTACCGCGTGATCGCCTTCTCGAGCGTCTGGAGGTCGGCCAGCTGGAGCTCGGCGTTGATGGTCTCCATGTCGCCGGCCGGGTTTACCTTGCCGTCGACGTGCACCACGTCGTCGTCGGCGAAGCCGCGGACGACCTGAGCGATGGCATCCGCCTCACGGATGTTCGCGAGGAACTGGTTGCCGAGGCCTTCGCCCTCGCTCGCGCCGCGCACGATGCCGGCGATGTCGACGAACGACACCGCTGCCGGCACGAGACGCTCGCTGCCGAACACGTCGGCGAGCTGCTGCAGCCGCGCATCGGGAAGGTTCACGACCCCGACATTGGGCTCGATGGTGGCGAACGGGTAGTTCGCTGCCAGCACCGAGTTCTTGGTCAGGGCGTTGAAGAGAGTGGACTTTCCCACATTGGGAAGGCCGACGATTCCGATGGTAAGAGCCACGGGAGTCCAGGTTACCCGGCTGTCGCCCGCTCGACCGCCCCCGGCTCCTCTCGCTGACGCGCAACGCGCCCCGCGCCGACGCGCCGACATCCTCGTCGCGGCCGATCCGCTGCGGGCTCACGCGACGCACACCCGCCACCGCCGTCGCTTTCCCGCGCTGCGCCGAGCGACGGGCGGACGTACGCGGGACATGACGCAGGAGATCCGACCGGTCCGGGGCGCCGATCCGGCCTCCGTCGCGCGGTGCGACAAGCATCTCCTGCGTTGTGTCCGCCCCGCATCCGCAAACCACTCGCGTCGCCCCGAAACCGGATGCCGCCGACCCCGGCGCGCCTCACCCCCACGACGCGGCGGCGGGTGAGGGTGGATCCGTGGCTCTGGACTTCACCGCGATCGACTTCGAGACGGCGAACTCCAGCGGTGCGTCGGCGTGTGCGGTGGGCCTCGCCCGAGTGCGGGGCGGTCGGGTTGTCGCGACCGCCGCCTGGTTGATCAAGCCCCCGGCGGGACACGACGAATTCGCCCCCGTCAACGTCGGGATCCACGGCATCCAGCCCGCTCACGTGGCGAACGCGCCGTCGTGGAGCGATCAGCTCGCACGCCTCACCGCCTTCGCCGGCGCGGACGTGCTCGTCGCGCACAACGCGGGCTTCGACATGTCGGTGCTGCGGCGGGCCTGCGCCGCGACGGGCGACGAGTGCCCGCCCTACCGTTACCTCTGCAGCGTGCAGATGTCGCGCAAGACGTACGCCCTCGCGTCCTACCGCCTGCCGCTCGTCGCCGCCGAGGCCGGATGCTCCCCCTTCGCGCATCACGACGCGCTCGCCGACGCCGTCGCCTGCGCTGAGATCACCATCGACTGCGCGCGCCGCGCGGGCGTCGACGACGTGCACGCACTGGCCGCGCACCTCGGCGTGCGGGTCTCGCAGATCGCGGTCGAAACGACGGAACGCGCCGTTGCCTGAGTCCTACCGGCGGTGTCTCTCCGGCGATGTCGGAGGTCTGGTGCATTCTCGGAACATGGATGCCAGCACCCCCCTCTTCGTGATCCTCGCCCTCGCCCTCGGCGTCGCCGCCGGATGGTTCGTGGGGTCGTCCCGGGCCTCCGCCCGGGCCGCGGAGGAGCGGCAGTCCCTGGGCTCGCGAGCCGCCGCGGCCGAGACGGCTCGGGCGGGCCTCCAGGCCCAACTCGACCACCAGGTCGCGCTGTACCGAGAACTGGTCGGCCAGTCCCGCGCCGACCAAGCCGCGCGGGAGGAACGGGAGCGACGCGAGCAGACGGTTCTGCGCGCGCTCGACCCGGTGCGCGACACGCTCGATGCGATGCAGCGCAAAGTCGACGGCCTGGAGCGCGACCGCGTGGAGCAGTACTCCGCGCTCGGTGAGCAGTTGCGGCTCTCACGCGAAGCCGACGAAGCGCTCCGCGCCACCACCGAGTCCCTGGCCTCCGCGATGCGCTCCGGCACGACCCGCGGCGTCTGGGGCGAGACGCAGTTGCGGCGGGTCGTCGAGGCGGCCGGCCTGACACGTTACGTCGACTTCGACCTTCAGACGACGATCGCCAGCGACGCCGGCGCGGGCCGCCCCGACATGGTGGTGCGCCTCCCCGGGGGCAAGGCCCTCGCGGTCGATGCCAAGGTCCCCCTCGACGCCTACCTGCAGGCGAGCGCCATCGCCGTCACGGCCGCTGGCGAAGAAGGAGCGCGGCGCGCGGCTCTCCTCACGAAGCACGCGCGCGCCGTGCGCGCCCACGTCGACGCCCTCGCCAAGAAGGCCTACTGGGCGGGACTTCCGACGAGCCCGGAGTTCGTCGTCTGCTTCCTGCCGAGCGAGTCGTTGCTGGCATCCGCGCTCGACGAAGATCCCGCCCTGCTCGACTACGCGTTCACGCGTCGAGTCGCCCTCGCCTCTCCCGTCAACCTCTGGGCGGTGCTGAAGACCGTCGCCTTCACCTGGACACAGCAAGACGTCTCAGACGAGGCGCGCACGCTCTTCGCGCTGGGCACCGAGTTGTACGACCGGGTGGGTGTCCTCGCGAGCCACGCGGGCGACCTGCGCCGCGCCATCGAGCGCACCGTCGACAGTTACAACAAGTTCGCGGGGTCACTCGAGACGCGAGTGCTCGTCACCGCGCGCAAGTTCCCCGGGATCGACGAGACGAAGCTCGATGTGGTCACGGCCCCGGGCGCTCTCGATGCCGTCCCCCGACGGTGGACAGCGCCAGAGATGCTCGATCTGGAGTCCGACCCGCCACGCACGTCGGTCACGGCGACGGAGCAAGCCGCCCCGTTGCCGCAGCTTCCGGGAGCAGACCTCGGCCACGTACGCGAAAGGGCCGGTCTGGCGGATGACGCCTGACCGGTACGACGGCGAGCCCGCGGCTCAGGCGCCGCCGGGCACCCAGCTGAGCAGGCTGATGACCGCGGCGGAAACGCCGACGAAAGCGCCGACCATCCACCATGCGCTGACTTCATGGCCCTCGGCGCGGCGCACGCGCAGCAGCACGTCGGGGCGGCGGGCCGGGTCGACGGCGCTGGCGATGACCGCCTGAGCACCTGTCTGAGGTGCGGTCTGATTCGTCGGAGCTGTAGTCACGGACGATCCCCCTTCGGGTCTCGGAAGCACACAGCGTCGCCGTTGACACCACTGATGATTCTGCCAGAGTCCTCGCGACGTACCGGTCACGCTTGCGTCACGACACGCCCGGCTCTCCCTGCAGGCCGCATCCGTCCTCGCGCCGGCTTAACAGTCGGAGCCGCACCGGCTCAACAGTCGGAGCCGCGCCGGCTCAACAGTCGGAGCCGCACTGGCGCATTACAGCCCCTCGCACCGACCCGCCGCACCCGCTCCCTCACCTCGTCCGCCGCTCCGCTCGGCGCCCGCCACGTCACGGCGAAACGGCACCCCGCCGACGCCCGGCTGCCCGTGGGCTACCGACGTGTCGGCGTGATGCCGTCTCGCGAGATCCCTCGCTCAGCCCGGAGGGGCGAGCGTCACAGCCACTTCGACGTGAGGTGCTCCGAGGTGATGCGGCGAAGCGTTCCCGAGGCACCGCGAAGCACGACACTCTCGGTGTAGATGAAGTCGCCCTCGCGACGGACGCCCGCGACGAGCTGGCCGTCGGTCACGCCGGTCGCGACGAAGATCGTGTTCTTGCCCTTCACCAGACCGTCGGCCTCGTAGACCTCGCCGTCGACCTGGAGTCCGGCGTCCCGGCCCTTCTGCTTCTCGTCGTCGGTGCCCGGCCGCAGGACGCCCTGGATGTGACCGCCGAGCGCCTTGATCGCGCAGGCGGTGACGATCCCCTCGGGGCTGCCGCCGATACCGACGCACATGTCGGTGCGGGCGTTGTGACGGGCGGCGTTGATACCGCCGGCCACGTCGCCGTCGCTCATCAGACGGGTGCCGGCTCCGGCCTCGCGGATGTCGGCGATGAGCTGCTCGTGCCGCGGACGGTTCAGCACCGACACGACGATCTCGTCGACGGGCTTGCCGAGCGCCTTGGCCAGAAGACGGATGTTCTCCCCGATGGGGAGGCGGATGTCGACGACGCCCACGCCCGCGGGACCGGTCACGAGTTTGTCCATGTAGAACACGCTCGAGGCGTCCAGCATGGTCCCCTGGTCGGACACCGCGATGACCGACAGCGCGTTCTGGCGACCGGCGGCGGTCAGCGAGGTTCCGTCGATCGGATCCACGGCCACGTCGCACTGGGGGCCGCGGCCGCTGCCCACACGCTCCCCGTTGTAGAGCATGGGGGCGTTGTCTTTCTCGCCCTCGCCGATGACGATCGTTCCGTCGAAGTCGACGGTGCTGAAGAAGGCGCGCATCGCGTCGACGGCCGCACCGTCGGCGGCCTCCTTGTCGCCTCGACCGATGAAGGGCACGGCGCGGATGGATGCCGCTTCCGTCGCCCTCACCAACTCCAGAGCCAGGTTGCGGTCGGGGTGCAAAGGGCTCATATCGGCAGTCAGGCTCACCATGGGGCCACTGTATCCAGCGGAGCGGCGACAATCGCGGGATTTCACCGCTTCGAAGGCGAAGGAATCGCGCTTCTTAACGATTCGGCAGAAGTGGCTGGTTCCTGTCGCGCACACCACGTCACGATCCGACGCCTTCGCTAGGCTGACGGTGTCCCGACAACACCAAGGAGCACCTCCATGCCCGTCGCTACCCCTGAGCAGTACGCCGACATGCTCGACCGCGCCAAGGCCGGCAGCTTCGCGTACCCCGCGATAAACGTCTCGAGCTCGCAGACCATCAACTCGGTGCTCCAGGGCCTGACCGAGGCCGGCTCCGACGGCATCCTGCAGGTCACCACCGGTGGCGCCGACTACTTCGCCGGCCACACCGTCAAGGCCCGCGCCACCGGCGCCCTCGCCTTCGCCCGGTACGTGACCGAGGTCGCCAAGAACTACCCGATCACCGTGGCCCTGCACACCGACCACTGCCCCAAAGACGCGCTGCCCGGCTTCGTCCTCCCCCTTCTCGAGGCCTCCGAAGAAGAGGTCAAGGCCGGCCGCAACCCGATCTTCCAGTCGCACATGTGGGACGGCTCGGCCGTTCCCCTCGATGAGAACATCGACATCGCCGCTGACCTGCTCCCCCGCATGAAGAACATCAACGCCATCCTCGAGATCGAGGTCGGCGTGGTCGGCGGCGAAGAGGACGGCGTCCAGCACGAGGGCTCGAACGACGCCCTGTACACCACGGTCGCCGATGTCACGAAGGCCGTCGAGCGCCTCGGCCTCGGCGAGAACGGCCGCTACATCTCGGCCCTCACCTTCGGCAACGTGCACGGCGTGTACAAGCCCGGTGGCGTGAAGCTCCGCCCCGAGCTGCTCGGCGAGATCCAGGAGGGCATCGCCGCGCACTTCGGCACCGGCCCCAAGCCGCTCGACCTGGTGTTCCACGGCGGCAGTGGCTCGACCGACGACGAGATCGCGCTGGCCGTCGCCAACGGCGTCGTGAAGATGAACATCGACACCGACACGCAGTACGCCTTCACGCGCTCGATCGCGGGCTACATGTTCTCGAACTACGAGGGCGTGCTGAAGCTCGACGGCGAGGTCGGCAATAAGAAGCAGTACGACCCCCGCGCCTGGGGCAAGGTCGCCGAATCGGCGATGGCCGTGCGCGTGGTCGAGGCCACCAAGCAGCTGGGCTCGTACGGTCACTCGCAGAGCTGATCGACCCCGCTCCCTCGAACGCCCCGGTCTCCGTGCCGGGGCGTTCGTCGTTTCCGGATGCCGCGGCCCGAGCCCGGGCCGCGCGACGCACCCGCCGTGCACAATGGCGGCTCGGCTCGGGGACACGCCGGTGCCGCGCCGCCGCGAACGACGTGTCCCCGAAACACCCCGCCGCCGTGCCCGGCACCCCGCCTCGGGCGACCGGATCCGGCGCCGCCCGAACGGCGTCTTCCCGAAACACCCCGCCGTTGGGCTCCGTACCGACTCGGACAGCGGGATGCCGAGACCCGGCGCCTCAGCTCCGGTACATCTCGAGCACCGTCTGCGCCCTCTCGGGCACCGACACCACCTCGATGGCATCCCCTGCCCGGACGTCACCGGCGCGGCGCACGCGCAGATAGGCGCCGAGGCGACCCTCGTCGGAGAACCGCTTGCCCCACCCGCGCGCCGCGGAGCCGCCGACCCACCGCGCGAACGTCGCGCAGGGGGTGCGGGGCATCGTCACCTCCACCTCGACGGTGTCGCCGATGCGCCAGATCTCGCCGATGCGGGCGCCGTTGACGTCGAGCCCCTCGACGCGGAGGTTCTCCCCGAACCACCCCGCGTCGAGGTCGCGACCGAGCTCGCCCTCCCAGAAGGCGGCATCCTCCTGGGCGTAGGCGTACACGGCCTTGTCGGGACCGCCGTGGTGTTTCCGGCTCGCCTGCACGTCGGCGCGGACGCCCAGCTTCCCCACGCGGACGGCGCCCTCGATCGGGCGCTTGTCGATGGCGGTGACGCCGACGGATCCGGCATCCGGATGCAGGGTGCGGACGGCGCAGACGGCGACGAGACGTGGCATGCGTCGATGCTAATCGTCCGCGTGAGGGACCTTCTCCGCGCCGCGGCCGCGACTCAGGGCGTGTCGAACGTCCGCCGCATCACGACCCGATCGCCGTCGACCGTGCGGATTTCGACAGCGTCGATGTCCGCCGTGGCGAGGTCGGTGCCGGCGCTCAGCTCGGTCGTCGAACCCGGGCCGGCACGCCAGGTCGACAGCAGGCTCGTCGAGCCCGCGTCGTCGGTGACCGCGAGGGCGTAGGGCCAGCCCCCGGGCGGTGCGTCGAGCACCTGTCCCGTGTACTGGCACACCAGGTCGATGCGTGTGCCCCAGGGCACGGAGGTGAGCTTGACCGACGCTTCGAGCGGTGCGCCGCCGACGTCGTCGAGGGCGTAGACCGCCCCCGACGGCTGCACCGCTCCGGTCACCGCCATGACACTCGGCACGGCGATCGCGAGCAGGGCGACGGATGCCGCCAGCGTCCACGCCGTGATACGGCGCGCGCGCCGCCGACGCGCGGTTTGCACGAAGCGGCCCCGCAACGACGGGTGGGGCACCGCAATCGGCACCGGGTCGGTCGACTCCCCCACGGCGCGCGCCCGCTCGACGGACAGCCGCGACAGCAAGCCGGCGGTCGGCGCGAGTTCGGCGACGGCCGCGCGGCACTCGGCGCACACGGCGAGGTGCGCTTCGAACTCCGCTCGATCCGAAGCGCTCAACGCTCCGAGGACGTACGCGCCGTCCGAGGCGGACAGGCGCTCGTGATCGGGGGTCATCGGGTCACCCCTCTCTCCTGCAGTGCGAGCCGCAGCGCGCGCACCGCGTAGTGCAGACGCGACTTCACGGTCCCGGCGGGGATGCCGAGTTCCTCGGCCGCCTGGGCGACGCTCCGGCCGCCGTAATAGGCGCTGACGATGACGGCGCGGTGGTCGGGGGTGAGGGTGGCCAGCGCTTCCTCGACGAGCAGCGCGTCGAACATGGCATCCGTGTCGTCGTCACGCACTCGTTCGGGCAACTCGTCGACCGGCAGTTCGTGACGACGCCGGGCGCTGCGCGCCTCGTCGATGACGATGTTGCGTGCGACGGTGTACATCCACGATCGCAACGACGAGGGATCGTCGCTCATCACCCGCGGCGTGCGCCAGGCGCGCAGGAGCGTTTCCTGCACCACGTCGTCGGCGCCTGCATGATCGCCGGTCAGGCTGACGACGTAGCGCCACACGGGAACGGCGTGCGCGTCGTACAGTGCCGTCAGCTGAGCGTGATCGTCCCGCACCACTGCCATCCCCTCTCCGCGTCTCGAGTGACCCTCACCGGAGAACACGGGATGCCGGCCCGCGCGGTTCAGTCCGGGACGCTGCCCATGATGGCGGTCATGAACTGCGGGTCGCCGACGAGGGCGAGGGTGACGCAGACACCGGCGATCAGCGCGGTGGCGACGAAGCCCGCGATCGGGATCCAGAACGCGATGCGCCCACGCCGCAACCGGCGCCAGGTGAGCAGGGCGGTGAGCAGCCATCCGATGCCGTAGACGAGGGCTGCGGCCGCACCCCAGACGTAGCCCGCCTGCAGGTTCGTATAGGTGGCGTCGACGCCCAGCACGCCGGCGGCCGACTCGGCGTAGCGCGGGAAGTCAAGGAGTTGCACGATGGTCGACACCGTGGAGACGAGCCCGTACGCCAGAAGGCCACCCGTGATGATGCGGTCCCACAGCGGTCCGCGCAGAGCCCCGGGTCGGGGACCGGCGGCGGGTGCGGGCGTCGGCTCAGGCTGCTCGGGCTGCGGGGCGACGCCGGCGTCGAGCGCCTCCGTCACCTCGGGCCGCTGAATGCGCGCGCGCTGCTCCTCGGGCGTGGCGTACTCGCCGTACTGCGGGCGCGGCCGGGCTGCAGGGTTCTCGGACGACGCGTCGCTCACGCGCTGCTCCGACCGCCGAGCGCGCGGCTGTCGCGCTGGCCGTTGGCATCCTGACGCAGCTCTTTGGGCAACGAGAAGATCAGGTCCTCCTCGGCGGTTCGCACCTCTTCGACGTCGCGGTAGCCGGCGCCGGCGAGTTCTTCGAGCACCTCGGTGACGAGCACCTCGGGCACGGAGGCGCCGCTGGTCACGCCGACGGTCTGGACGCCCTCGAGCCACTCCTGCTTGACCTCGTCGACGTAGTCGACCCGGTAGGCCGCCTTCGCGCCGTACTCGAGCGCGACCTCGACGAGGCGGACGCTGTTCGAGGAGTTGGCGGAGCCCACCACGATCACCAGATCCGCGCCGACGGCGACCTTCTTGATCGCGACCTGGCGGTTCTGCGTGGCGTAGCAGATGTCGTCGGAGGGCGGGTCCTGGAGCTGCGGGAAGCGCTCGCGGAGGCGGCGCACGGTTTCCATCGTCTCGTCGACCGACAGGGTGGTCTGCGACAGCCACACCACCTTCGACGGGTCGCGCACCTCGATCTCGTCGGCGTGCTCGGGCGAGTTCACGACGGTGACGTGCTCGGGGGCCTCGCCGGCCGTCCCCTCGACTTCTTCGTGGCCCTCGTGACCGATCAGGAGGATCTCAAAGTCGTCGCGCGCGAAGCGCACGGCCTCGCGGTGCACCTTGGTCACGAGGGGGCAGGTGGCGTCGATCGCCTGGAGTCCTCGATCGGATGCCGCGGACACCACGGCGGGCGACACGCCGTGGGCGCTGAAGACGACGTGGGAACCCGCGGGCACCTCGTCGACCTCTTCGACGAAGATGGCGCCCTTCTTCTCGAGCTCGGTGACGACGTGGATGTTGTGCACGATCTGCTTGCGCACGTACACCGGGGCGCCGTAACGCTCGAGGGCCTTCTCGACGGCGATGACCGCGCGATCGACGCCGGCGCAGTATCCACGGGGTGCAGCCAGCAGCACCTTCTTGCGCCCGTCGACGGGGATATCCTGGAGCCGCCCGCGTCGACCCGGGATGCGGGGAACGGGCAGGTGCACGGCAGGTGAGCTCACCCCGCGATTCTACCGGGGTGCCCCTGGGCGCCGGCCGAACCTCCCCCACCGAGAGCCGCATGGATACGATGAGCCCCCTTCCGCCCGAGACCCTCCCGTCTCACGCGCCTTCCGCCGACGACGCGCATCCGAGCGAGTGACATGACCTCCTTCCAGCCCGAGACCGTCGCGGGGCAGGCACCGCCCGCAGACAGCGTGCACCCGCGCGATTCCCGCACCGACGCCCCCACCTCGGTCTCCCGCCTGAACGACACGATCCGCGGCTTCATCGAGCGCTGGGGGTCGGTGTGGGTCGAGGGCGAGATCACCTCCTTCAACCGCCGCGGCGGCAATGTGTTCGGGCGTCTGAAAGACCTCGGGACCGAGTCGACGGTGGCGTTCCGCATCTGGTCGAGCACGCTGAACCGCCTCCCGAAAGACCTCAAGGTGGGCGACCACGTCGTCGCGTGCGTCAAGGCCGACTATTTCCCCCGCACCGGCGACTTCTCCTTCTCGATCTCGGCGATGCGCCACGTCGGTCTCGGCGAGCAGCTCGAGCGCCTCGAGGCCCTGCGTGTGCAGCTGCGCTCAGAGGGCCTCTTCGACCCGGTCCGCAAGAAGAAGCTGCCCTTCCTCCCCCATTGCATCGGCCTGATCACGGGCGAGAACTCGGACGCCGAGAAAGACGTGCACCGCAACGCCGAGCTGCGGTGGCCGCGGGTGCGTTTCCGCACGACGCACGCCGCCGTGCAGGGTGAGCGGTGCGTACCGGAGACGATCGCGGCTCTGAAAGCGTTGGACGCCGACCCCGACGTCGACGTCATCGTGATCGCCCGCGGCGGCGGCGACCCGCAGACGCTGCTCGGTTTCAGCGACGAGCGGCTGCTGCGCGCGGTGGCCGCGGCATCCACTCCGATCGTCAGCGCGATCGGACACGAGAACGACCGCCCCCTGCTCGACGACGTCGCCGACGTCCGCGCCTCGACACCCACGGATGCCGCGAAGCGCGTCGTCCCCGACGTCAGCGAGCAGCGGGCGCTGGTGGCGCAGCTGCGCGCGCGATTGACGGGCCGCCTGACCCAGCGCGTGCTGCACGACATCGCGCAGCTCGAGCAGGTGCGCTCGCGTCCCGCACTGCGAACGCCCCACTCGATGCTCACCGCGCGGGTGCAGGAGCTGTGGATGCTGTCCAACCGCGGCCGCGACATCGTCGACCGCCGCATCGAGGGTGAACGGCGCCGCACGAGCGAGCTCGGCGCCGGGCTCCGCGCGCTCTCGCCCCTGGCCACGCTGGCACGCGGATACGCGATCGCGCAGCTCGCCGACGGTTCGGTCCTGCGTGACGCGGCCGACGCCCCGGTAGGCACGGTTCTGCGCCTCACGGTCGAACAGGGCAGCGTCGCCGCCCGTTCGGACGGTGCCGTCCCCGACGTCGTCGCACACGGCGCGGCGCGTGCGACCAGCGTCGGCGATACGCTCCCGGATGCCGCCCGGGACCCCGACGCCCCGGCATCCTCCGACCGACCCCTCGACGCCGAGGCAACCGGCGACGGGGTGTCGGCGGGTCCCGCCTAGAATGGATGCCATGACCGCGACGACCCCCGGCTCCGCCGCCGACGTCGCGTCCCTCTCGTTCGAGCAGGCTCGCGACGAGCTCGTGCGCGTCGTCGCCGAGCTCGAGCAGGGCGCACCGACGCTCGAAGAATCGCTGGCCCTCTGGGAGCGCGGCGAGAAGCTGTACGCCCGGTGCGAAGAGTGGTTGCTCGGGGCGAAACGCCGACTCGACGCCGCCCGCGGCGAAGGTGACGAGTGATGGCCCGCGTCGTCGCGCACCTCGGTCGCCCCGAGACCCCGCAGGAGACGGCCGACCGCAAGGCCGAGTCCTCGCGCCGGTACCGCTCGAGCAAGACGTTCCGCAATCTCATCGCGGCGCTGCTCGTGATCGTCGCGGTCGTCATCGTCGTCATCGCCGCAGTCCCCCGGGGCGAACCGGCACCGCGGCCCGCGCCCGACGTGCCGGCACTGGCCGCCGATCTCGAAGTCGAACGCGGGCGGCCCGTGCTGTCGCCCTCCCTGGGCGAGGGGTGGCGTGTCAATCAGGCCACCGTCGAGGGCGTCGGAGGAACCGAGGCGTGGACCATGGTCTACGTCCGCTCGGGAGAGTCGGGCTTCCTCCGCGTCGCGCAGGGGTTCGACGCCGATGAGGCGTGGGTCGGTCAGGTGCTCGACGGCACCCGCAGCACCGAGACCACCGAGATCGACGGCATCACCTGGAACGTGTACCGGCCCGCCAACCCGTCGGGCACGGGGAACATCGATTACGCCCTGGCCGCGCCGGCCGGCCCCGACTACGTGCTCGTCTACGGCGACGCAGCCCCCGAGACGGCGGCCCTGGCGGCCGCATCCGTCACCGACCAGATCGAGCAGTTGAGAGAGGTCCCGTGAGCGAGCGCATGACCCCCCGTCAGGTGTGGCAGCAGATGGTGGAGGGGAACCAGCGTTTCGTCGCGGGTGCCCCCGCCCACCCCCGGCAAGACGTGGAGCGTCGCGCCGAGCTCGCCAGCTCCCAGCACCCGACCGCGGCACTGTTCGGCTGTTCGGACTCGCGTCTGGCCGCCGAGATCATCTTCGACGAGGGGCTCGGCGACCTGTTCGTGGTGCGCAACGCCGGCCAGGTCATCTCCGACTCGGTCATCGGCAGCCTCGAGTACGCCGTGGGCGTGCTCGAGGTCCCGCTCATCGTGGTGCTCGCGCACGACGCCTGCGGCGCTGTCGGCGCGGCCATCGACAGCACCGGCCTCGACGCCCCGACCCTGCCGGCCTACATCTGGCGCCAGATCGCCCCCATCGTGCCGGCCGTGCGTCGCGTGCAGCGGGCGAGCGCGGTCGACGGGCGCCTTCCCGAGCACGTCGACCCCGAGCAGGTCGGCCGGGAGCATCTGCGCCACACCGTGGCCGAGTTGCTGCGCGCCTCCGAACTCATCAGCGAGGCCGTGGCCGAGGGCCGCACCGCCGTCGTGGGCGCCAACTACCGACTCGACGAGGGAGAAGCGTTCCCCGTCGTCATCGTGGGCGACGTGGTCGACGAACGCGTCGAAACCGCCCGCAGCTGAGAACCACCGAACACCGACCTGGAGGAACGACGACGTGACCGACATCGAGTACCGCATCGAACACGACACCATGGGCGAGGTGCGGGTACCCAAGGAAGCCCTCTACGCCGCGCAGACGCAGCGCGCCGTCGAGAACTTCCCCATCTCCGGGTCCGGACTCGAGTCGACGCAGATCGCCGCCCTCGCGCGCATCAAGAAAGCTGCCGCCCTCGCCAACAAAGAGCTCGGCACTCTCGACGGGCAGATCGCGGATGCCATCGCCCAGGCCGCCGACGAGGTCGTCACCGGTCGCCACGACGCGCAGTTCCCCGTCGACACCTACCAGACCGGCAGCGGCACCTCGTCGAACATGAACATGAACGAGGTGCTCGCGACGCTGGCGACCGGCATCCTCGGTTCGACCGTTCACCCCAACGACCACGTGAACGCCTCGCAGTCCTCCAACGACGTCTTCCCCACCTCGGTGCACATCGCCGTCACCCAGGCCCTCATCACCGACCTCATCCCCGCTCTCGAGCACCTCTCGGTGGCCCTGGAGACCAAGGCCCAGGCGTGGAAGGGCATCGTGAAGTCGGGTCGCACCCACCTGATGGATGCCACCCCCGTCACCCTCGGCCAGGAGTTCGGCGGCTACGCACGGCAGATGCGTCTCGGCATCGAGCGCGTGCGGGCCGTGCTCCCCCGCGTCGGCGAGGTCCCCCTCGGCGGCACCGCGGTCGGCACCGGCATCAACACCCCCCTCGGCTTCCCCCAGAAGGTCATCGAGCTGCTCGCGGCCGAGACCGAGCTGCCCATCACCGAGGCGCAGGACCACTTCGAGGCGCAGGCCAACCGTGACGGCCTCGTCGAGGCATCCGGAGCGCTCCGCACCATCGCGGTCTCACTCACCAAGATCAACAACGACATCCGCTGGATGGGGTCAGGACCGAACACCGGTCTCGGCGAGTTGCACATCCCCGACCTGCAGCCCGGATCCTCGATCATGCCCGGCAAGGTCAATCCGGTCGTCCCCGAGGCGACGCTCATGGTCTGCGCCCGCGTCATCGGCAACGACGCCACGGTCGCGTGGGCCGGCGCGTCGGGCTCGTTCGAGCTCAACGTCGCCATCCCGGTCATGGGGACGGCGCTGCTGGAGTCGATCCGCCTGCTCTCGAACGCCATGCGGGTGCTCGCCGACAAGACCATCGACGGCCTCGAGGCCAACGTCGCCCGCGCCGAGGCCTTCGCCGGCATGTCGCCGTCGATCGTGACGCCGCTGAACAAGGTCATCGGCTACGAGGCCGCCGCGAAGATCGCCAAGCACTCGGTCGCCAAGGGCATCACCGTACGCGAGGCCGTCATCGACCTCGGTTACGTCGAGCGAGGCGAGATCACCGAAGAGGTGCTCGACGCCAAGCTCGACCTGCTGTCGATGACGCACCCCGGCTGAGCACTCCACGCACGTCCACGACGCCGAGGCGCGCCATAATCGGAGGATGAGCCCCGCGACGAGACCCGTCTCGACGCGCGTGCGACTTCTCGGCGCGATCCTCGGCGTCGTGCTGCTCGGCATGATCCTCGCCGGTGGCGTCACCTTCCTCGTGCAGAGCGATCGCGTGATCGCCAACGCCGAGCGCCAGCTCGACGGCTTCGTCTCGACGGTCTCCGCGAGTAGTCAGGATGCCGCCGACCTCGTCGCCGCGGCAATCCCCGGCCGCACCGACGGCACGCTCGCCCTCGCCGAGACGCAGGTGCTCGCCGCGACGCCGTCGCCCCCGGGCCTCCGCCTGGCCGATGACGCCGAGCTGGTGGCATCCCTCGCCGGGGTCGTGGCCGAGGGGCGTCTCACGGGTCGCCTCGACAGCGATCAGGGCCCCCTCCTCTACGCCGCCGTGCCCGCACGCGGCGGGACCGTCGTGCAGGTCATCTCGGTCGACCAGCGGATGGAGCTCGTCACCCTCTCCACCACCACGTACGGCATCACGGCGCTGGCGGTGCTGATCCTCATCGGCGTCGCGGGGTACTTCGTCACCGGCCGCCTGTTCTCGCCGTTGCGGCGTCTGCGCGCCACCGCCGACGCGATCACGATCGACGACCTGGGCACGCGCCTGCGCGCCCGCGGCAACGACGAGATCTCGGATCTCACGACCTCGGTCAACTCCATGCTCGACCGCCTCGCGATGTCGGTCGATGCCCAGCGCCAGCTGCTCGACGATGTGCGGCACGAGCTGAAGACGCCGATCACCATCGTGCGCGGCCACCTCGAGATGATGGATCCCGCCGACCCGCACGACGTCACCGAGACACGCGACCTCGGCATCGCCGAGCTCGACCGCCTCTCCCGCCTCGTCGACGACATCGACGCCCTCGCCGACATCGAGACCGGTGCGCTCTCGGATGCCGTCATCGACGTCGGAGCGCTCACCGACCGCGTCGCCGAACTCGCGGGAGCGATCGCGGGACACACCTGGAGCGTCGAGCAGCGCGCCCGCGCGCGCATCCGCGGCGACGCCGACCGTCTCGTGCAGGCCTGGCTCCAGCTCGCCGACAACGCCGCGAAGTACACCCCGGAGGGCAGTCCCATCGAGATCGGCAGCTCCGTCGACGACGGCACCGCCCATCTGTGGGTGCGGGACCACGGTCCCGGCATCCCCCCGGCGGCCCGCCATCGCGTGTTCCGCCGCTTCGACCGTCTGTCCACCCGTCGCGGCGTCGAGGGTTCGGGCCTCGGTCTGTCGATCGTGGATGCCATCGCCAAGGCCCACGACGGGCACTGCGCCGTCGTCGACACCCCCGGCGGCGGTGCCACGGTCGTACTCCACATCCCCGTGGCCGGTGCGCAGACGCCGGCGCAACTGCCCACGCCCGTGCGCGCGGGCGACGTCGTCATGCAGAGAGAGGCAACCGGATGACCCGCATCCTCATCGCGGAAGACGAGGAGCGCATCTCCTCCTTCGTGGCGAAGGGGCTGGAGTCCGCGGGCTACCAGACGCTGATCGTCGACGACGGTGCCGAGGCGCTCGACACCGCTCTCGCCGGCGAGGTCGACCTGGTGCTCCTGGACGTGGGGCTCCCCACCCTCGATGGCTTCGAGGTGCTCCGGAGCCTCCGCGGCCAGGGGTCGACGATCCCGGTCATCATGCTCACCGCGCGCACCAGCACGCGCGACACGGTCGACGGTCTCGACGCCGGGGCCAACGACTACGTCTCGAAGCCCTTCAAGTTCGACGAGCTGCTCGCGCGCGTGCGCTCGCGGCTGCGCGAGCCGGTCACGGTGGGCTCGATGACGATCGGCCACGGCGACGTCACCCTCGACATCCTCGCCCGGCGGGCGACGGTCGCCGGCCGTGAGATCGACCTGAGCGCCCGCGAGTTCGCGCTCGCAGAGGAGTTCCTCCGGCACGCCGGACAGGTGCTCAGCCGCGAACAGCTGCTCAGCCGCGTCTGGGGCATGGATTTCGACCCGTCATCCAACGTCGTCGACGTCTACGTCCGGTATCTGCGCGCGAAGGTCGGGTCGGGGCACATCGTCACGGTGCGAGGGGCCGGCTATCGCTGGGAGTGAGTCCCCGTGCACCGGCGCCCGAAACCCCGAAAACCCCCGGCGGGGGGCACCGGGGGCTTCTGGAGAGACGCGTCCGGTGGTCTTCCGGCTCACCCGAAGAGCGGTGACCTGCGCGTGACGTGTTCTCTTGTTTCCATGGGGGAACCGCCGAGGCGGTGACGAAGTCTCCTTCGTCGACGTGTTCTACTCTGGCGGGTCTTCGTGAGAGACCGGGGAGCCGAAGATGAGAAACCTCTCATCTCCGGCGGCCGTCGCCTCATCGACGAGGGGCCGGGATGCCNTGCCACGGCATCCCGGCCCCTCGCTCCGTCGTGTCCTACGACAGCTCGCCGGCCTCCAGCAGCTCGGTCACCAACGCCGCGATGGCGGAGCGCTCGGACCGCGTCAGGGTGACATGGCCGAAGAGGCCGTGACCCTTCAGCGTCTCGATCACGGATGCGACACCGTCGTGGCGCCCGACACGCAGGTTGTCGCGCTGACCGACATCGTGGGTCAGCACCACGCGGGAGTTCTGCCCGATGCGGCTCAACACGGTCAACAGCACGTTGCGTTCGAGCGACTGCGCCTCGTCGACGATGACGAAGGCGTCGTGCAGCGACCGACCGCGGATGTGCGTCAGCGGCAGCACCTCGAGCATGCCCCTCGCGAGCACCTCCTCGAGCACGTTGCCCGAGACGACCGAACCGAGCGTGTCGAAGACCGCCTGGCCCCACGGCCCCATCTTCTCGGCCTGGTCGCCCGGGAGGTAGCCGAGCTCCTGTCCACCGACCGCGAAGAGGGGGCGGAAGACGATGATCTTCTTCTGCTGCTGTCGCTCCAGCACGGCTTCCAGCGCCGCACACAGGGCCAGGGCCGACTTGCCGGTTCCGGCTCGCCCGCCGAGCGAGACGATGCCCACCTCCGGGTCGAGCAGCAGGTCGAGCGCGATGCGCTGCTCGGCCGACCGGCCGTGCAGACCGAACGCCTCGCGGTCGCCGCGAACGAGACGGTACTCGCCCTTGCCGGTGACGCGGCCGAGGGCGGAGCCGCGCTCGGAGTGGATGACGAGACCGGTGTTGACCGGCATGCCCTTCACCGCGTCGCTGACGGCGACCTCGGTCTCGTACAGGTCGGCGAGGTCGTCGCCCGACACGTCGATCGAGGCGATTCCCGTCCACCCGGAGTCCATCGCCTGCTCGGCGAGGTACTCCTCGGTGTTCAGGCCGAGGGATGCCGCCTTGACGCGCATCGGCAGGTCCTTCGACACGACGGTCACCTCGGCGCCGTCCTTGGCGATGTTCATCGCGACGGCGAGGATGCGGCTGTCATTACCTCCCGTACGCATCCCGGAGGGCAGCACGCTGGGGTCGGTGTTGTTCAGCTCGACGCGGAGGGAGCCGTTGTCTCCGACGGCGACCGGGAAGTCGAGACGGCCGTGCTCGACGCGGAGCTCGTCGAGGTGGCGCAGAGCCTGGCGGGCGAAGTACCCGATCTCGGGGTCGTGGCGTTTGCCTTCGAGCTCCATGATCACGACGACGGGGATCACCACCGCGTTCTCGGCGAAGCGGAAGAACGCCCGCGGGTCGCTCAAAAGGACGGAGGTATCCAGGACATACGTGCGCAGGGCCTGATCGGCGCCCGCTTCGGACTCTGTGCTCTCGACGACGCGACGCTGGTCGTACGGTGCTCGTGTAGCCACAACCCACTCCCGACCCGGGTGCTGCACCCGGTTGTCACGAGTCGACCTGTGGGTCACGAGTCGCAATCCGAAGGCCGACTCGATCGGACTCCGTGTCCGATGTCCTCACCGTACGACGCTCCGAGAGCGGTGAGGGTCGTTAACACGCCGCGAATATGACGAGTTCGTGAACACCTCGGGCGCGCGGCCCATCGTCCGAAAGTAGTTCGGTGGACGCCGCCGCATCCGACCGAGCGAGGGGCAGACCCTTCGGCGGGCTCGACCGTCCCCGCATCCTCGCGCTGTCGGCCGCGCGCCGCGGGGACTCGCGCGGCGCCCCGAGCCTTTGCGCCGGCTCGAAGTCCGGCCGCGTTCGAGACGGGCGGCCGCGCTCGTCCCGGCCGCCGGGCCTACTGCCCGAAGCGCCGGTCGCGCGCGCCGAAATCGCGAATGGCCCGCAGGAAGTCGACCTCCCGCAGGTCGGGCCCGAGGGCCTCGACGAAGTAGAACTCCGAGTGCGCCGACTGCCACAGCAGGAAGTCGCTGAGACGCTGCTCCCCCGAGGTGCGGATGACCAGATCCGGATCGGCCTGACCGCCCGTGTACAGGTGCTCGCCGATCTGCTCGGGAGTGAGACTCGCGGCGAGCTCCTCCAGGGAGCCGCCCGACTCGTCGTGCTTGGCGATGATGGAGCGCACGGCATCGACGATCTCGCTGCGGCCCCCGTAGCCGACCGCCAGGTTAACGTGCAGGCCCTTGTGACCTCGCGTGCGTTCGGTGACCTCGTGGAGCACCTCGGCGAGCTCGGGCGGCAGTCCGTGCGCACGCCCCACGTGCTTCACCCGCCAGTTCGGCTCGTGCGACAGCTCCCGAGCGAGTTCGGCGATGATCTCGAGCAGGTCCTGCAGCTCTTTGCTCTCGCGCTTGACGAGGTTGTCGTTGGACAGCAGGTACAGCGAGACCACCTCGATGCCGAGGTCGTCGCACCATCGCAGGAACTCGTGCATCTTCGCCGCGCCGGCACGGTGGCCGTGGGCGGCGCTGTCGTATCCGAGCTGGCGCGCCCAACGACGATTGCCGTCGATCATCATCGCGACGTGATGCGGCACCGTCGCGGGCATGCGGCGGCGAAGGCGTGAGATGTACAGACGATAGAGGGGGCCCCGCCCCTCGTTCTTCCACACGCGCGCCACCCGGATACGCTACCGCGTCCGACGGGCGCCGCACGGCGGGTTCGACGGTGACGACGACCGGACGACGGGTGAGCGCCGGCGGCATGTTCCCCCCGGAGCATGGGAGCGGACGTAGTGTCGAGGTGTGACACGCCCGACGCCCGCAGACGGCCCCGAGATGCCCCAGCTTCCCCTGATCGAGGCCGGAGCGGTGGGCGCTGCGGCCGAGCTGAAGCCGACGTGGCGCGGGTGGATCCATGCGGGTACCTTCCCCGTCGCGATCGCCGCGGGCATCGTCCTGATCGCGCTCGCGCAGGGCGGCCCCGCCAAGTGGGCCTCCGCCGTCTTCATGGCGACCTCCATGCTGCTCTTCGGCAATTCGGCGCTCTACCACCGCTTCCGCTGGAAGCCGAGGACGCTGGCGGTGCTCAAACGCATCGACCACGCCAACATCCTGCTGCTCATCGCGGGCACGTACACGCCGATCGCGGTGCTGGCTCTGCCGACGCCGAAGACCGTGCTGCTGCTGTCGATCGTGTGGGGCGGGGCCCTGCTCGGCATCCTGTTCCGCGTGTTCTGGATCAACGCGCCGCGCTGGCTCTACGTCGCGCTGTACCTCGCGCTCGGGTGGGCGGCGGTGATGTACCTCGGCGACCTGCTCGCGGCGAACGTCGCGATGATGGTGCTCGTCGTCGTCGGCGGGTTGCTGTACACCGCGGGGGCGATCATCTACGCGATGAAGAAGCCCAACCCGTGGCCCGGCCACTTCGGGTTCCACGAGATCTTCCACGTGTGCACCGTGCTGGCCTTCCTGTGCCACTGGACGGCGTGTCTGCTCATCGCGCTCCAGCCCGCCTATCACGGCGGCTGAGCACGGGGTCCAGCGCGGAGCCCGCCGTCAGCGGCGCGGCGGAGTGGGGTCGATGTCCTCGTCGTCGGTCTCGCTGGCCGCGGCCGCCGCGCGTGCCTGCTCTTCGGCATCCAACTCGGCGTTCACCTCTTCGCGGTAGCGTCCGCGACGGATGCGGCGCAGCATGTCGAACACGAGGAGGAACACCGCGATCGCGATGAAGGCGATCGCGGCGAAACCGAGCGGGCCGGGGGTGACGATGGACTCATCGGGGGTCACCGCCGGTGACGGCGTGGTCGCGAGGGCGACGATCACGGGGAGCATGGAGTCCTTCGGTGCGGGAGCGCGTAGCCTGGAACTCCAGCCTAAAGCCCGGGGAGACCATGACGACGCAAGAGCTGCTCGACGACCGCTACGGGCGCACGCGCTCCCCGCGGCGGCGCCTCCTCGGCTGGTCGATCGTCGCCGTGCTGGCCCTCGGCGCGATCGGCTACCTCGGCTGGACCACCGTGGCCGGCAGCGCCGGGTCGGTCACCGCGACCGACACCGGGTTCTCGATCACCGACGACCGGTCCGTCACGGCGACCTTCCAGATCACGGCGCCCGTCGGCCAGCCCGTCGCGTGCGCTCTCGAAGCCCGCGACGAAGAGCACGGCACGGTCGGGTGGCGGGTCGTGGAGTACCCGGCATCCGAGGACCGTTCGCGGGCCTTCACCGAGACCATTCCCACGCTCTCGTTGGCCACGACAGGTTTTGTCAACGCCTGCTGGGTGCCGTAAACTCGCGGGATCACGACGCGCCCCGGCTCGATGCCGGGGCGTTCGACATATGCCTGGCGGTTCCGTGCGACCGCCGCTCGCCCCTCGAAGAAGGAGGACCCGTGTCCAACGACGCTCAGGTGACGTTCCTCACGCAAGACGCATACGACCGTCTCCACAACGAGCTGGAGCACCTCTCGACCACGGGTCGCGAAGAGATCGCCAAGCGCATCGAGTCCGCTCGCGAAGAGGGCGACCTGAAAGAGAACGGTGGCTACCACGCCGCGAAGGACGAGCAGGGCAAGCAGGAGGCGCGCATCCGCACGCTCCAGCAGCTGCTGAAGGACGCCAAGGTCGGCGAGGCCCCCGAGAGCCACGGCGTCGTGGAGTCGGGCACCGTCGTGACCGCCGTCGTCGCGGGCGGCGAAGAGAAGTTCCTCCTCGGCAACCGCGAGATCGCGGCCAACTCCGAGCTCGACGTGTACAGCGAGGCGTCGCCGCTGGGTGCCGCCATCCTCGGTCTCAAAGAAGGCGACAAGGGTTCGTACACGGCCCCGAACGGCAAAGAGATCGCGGTCGAGATCGTCAAGGTCGAGACGTACTCGGGCCAGTAAGCCCCCTCGCTCGCGAGCCGCTCACCGCAAGGNGCGTTTCCCGCCGCGAACTATCCCCACGATCAGCGCCGCCCGCGCCCGACGCGCTTTCCGTGCACAGCCTCCGCGATGCGCACTACCTCAGTCCGATTGCCGCGCACGCAGCCGACCTCATGCACATCACGGAGTTCGTGCACGCCGCCGACACCAGTCATGGTCGTGAGCCGGCGACGCCACGCGACTCCGCCCCGCCCACGTCTCGGCCCGGCTCACGCGCGCTGCGCAGCGACAGCGATGCTATGCACCCGCGCGCATTCGCACGGTGCCCCGGAGTAGCGTCAGTCGGGGACGACGGTCGCGACGAACCCGGCCTCTTCCAGCGTGGCGATCACCAGGGCGCGGTGCTCGGCTCCGCGCGTCTCGACGCTCAGCTGCAGGATCACCTCGCTGATCTGCAGACCTTGTCCGTGGCGGGTGTGGAGCACCTCGATCACGTTCGCGCCGACACCGGCCAGCAGCTCCGACACGCGCGCCAGCTGTCCGGGGCGATCGGGCAGCGGGATGCGCAGCGACATGTAGCGACCGGATGCCGAGAGCCCGTGCGCCACGACCCGCTGCAGCAGGAGCGGGTCGATGTTTCCTCCCGAGAGAATCGTGACGGTGGGGCCGCTCGCGGTGACCTTGCCGGCGAGGATCGCGGCCACGCCGACGGCACCGGCGGGCTCGACGACCTGCTTCGCACGCTCCAGCAGCACGAGGAGCGCGCGCGCGATGTCGTCTTCGGTGACGGTGACGACCTCGTCGACGTACTGACGGATGAGCTCGAACGGCAGGTCGCCGGGACGGGCGACGGCGATACCGTCGGCGATGGTCGGTGTGGTGGGAACCTGCATCGGATAGCCGGCGGCCAGCGACGACGGGTAGGCGGCGGAGTTGTGCGCCTGCACGCCGATGATGCGCACCTCGCGCCCCTCGGCGGCGGCGCGGGCCTTCACGGCCGCCGCGACACCGGCGGCCAGCCCTCCCCCGCCGATGCCGACGATCACGGTCTCGAGGTCGGGCATGTCTTCGACGAGTTCCAGGCCGAGGGTTCCCTGGCCCACGATGATGTCGCGGTGGTCGAACGGGTGGATCAGCACGGCGCCCGTGCGCTCGGCGAATTCCGCGGCGAGGCGCAACGGAGTCTCGACAGTCGCCCCCTCGAGGATGACTTCGGCGCCGTACCCGCGCGTGGCGAGGAGCTTCGGAACGGGCACGCCCAGCGGCATGAAGATGGTCGCGGCGATATCCAGCTGCTGCGCCGCCAGTGCCACACCCTGCGCGTGGTTTCCCGCCGACGCGGCGACGACGCCGCGGGCGCGCTCCTCGGCGGTGAGGCGTGACAGGCGGTAGGTGGCTCCGCGGATCTTGAACGAGCCGGTGCGCTGCAGGTTCTCGAGCTTGAGGTTGACCGGTACCCCGAGCAGCTCGCTGAGGTGCAGCGATTCATCGAGGGGGGTGCGCGTGATGATGCCGCGCAGAGCCTGCGCGGCATCCTCGAACTCGGCCAGGGTGGGAGTGTCGTTCATGATCTCCTTGCGCGTTCGCGCGGGACGGTCTGCCAGATGAGATCTCGGGATGCCAGGGCTTCGCCCTGGTGCTGCCACGCCTTCGAGGCGAGGTACACGGCGACGACGTTGACGAACGCCGCGAGCGGCACGGCGAAGAGCGCGCCGGCGATGCCACCGATCATCGCGCCGCCGGCGACGACGAGCACGACGGCCAGCGGGTGCACCTTCACCGCGGAGCCCATCAGGATCGGCTGCAGGACGTGACTCTCGACCTGCTGCACACCCAGGACGACGATCAGCATGAACAGGGCGATGAGAGGGCCGTTGTAGACCAGCGCGATGAACACCGCGAGAGCGCCCGTCGCCACCGCCCCGACGAACGGGATGAACGCGCCGAGGAAGACGAGCACGCCGATCGGGATGGAGAGCGGGACGCCGAGCAGGAACGCGCCGAGACCGATGCCGACGGCATCGATGGTGGCGACAAGCAGCTGCGTGCGCGCGTAGCTCTTCACCGTCCGCCAGCCGGCACGGCCGGCGCCGTCGACGGCGGGGCGGGCGACACGGGGGAAGAGCCGAGTCGTCCACCGCCAGATGCCGCCGCCGTCGGCGAGCAGGCAGAGCAGGATGAACAGCGTCAGCAGCACCCCTGTGGCCACGTGGCCGAGGGTCGTGCCGATGGCGAGGGCTCCCGTCCACAGCACCTCCGCCTGCTGCTGCAGGAAGGTGCCGGCCTGCCGCAGACCATCGTCGATCTGCTGGGCGCTGAGGTGGAGCGGCCCGTCGATGAGGTACTGGCGGAACTGCTCGACCGCCTGTGCGGTGCGCTCGCGCACCGACCCGAACTCGCGCGTGATCTGCCACACCGCGAGCCAGACGAGCCCGGAGATGATGGCGATCGTCCCCAGCACCGTCACGATGATCGCGAGCCACTTCGGCCAACGGTGCCGCAGCAGGAACGAGAACCCTGGCCATACCAGCGCCGTCACCAGGATGGCCACGAGCAGGGGGATCACGAGAAGCTTCAGCTGGATGACGACGAACACGACGACGGCGAGAGCCGCCGCGATGACCAGCAGGCGCCATGCGTAGGCGGTGGCCTGACGCAGCCCGGGCGGGACCGGAGGCTGGAGGTCGCTGGAGACGGTGCGACGTTTCAGGGCGTCGAGGAACGACCCGCGATGCTCGGGATCGGTTCCACTCATTGGGCAAGCCTACCGCCGCCCTGCGCCGTCGTCCGCGGACGGTGTCGGTGGTCGCGGCTACCGTGAGGAGCATGACGACGACCCTCCGTCGCGCCGAGGCGCGCCGCATCGCCCTCGCCGCTCAGGGCTTCGCCCGCGCGCGCCCCTCTGCGGTCGGCACGCGCCAGATCACCGCCGCGTTGCACCGCATCCGCGTCCTGCAGATCGACTCTGTCAACGTCTTCGCCCGCTCGCACTACATGCCTCTGTTCGCCCGCCTCGGCCCGTACGACACCGCGCTGCTCGACAGGCTGGCGTTCTCACGCCGGCCGACCTGGGTCGAGTCGTGGGCGCACGTGGCATCCCTCGTCTCGGTCGACGATTGGCCCCTGCTGCAGTTCCGACGCGACGACATGCGCCGCAAGTACGGTCACGACGCGTGGGCGGAGGCGAACCAGCCCCTGCTGCAGTGGCTCCGCGACGAGTTGTCCGAGCGTGGGCCGCTGCGTCCGGCTGAGATCGACCACGATGCCCGCAGCGGCACCCGCGGCGCGTGGTGGGGCTGGGACGACGTCAAGAACGGCCTCGAGCGATTGTGGTTGTTCGGCGATGTGGCGATCGCCGGTCGGCGCGGGTTCGAACGTCGCTACGCCCTGGCGTCGGACGTGCTGCCCGCTTCCGCGCTCGAGACGACGGTTCCGCGCGCCGAGGCGATCACCGAGCTGGTGCGCCGCGCCGCCGTCGCCTACGGGATCGCCACGGCGTCCGACCTGGCCGACTACTGGCGGATCCGCGATCGGCCCGCCGTGATGACCGGGATCCGCGATCTCGTCGACGCCGGCGAATTGCTCCCCGTCGAGGTGGAGGGGTGGCAGATCGCGGGCCGTCCTGCCAGGGCCTGGGTGCACCGAAACGCCACCCGCCCCCGAAAGGTCGATGCCGCGGCGATCCTGTCGCCCTTCGACCCGGTGGTGTGGTTCCGCGACCGTGCCGAGCGACTGTTCGACTTCGACTATCGCATCGAGATCTACACTCCCGCGCCGCAGCGCCGGTTCGGGTACTACTCGCTGCCGGTCCTCGTCGGTGACGACATCGTCGGCCGACTCGACCTCAAGGCCGATCGCGCCGCGAGCGCCCTGCGCGTGCAGTCGGCGTGGTGGGAGGCCAGCGCGTCGGCGGATGCCGCCGAGCGTATCGCCGCGGAGCTTCTCGCCGCCGCGCGCTGGCAGGGGCTCGAGACGGTGACCGTATCGCGGTGGGGCGACGCCGCCGACGCCCTCGCCGGCGCCCTCGCGGCGGAGCGGCACGAGCATCCCGACGGCCGGTCGAACTGACGCGCCCCCTCCGCCGGAGCGAAGGGGGCGCGTTCGGTCAGAACTGCACGCGGGGTGGTTCCGCGATCGCGGCGCCGTCGATGACCTCGAAGAACTCGCGTTCGTGGAAGCCGAGCTGGCGGGCGAACAGGTTGTTGGGGAACACCTTGATCTTGGTGTTCAACTCTCGGACGCCTCCGTTGTAGAACCGGCGGGACGCCTGGATCTTGTCCTCGGTGTCGACGATCGCGTGCTGCAGCTGCAGGAAGTTCTGGCTCGCCTGCAACTGGGGGTACGCCTCGGCGACGGCGAACAGCGACTTCAACGCCTGCTGCATGTGCCCCTCGGCGATACCGGCCTCGGCGGGGCTCTGTGCCGACAGCGTCTCGGCGCGAGCCCGGGTGACGTTCTCGAACACGGCCTTCTCGTGCGCCGCGTATCCCTTCACCGTCTCGATCAGGTTGGGCAGCAGGTCGGCGCGTCGCTTGAGCTGCACCGTGATGTCGCTCCACGCCTCGTCGACGCGCACGTTCAGCGCGACGAGGGCGTTGTAGGTGGCCCAGAGGTAGATGCCCGCGATGACCAGGATGCCGACGATCACAAGGACCGGTACGAGCCACTCCCACATAAGTCCCCACACTTCCGTTCGAGAGATTGCTCTTCAGTGTAACTACGGGGTGGGGCGGGTACCGGATGGTGCTGAGGACTCCCAGGGGATCTGGATCGAGTCGACGGCGCACCCGGTGGGCGAGTGCTCACGTACCCCCGGTGGGACTCGAACCCACACTGAAGCGATTTTAAGTCGCCTGCCTCTGCCGTTGGGCTACGGGGGCCCTGTTCCACCGTATCGCGAGGCGGCTCCGGCCCGTCGTGGCCCAACCCGCGGATTCCCGGGGCGGACACACACCGGCCCCGGATGCCGCGGCCCCGTGTGTCGACCGGGCACGCCGCCTAACGGCGCGCGGCCCCCGGCCTCTGGGATCGGCATCCGGAGAACGACGAGACCCCCGCACCCAAACGGGTACGGGGGTCTTGAAAGCACCGGTTACTTCGCGGCGACCGGCTCGGCCTTCTTCTCGGCCGGGGCGGGAGCATCTGCCGCGGGGGCCGCGGGACGCGGGCGAGCGGCGAACTCCTCGAACGCGGCGCGCGGCTGCTGCACGGCCTCGAGCGACACGACCTCGCGGCCGTGGACGAAGTTCTGCATCCAGTCGCCGATCACGCGGAACTTGCGCTCCCACGTGGGCATGGCCAGGCCGTGGTAGCCGCGGTGGGCGAACCAGGCGATCAAACCGGTCAGGGCGATGTTGCCCGACTGGAACGCGCCGTTGTACAGGCCCAGACCGGCGACGGCACCGAGGTTCTTGTGGAAGTACTGCTTGGGCTCCTCGCCGCGCAGGACCGCCACGATGTTCTTCGCCATGAGCTTGCCCTGGCGCACCGCGTGCTGGGCGTTGGGGACGCAGAAGCCACCGACACCACCGCCCGACAGGTCGGGCACGGCCGAGACGTCGCCAGCGGCCCAGGCACCCTGGACGATGTCCTCGTCGGTGCCGACGCGCAGGTCGGGACGCGTGCGGATGCGGCCGCGCTCCTCGACGGGCAGGTCGCTGCCGCGCACGACGGTGGGGTTCGCCATCACGCCGGCAGTCCAGATGATGAGGTCGGTCGGCAATTGCTCGCCCGTCGAGAGCTCGATCACGCCGTCGACGGCGCCCTTGACCTGCGTGTCGAGGTGCACGAACGCACCCTTCTTGGCCAGGTCGGCGAGCACCCATTCGCTCGTCTTCTGCGACACCTCGGGCATGATGCGGCCCATCGCCTCGATGAGGTGGAAGTGCGTGTCGTCGAAGGTCAGCGTGGGGTACTGCTTCAGCAGCGACGAGGCGTAGGCGCGCAGTTCGGCGAACACCTCGATGCCGGCGAACCCGCCGCCGACGACGACGACGGTCAGCAGACGGTCGCGCTCGGGACCGGCGGGAAGCACCGAGGCCTTGTCGAAGTTCGAGGTGAGGCGGTCACGGATGGCGACGGCCTCTTCGATGGTCTTCAGGCCGATCGCGTTGTCGGCGATGCCGGGGATCGGGAAGGTGCGCGAGACGGCACCGGCGGTCACGACGATCTGGTCATAGGACTGCTCGAAGGTCTCGTCGCCCGCGATCGGGGTGATCGTCGCCGTCTTGGTCTCGTGCGAGATGCCCGTGACCTTGCCGGCGATGACAGTGGTGCGCTTGAGGTGGCGGCGGAGGCCCACCACGACGTGGCGCGGCTCGATCTCTCCCGCGGCGACCTCCGGCAGGAACGGCTGGTACGTCATGTACGGCAGCGGGTCGACGAGCGTCACTTCGGCTTCGCCTCGACCGAGGAGCTTCTCGAGCTTCCACGCGGTGTAGAAACCTGCATAGCCCCCACCGACGATGAGGATTCTGGGCACGGTAGTGGTCACGATGGGAGGGACTCCTCGTTAGTGATGCGGCTCGGCTCGCGGGAGATGCGTGCCTGTCGGGATCGCCGGGCAGCAGCACTGACGCCGAGCGCAATCATTATAGCGGCCAGCGTGGCAGCGCCGAGCGGCAACGACCCGTAGAGCACGCTATCGCGCGACGGCAGCAGAGGCGAACTCGCTTGCGCCGCCGATTCGACGGGTGGGAGCGGCGGGATGGTGACCGGGCTCGCGCTCGGCGCGGGCGCGGGCTCGGCGTCCGCTCTGCGGTAGAGGCGGATCCATTCCTTCAGGCTCCCCAGCGGATTCTCGCTCACGGTCGCGACCGGGCTCGACGACACTGCTCTCGCGGCATCCACCAAGCCGTAGCCGTACAGTTTGTCGGGCGTGGTCGATGCGCCCGCGGCTGGCTTCGCCGTCTGGATCAAGCGGTTGAGGACGTTGTCGGCGTCGAGTTCGGGGTGCGCGGCACGCACCAGCGCGGCGATGCCCGCGACGATCGGCGCCGCGCCGCTCGTGCCGTTCCACTGCACCAGGCCGCCGTCGGCGGAGACGCCGATCAGCCGCTCGCTGGGGGCGGAGAGGCCGATCGTGATGCCCTGCGTCGACGCACTGTTGCTGGCGGCGCCACTCGGGTCGACCCCGCCCACGGCCAGGACACCGGGGATCGTGGCGGGCGCGCCGACCCGGTCGGTGCCACTTCCCCGGTTGCCGGCCGCCACCACGACGACGACGTTCTTGTCGAAGGCGTACTCGAACGCCTCGTCCCAGCTGCGGTCCCAGTCGAGGGTGTTCGTCGTCAAGGAGAGGTTGATCACGGTGGCGCCGTTGTCGACGGCCCATTTCATGGCCTCGGCGATCTGCTCGGTGAATGGCTTCGACGTGGTCGCGCCGAAGCCGACCGAGATCGACAGCAGTTCGGCCTCGGGCGCGACGCCGATCATGCCGCGGCCGTTGCCGGTGCCGCGGGCGGCGGCGAGCGAGGCCACCCAGCTGCCGTGGTTGGCATCCACCGCACCGACCGGGGTGCGCCCGTCGGGCGACCCGACGCCCGAGACGTCGATGCCGCCGACGACGGCACCGCTGAACTCTGAGGGTCCGCGGCCGATGCCGGTGTCGATGATCGCGATCTTCTGCCCGGCCCCGCGCGTGGTCTTCCACGCCTCGCGGACGCCGTACTGATCGAGCCAGTACTCGGCCGCGCGCACCGAGTCCGTCGGATCCTCGGCGACCGGTCCGGCCGGTGCCTGCGGGGGCGTCGTCGACGCCGGCAGGACGGGTGTCGCCGTCGCGCCCGTCAGCACCGCCACGAGGATGACGGATGCCACGGCGACGACGACGCGCTTCATCCGCCGGTCCCGGGGCTCTCGCACTGGCAGCGTTCGGGCGACCACGTACCGCGCTCCAGGGCCCGGTCGCCGATGGGGTTCACGCCCGGGCCGGCCGCCAACGCGTGGCCCGCGAGGGCGTGCAGGCATTTCACGCGGGTGGGCATGCCACCGGCCGAGATCCCCGCGATCTCGTCGGGTTCACCGTAGGCGGCCCGGTCGCGCAGGTAGGACCGGTGCGCCGCCTCATACTGCTGCTGCAGTTCCTCGCTCTCGGCGAGCTCGTCCGAGAACTCCTTCATGACGTGCCCGGCTTCGAGCACCGACATCGCCGCGGTCGCGGCCGGATGGGTGAGGTAGTAGAACGTGGGGAACGGGCTGCCGTCGTCGAGACGGGGCGAGGTCGCGACCACCGTCGGATTACCGCACGCGCACCGGGCGGCGATGCCGATGACTCCGCGAGGAACGCGTCCGAGCTGCGCCTTCAGCACGGCCAGATCGGCGTCGGATGCGGGGGGAAGAGTTGCGGTAGTCATCGCTCCCAGGGTACCCGGCCCCTCCGTCACACGTCGGAAGTGCGGGACGGATGCCGTCAGGGTGCGGGAGCGTCGGGCGCGGGCGTCGGATCGGGCACGCCGATCGTCGGCACGGCGACCTGGGCCGCACCGGACGCGGTGACCGAGCGCACGAGCTGCGCCATCCAGTCCGTACGCGTCTGACCCACGTCGCCGCTGACGTCCTGCTGTTCCTGCGGCGTCGCCGACGCGGGCAGGTCGTTGTCGATGAGGTAGACGACCTCACCAGGAAAGGTGTAGCCGAGGCGCTCGCGCGCTTGCGTGCGGATGTACGCGGGGTCGGACCACCGGTCGCGCTGCATCTGCAGGTCCTCGACGTCGGACTGGCTGATCTCCACGGCGCTCTCGAGCGCCTGGATCTGCTGACGCTGGTCCATGTACGTCCCCACCGTGGGCACGAGCACGAAGGTGCCGAGCACGACCAGCCCGAGCATGATCACGACGAAGCCCGAGACCCGCACACGGCCGAGCCAGTCGCGCACGTCCACGCGGCGCTCGGCCACCGACGACCGCGGCGGACGGTCGTGCCGGGCGGTCGGCGCACGCTTCGGCGTCTTCCCCGACTTCGGAGCCGCGGATGCCACGGGGCGGGGAGGCAGAGTCGGTCGTTCCACGACGCCTCCCTTCGTTCCCTGCGCGCTGCCTGCTGCGATGTCGACCAGGCCGCAGGCGAGTCTACGTCGCGACTCCGGGGCGCTCCGGGGACGCGCCGGGGGCTCGGCGTCCGCTCAGACGGGTCCCGTCACCGGAAGGCACGGCGGGACCGCGCCCGCGGGCTGTGCGGCATCGCGAGCACCGGCCAACGAGGAGGGAGGGGAAGCCTGACGGCTCCCCCTCCCTCGGATCGAACGATCAGCCCTTGAAGCGGGGGAACGCCGAGCGGCCCGCGAAGACCGCGGCGTCGCCGAGGTCTTCTTCGATGCGGAGCAGCTGGTTGTACTTCGCGACGCGCTCGCTGCGCGCGGGGGCGCCGGTCTTGATCTGACCCGCGTTGACCGCCACGGCGAGGTCGGCGATGGTGGTGTCCTCGGTCTCACCCGAGCGGTGCGACAGCATCGAGGTGTAGCCCGAGCGGGTGGCCAGGTTGATGGCGTCCAGCGTCTCGCTCAGCGTGCCGATCTGGTTGACCTTCACGAGCAGCGAGTTTGCGATGCCGAGGTCGATGCCCTTCTGCAGACGCTGGGGGTTGGTGACGAACAGGTCGTCGCCGACGAGCTGGACCTTCGAACCGATCGCGTCGGTCAGCTTCTTCCAGCCGTCCCAGTCGTCCTCGGCGAGCGCGTCCTCGATCGTGACGATCGGGAAGTTGGCGACGAGGTCGGCGAAGTAGTCGACGAGCGTGTCGACGCTCCACTCCTTGCCCTCGACGGTGTACACGCCGTCCTTGAAGAACTCGGTGGCGGCGACGTCGAGACCGACGGCGATGTCCTGACCGGGGGTGAATCCGGCCTTCTCGATCGCGCGGATGAGGAAGTCGAGGCCCTCGCGGTTGCTGGGCAGATCGGGGGCGAACCCGCCCTCGTCGCCGAGGCCGGTGTTGTAGCCGGCGGACTTCAGCTCGCCCTTGAGGACGTGGTAGACCTCGGTGCCCCAGCGCAGGGACTCGCTGTAGGTGTCGGCGCCGATGGGCGCGAGGAAGAACTCCTGGAAGTCGATGCCGTTGTCGGCGTGCTCGCCACCGTTGATGACGTTGAACAGCGGCACGGGCAGCAAGTGCGCGTTGGGGCCGCCGAGGTAGCGGAACAGGGGCAGGTCGGCGCTGTCGGCGGCGGCCTTGGCGACGGCGAGCGAGACGCCGAGGATGGCGTTGGCGCCGGTGCGCGACTTGTTCTCGGTGCCGTCGGTCTCGATGAGGATCTCGTCGATGATGCGCTGCTCGCTGGCCTCGACGCCCTCGATGGCGGGCCCGAGCTCGTCGACGACGGCGGCGACGGCCTTGAGCACGCCCTTGCCGCTGTAGCGGCTCTTGTCGCCGTCGCGCAGCTCGTAGGCCTCGAACGCGCCGGTGGACGCGCCGGAGGGGACGGCCGCCCGCTGGACGATTCCGTCGTCGAGGAGCACCTCCACCTCGACGGTCGGGTTACCGCGCGAATCCAGGATCTCGCGCGCGTTGACAGCCTCGATAAGTGCCACGAAGGACTCCTCGTTGGTTCTGGGGAAAGAGGGCGGAGCGTCGTCGGTCCGTCGTCGAGTCTAGTGATCTCGGTCGGCGGGCGTTGGGCCGGGTTACGCCGGCACGCGAGCGCGAGGTGGCTGAGCTTGTCGAAGCCGCCGGTGTACGCGGGTTCCGGTCCCTTCGACAGGCTCAGGGACCTCACCACGCTCAGGGACCTCACCGCGCTCAGGGGCCTCACCGCGCTCAGGGGCCTCACCGCGCTCAGGGACCTCACCGCGCTCAGGGACCTCACCGCGCTCAGGGACCTCCTCAGGCTCCGGCACTTGCCACGGGGTCCACCACGATCGCGAGCGCCATGCCGTCCCAGCCCTTGCGGTCGAGGGTCTGCAGGGCGGTGGCGTCGAAGCGGGGGTCGGCGCCGAGCATCTCGACGCCGCGCCGCGCGCCCTGCACCTTGGTGTCGGGGGTCTCGGCGTCGGCGACCTCGCCGGCGCGCACGACGTTGTCGAGCACGACGACCGTGCCCGGGCGGCCCAGACGCGCGGCCCAGTCGAGGTACACGGTGTTCGACTCCTTGTCGGCGTCGATGAAGACGAGGTCGAACGGCTCGCCGCCGGCGAGGGTCGGCAGCACGTCGGCGCCGCGTCCGACGCGGATCTGGACACGGTCCGAGACCCCGGCTCGTTCGAGATTGGCGCGGGCGAGGTCGGCGTTGGCCGGCTCGGCTTCGATCGTGACCACCAGACCCTCCGCACCGACGGCACGGGCGAACCAGATGGTCGAGTATCCGCCGAGGGTGCCGACCTCGAGCACTCGGCGGGCTCGGGCGATGCGGGTCAGCAGATGCAGGAACTTCGCATTGACCGGGGCCACCTCGATCGCCGGGAGACCGGCGTCGTGCTGCGCCCGCAGCGCGGCGTCCAGGGTGGGGTCGCCCCCGATCAGCGTGGTGGTGAGGAAGGCGTCGACGTCGTCGTGGGTGGGCACGATCCCAGCCTGTCGGCGGGGGCCGCGGGGGTCAACGCTCTCCGCGGAGGTGCGCGCGGGTCATCTCGGCGTACTCCTCGTCGGACAGGTCGTCGAAGCCCCTCGCCTCGACCCGATCGCTGCGCATCCACCGGATCATCAGCAGCACCAGGATCGGCACGTCGGCGAACTCGGCGATGAACCAGATCCAGTCGCCGGCGAGGTGCTGGTCGTGCAGCATCGACGGCCACCACGACGCCGCCCGCGTGGCATCCGGGATCAGACCGAGGACGGTGTCGTTCAGGCGCATCAGCAGACCCGGGACGGAGTCGATCAGCAGCTCCACGAACGCCAGCAGGAACTCGATCGCGATGAAGGTGCCGGAGTGCACGGCGCCGAGCGCCATCATCGGCAGCACCATCGCCAGCCCGACCACCGGGACGACGATGCCGAGCGACGCCTCGACCACCGGGTTCACGCGCAGGACGCCGGCGAGCGGCGTGAGGAACACGCAGAACACCGCGGCGATGACGACGGTGGCGACCATCGCGTTGCCGAAGATGCGGGTCACGCGTGCCGAGAGGACGCGATCGATCACGGCTTCTCCCCCGGCTCGGGCGAGGAGATCCAGGGGGCGACCCGCGGCGATACCGGCGGGCACCGCGAAGATCAGCAGCGCGATGCGGGTCGAGAAGGCCCACCGCAGCTCCGAGGAGTACACCCCCAGGAAGCCGAGCTCGATCACGGCGTACGGGAGCAGACCGATCGCGAAGAAGCCGATCGTGCGGCGCATCGGCCAGCGCGGACCACGACGGTTCGCCCGAGCGACGCCGAACAGGTACGCGACGGATGCCACGAGGAGCACGCCGAGCGTGATCGGATCGGCGCGCCAGGTGCTGAGGAAGATATCGATGGGAGGCGTGCGAGAAAAATAGATCCGGCGGCTATGCGCGAGGTGGGGATTCCCGAGCAGGACCGTGCGGTGGCGGGCTCCGCCGCGGTGCACGCGGAGGGCTCGGCCGTGCGCTCTCCGAAGAGTCCTCCACGGGCTCTTCCGTCGACCGTGGGGGCGGGGACTCCAGCACCGCCAGCACGGCCGGGAGCAGCGCCTCCGCCGTACGCCGGTATCCGAGGGCGCTCGGGTGGAAGCGGTCGACGCTGAACATCTCGTCGGGACTCTCGGCGAAGACCGGGCCCACCGCCCGCGAGAGGGCGACGACGCGCCCACCGGCGCGATGCACCGCGGCGGCCTGAGCGGCGGCCAATTGCCGTGACGAGCGCGCGGCGAGCGCGCGCAGGGGCTGCGGGATCGCCCGGAGCGTCCCCAGATCCGGACAGGTGCCGACCACCACCGGGATGCCGTCGGCCCGCAGCGCACGCACGACCCCCTCGAGTTGCTCCGCCGACCGGGACGCCGGCACACGGTGCGTCACGTCGTTGCCGCCCACGACGATCAGCGCGGCGTCGGCGCGATATCCCGCCGGGAGCGAGGCGATCTGCGCCGCGAGGGCGGACGTCTCGGAGCCCACCACGGCGGCCGTGCGCAGGCGTACCGGCCGCCCCGCTTCTCGCGCGATTCCTTTCGCGAGGCGGGCGCCGAGCGTGTCGCGACGATGGCCGGCGCCGAGACCCGCCGCGATGGAGTCGCCGAGAAGGAGGAGCTCCACAGGCTCCCCGGGGTGTTTCTTGCGCCGCCACACGCGGTCGGCGTCGAGAGCCTGCTCGCCGAGGGGTTTGCCGATACGGCGGCGGGCGATGGCGGCCTGTCGGGCGATGAGAGTGCGCATCCCCACGGCTCCCGCTCCCACGAGCGCCACGACCGAGGCCGCGGCCAGGGTCACCGGTCGAGACGAGCGCATCCCCCGATGACACCGGCCCGCGGTGAACGCCGGGTGGCCGGGCTGTGACACGGGGGCGACCGCCGGCTCCCGGCATCCCGTGAATGCCGGCGCGGAGCGAGCGATCGCGGGGCGGGTGACGCCGCGGAACGCGGCTCACGCGGCGCGGCGGCTCCGTGCGCGCAACGCGACCGCGAGTGCGAGTACGGCCACCGCGAGCACGACGTCGAGGGCGAGTCCCGCCAGCAGTTCGGCGCGGCCGCCGACGCCGGTGAGGGTCACGACCCCGCCGATCACGATCACGCCGAACGACAGGGCGAGCTGCTGGGCGGTGCTGAACATCCCGCCCGACAGTCCGGCGGCCTCGACCGGTACCTCGCGGACCACGAGCTGGGTCAGCGGCGAGAAGATCAGCGCTTGGCCCGCTCCGAGCAGGATGAGCGCGGGCTGCAGCCAGACGCCGACGTCGGTTCCCCACGCCAGGACGAGGGTCACGGCCATGCCGATGAGCGCGACGATCTGCAGCGAGACGCCGAGCACCAGTGTCGAATCCCCCAGCCGACTCTGCACGCGCGCGACCGTGAGAGAGACGCCCGCGAACACGACCGCGAAGGGCAGCAGAGCCATGCCGGCCTCGAGCGAGGTCAGCCCGCCCGCCTCCACCGCGCGGGGGAAGACGTACAGCAACGCCGAATACCCCGCGAAGAAGAGCCCCGCGGCCAGGAGCCCCAGCTGCAGAGGGCGCAGCCGCAGCACGCTCGGCGGGAGCAGCGGCACCCGACCCGCGCGCTCGATCGCGTTCTGGTGCCTCCACATCGCCGTCAGCGACACCGCCGCGATCACCAGCGCCGCCGCGACGGGCCACGACCAGTTCCAGACCGGCCCGAACGTCAGCGCCACGGACGCGGCCAGGATGCCGAGCCCCAGCGCGGCGGTGCCGACCAGGTCGATCGCGACGACCTCGTGCGCGCGTGAGCGCGGAGCGAGCGGGGCCAGCGAGATCGCGGCTGCGGCGATGAGGGCGACGACCACGAACACGGCGCGCCAGCCCTCGACGGGGCCGAACGACAGCGCCGCGAGGGCTCCGCCAGCGACCTGACCGACCGCGGCGCCGATGCCTCCGCTCGCCCCGAACGCGGCGATCGCGCGGGTGCGAGCGGCGCCCTGCGACGTGGCCTGGATCGTCGCCAGCACCTGCGGTGTGCACAGGGCCGCGCCGACGCCCTGCACCACCCGGGCGGCGATCAGCGTCTCGATCGAGGGCGCGAGCGCGCAGGCGAGCGCCGAGACGAGGAACAGACCCATTCCGATGACGTACAGGCGGTGCCGCCCGAAGCGGTCACCGAGTCGGCCGCCGAGGATGAGCAGGACGGCGAAGGGGATGCCGTACCCCGCGATGACGAGCTCGAGCGAGACGTCACCCGCGCCGAAGCGCTCGCGCAGCGTCGGCAGGATCACCGTCACCGCGTTGAAGGCGAACGTGCCGACGCCCGGGCCCAGCAGGAATCCGAGGTATCGCCAGGTGGCCACGTCGGTGAACGCGCCCGGGCCGATCGGCACCGGGGCGGTCCCCGTCGCGGGGTGTGCGGAGGTCGTCATGGTGCCAGCATGGAGCCCGGGGCATCCTGGTACCAGGAGTGCGCTCATCCTGGTACTGCGAGCACTCCCCACCGTCGCGCGCGATGTCGCACGGCGAATCTATGATCTCGGGAAGGAAGGGATGCCGTGACTCGATCCGATGACGTCCGCGCCGAGTTCGCGGGGTTCCTGCGCAGCAGACGCGCGCGGTTGCGCCCCGCCGACGTGGGGCTCCCGGAGGGAACGCGTCGCCGTGTCGCCGGCCTCCGCCGCGAAGAGGTCGCTCAGCTCGCCGGCGTCGGCCTCACCTGGTACACCTGGCTCGAGCAGGGCCGCCCGATCGCGGCCTCCACCCAGGTCGTCGCCGCCATCGCCCGTGCGCTGCGGCTCAGCGACGACGAGCGCGACCACCTCTTCGCCCTGGCCGACCTCCCCGTGCCGGACCGTGAGGCGCGAGTGTGCGTCGGGGCCGCCCACCTCGACCTGCTCGAGAAGCTCCTGCCCTATCCCGCGGCCGTGCAGACCGCGCGCTTCGACATCCGCGCGTACAACCGCGCCTACCGCTACCTCTTCGACGACCTCGACGAGATGCCCGCCGACCGACGCAACTGCGCTGTGCTGCTGTTCACCGACTCCGAGTGGCAGCGTTCGCACGTCGACCTCGACCACGCCCAGCGTCGCATCGCCGCGCGTCTGCGCGCCGCGTACGGCCGCCACCACGAAGAGCCGTCGTGGCAGCGGTTCATCGCCGAGCTCGAGGAGCAGTCCCCGCGCTTCGCCGAGCTCTGGCGCCTGGGCGACGTCGGCGGCGAGCGCAACGCCGACAAGCACCTCGTGCACGCCCGCGTCGGCGAATTGCACCTCGAGATGTCGAGCCTGTGGATCGACGACGGCCTCGGCTCGCGCGTGGTGTGGTTCTCGCCCCGGGATGCCGAGACGGCAGCGCGCCTGGAACGCCTCGCGGCCGAGAGTCCCGCCGAGGCGTTGATCAGCGCGGTGGCGTGACCCGACCCCGGCGGTCGGACCCGCTCAGTCGAGAGGCTTCAGTTCGAGGGTCTCGACCGTGGTGCCGGCGTTCACGCTCGCGAACGACGAGTAGCCGTCAGCCGCCGAGCGCTCGAGCAGCGCCTTCATGTTCTTGGCCCGCTGCTCGACGCGCACGCGCGCGCCCCGCGCCACGAGGTGGGCCTTGAGGGCGAGCAGTTGAGGGAGAGCCACATCGCGGTCGTGCACGAGCACGATGGACCGCTCGCCGTCAGCATCCGTGTCGGGAAGCAGGTCGACGAGTCGCTCGAAACCGATCGAGAAGCCCACGGCCGGCACCGGCTGACCGAGGAACCGCCCGATCATCCCGTCGTAGCGACCGCCCCCGCCGAGGGAGTAGTCGACGCTCGGGTGGGCGAGTTCGAAGATCGTGCCGGTGTAGTAGCCCATGCCCCGCACGAGGAACGGGTCGAACACGAGGGGCGCCTCCGCACCCCGGGCGGCCGCGACGGTCGAGCCGAGGTCGACCAGGTGGGCGACGACCTCGTCGGGGATGCCGTCGGGCAGCGCCGCGCGAATGCCGGCCTCGTCGAACGACGGGGAACCCGCGGGACGCTCGAGATAAGCCGCGAACGCGTCGACGGCATCTGCGCCCGCGCCACGGTCGCGCAGTTCCGTCACGACGCCGGCCGGGCCGATCTTGTCGAGCTTGTCGATCGTGATGAGCACCCCGGGGCGCTCGGCGGGGGCGAAGCCGAAGACGTCGAGCATCGCGTCGAGCAGACGGCGGTCGTTGACGCGGATCGAGCCGCCCTCCAGCCCCAGGGCGTCGAGCACGTCGAGGCTCGCCGTCATGAGCTCCGCCTCGGCGCGGGCGGAGGGGTCGCCGATCACGTCGATGTCGCACTGCACGAACTGGCGGTAGCGACCCTTCTGCGGGCGCTCAGCGCGCCACACGGGCGCGATCTGGATCGCCCGGAACACCGTCGGAAGCTGGGCGCGGTGCGTGGCGTAGAAACGCGCGAGCGGCACCGTCAGGTCGTACCGCAGGCCTAGGTCGGCGAGGGCGGCCGGATCATCGGCCGCGGCCCGGATTCCCTCGGCATCCATCCCCCGCTTCAGGATGCTGAACGACAGCTTCTCGTTGTCGCCGCCGATGCCGGCGTGGAGCCGGTCGTAGTCCTCCATGACGGGCGTCTCGATCTCGTCGAACCCGTGAGCGCGGTAACGCTCGCGGATGACGGCGAGCACGCGCTCGCGACGGGCCTTGTCAGCGGGGAGGAAGTCGCGCATGCCGCGCGGCGGGTTCACGGATGCCACGGATCCATTGTTCCAGGCTCCCGGCGGTACCCCGCGCGGGCTCGAGTTCACACGTTCCGCACGAGACCACTCGTTCCCGCCCCACCGCCTCGTATCGCCTCGTCCCGATCGTGTGCCCTCGCGGGTCGCGGAGATCAGCCGACCGAAGAGACCGCGTCCCCCTCCGCCGCGCGCACGTCGGTACGCAGCGTCCGGAGCCGCTCACGCAGAGCGCGTTCGGCATCCCAGCCGTGCTCGCGAGCGAACTGCACCAGCGTCAGCAGCGCATCGCCGAGTTCGGTCTCCGTCTCAGGATCAGCGAGGTGGTGCGAGGGGGCGGACACCCCGACCTGCGCCGCCTTGCCCACGAGCTTCTGCGCGAGGGCGAGCGAGGGCATGTGCTCACTCACGCCGTCGAGCACGCTCGTGCGCTCTCGCTTCTCGGACGCCTTCGCGGCGTTCCAGTGGACGAGCACCTCTTCCGGTGTGGATGCCACGGCGTCCCCGAACACGTGCGGATGCCGGCGCACCATCTTCTCGGTGAGCCCCCGCGCGACGTCGTCGATGTCGAACGGCTCGTCGGCATCACCCGATGCGATCTCGGCGTGGAACAGCACCTGCCACAGCAGGTCGCCGAGTTCTTCCCGCAAGTCGGATCGTGTTCCGGTCTCGACCGCGTCGATCACCTCGGCGCTCTCCTCGACCAGATAGGGCACGAGGTCGCGATGGTCGATCTGCTGCGTCCACACGCACCGTTCGCGCACGGCGCGCATGGTGGCGGCGGCCTCTCGCAGGGCGTCGTCGCTCACGGGATCTCCTTCCGCGACCCGCGGCGCCCGGCATCCACCGGTCTGCGGGAAACGCTCCCCCGAGTATGCCTCGCGTGCTGCTTCCTCCGGCGAGCCGAGTCGGATCCGGGGCTGCCGCAACCCATCCCGCGCTCGTGGCGGACCCCGCTGGCGCGACGTGCACACCGGATCACGGCGGGCCGCCGCGCGGGTTTCTTCCGCTCGAAGAGTCTCCGTGTGTCGAGACGAACCCGGGAGCGCCCGCCGCCGACGTCGGAAAAGTTCGCTCGGAGATCCGGCCTCGGTCGTGCACCGATCGCGATCCGTCCCCCAGACCGGAGAATCTCCGCCGCGCGGCGCGCCACCGAAGCCGCCCCACGGCTCCTCCCTACGCCCTCTACGGGGACCAGCTCGCCGACGTGTCATCTGCGCGCAACGCGACGCGGATAATCTTGGCCGTGTGCGTGATCTGACCCCGACCGAGGCCATCGACCTCGTGGGCCGCTTCGAAGCCGGCCAAGAGCTCCCCGAGCAGATGCGTGCCGACGTGCGCCTGCTCGGATCATTGCTGGGCCGTGTTCTCCGGGAGAGCGGCTCCCCCGGCCTGTACGACGACGTCGAACGACTGCGTTCGGCGACGATCCAGGCCTACACCGACGAGACGTCCGCCGCATTCGAGCGGGCGGCGGCCATCGCCGACGACTTCTCGATCGAACGGGCCGACGAAGTCGCCCGTGCCTTCACGGCGTACTTCCATCTCGTCAACCTCGTCGAGGAGCACCAGCGCGTGCGCGTCCTGCGCGAGCGCGGTGACCAGCCCTCCCGCAGCGGGATCCCCGACACGATCGCCAGCGCCTTCGAGCGGCTGTCGAGCGAGGTCGGCGAAGAGACCGCCCTCGCGCGTCTCCAGGCCCTGCGCTTCCACCCGGTCTTCACGGCTCACCCCACCGAGGCTCGACGCCGGGCGATTTCGACGAGCATCCGACGCCTGTCGGAACTTCTCGGCGAACGCGACGGGGCGGGCGAGAACGCGGCCGAGACGCGCCGCACCGAGCGCCGCATGCTGGAAGAGATCGACACGCTCTGGCGCACCGCGCCCCTCCGCCGCGAGAAGCCGTCTCCCGTCGACGAGGTGCGCTCGGTCATGGCCGTCTTCGACGAGACGCTCTACACGGCCGTACCGCACGTCTACCGCCGCATCGACGACATCCTCCAGGGCGAGAACGCGGGTTCTCGCGCGCCCATCGTGAAGCCGTTCGTCCGGGTCGGTTCATGGGTCGGCGGAGACCGTGACGGCAACCCGTTCGTCACGGCATCAGTAACCCGCAAGGCAGCCTCGATCGCGAGCGAGCACGTTCTCCTGGGCCTCGAGCGCACCGCGCTCCGCGTGGGACGGGGTTTGACCCTGGATGCCGGCACCACCCCGCCCAGCGACGCTCTCGTTGCGCTGTGGCACCGCCTCCGTGCCGCCGACGAGGACGCAGCAGCAGAGATCGCGGAGCGCTCCCCCGAAGAGCCGCACCGTCGGATCCTGTTGCTGCTCGCCCGGAAGATCGCCGCGACCCGCACTCGAAACGCCGATCTGGCGTACCGCGACCCCGAACACCTGCTCGCCGATCTGCGAACGGTGCAGAATTCCCTCGTGGCCGCCGGCGCCGCGCGGCAGGCGTACGGTGCGCTGCAGAGACTGGTGTGGCAGGTCGAGACGTACGGCTTCCACCTCACGGAACTCGAGGTCCGCCAGCACTCCGCGGTGCACCGCAAGGTCCTCGAGGAGCTTCGCGCCGGCGGGCAGCGCAGCGAACTGACCGACGAGGTGCTCGAGGTCTTCCGCTCCATCGCCTACGTGCAGGAGCGCTTCGGACCCCGCGCGGCCGGACGCTACATCGTCTCGTTCACGCAGTCGGCCGAGGACCTCGCGAACGTGCACGAACTCGCCTTGCACGCGATGGGCCCGGGTGAGACGCTCCCCGTGCTCGATGTGATCCCACTCTTCGAGACCTTCGCCGATCTGCAGGCGGCTCCCGGAATCCTCGCCGAGATCATCACGCACCCCTCGTTCGTCAGTCGGCTGGATGCCACCGGGCGCCGCCTCGAGGTCATGCTCGGCTACTCCGACTCCTCGAAGGACGTCGGCCCCGTCGCCGCAAACCTCGCACTCTACGAGGCCCAAGCGCAGATCTCGACCTGGGCTGCGGCCGAGGGCATCGAACTGACGCTCTTCCACGGCCGCGGTGGCGCGCTCGGTCGAGGAGGCGGACCCGCCAACTCGGCCATCCTCGCCCAGCCGCCGCACTCGGTCGATGGTCGCTTCAAACTCACCGAGCAGGGCGAGGTCATCTTCGCCCGCTATGGCGATCCCGACATCGCGATGCGCCACATCGACCAGGTCGCGGCGGCGGTGCTCACGGCGTCCTCCCCCTCCATCGAGCGGCGCAATCGAGGTGCGGCCGACGCCTTCGCGGATGTCGCCCGCACGATGGACGTGGCCTCGCGCGAGCGCTTCTTCGCCCTGGTGAAGGCCCCCGGCTTCGCGCCGTGGTTCGCCACGGTCACGCCGATGGAGGAGCTCGGGCACCTGGCGCTCGGTTCGCGTCCCGCGCGCCGAGGTCTGTCGGTCGAGTCGCTCGAAGACCTCCGCGCGATCCCGTGGGTGTTCTCGTGGACGCAGGCGCGGATCAATCTCGCGGGGTGGTTCGGTCTCGGCACGGCACTCGACGCGGTCGACGACGAGCAGCGTCTCCGCGAGGCCTACGAGCAGTGGCCGTTGTTCCGCACGATGATCGACAATGTCGCGATGAGCCTCGCCAAAGCCGACGAACGTATCGCCCGACGCTACCTCGCGCTCGGCAACCGAGATGACCTCGCTCAACTCGTCATGGACGAGATGCTCCTCACTCGCTCGTGGGTCGAGCGCATCACGGGCGGTGACCTGCTCGGCAACAAGCCCGTTCTGCAGCGAGCCGTGAAGATGCGCAGCCCCTACGTCGACGCCCTGTCGCTCCTGCAGCTGCGGGCGCTTCGCGCCCTCCGCGATGCGTCGCCCGAGTCGGAGATCCCGGATACCGAGCAACAGCGTCTGCTGCTGTTGTCGGTGAGCGGTGTGGCGGCGGGCCTGCAGAACACAGGTTGAGTCCCCGTCGAACCCGTGACGCGCCGTCGCCCGAATGGGTGGCGGCGCGTCGCCGTTTCCGAAGCGTCGACGGCGTTAGTCGACACGAACCGTCAGTCGAGACGACGGTCGGACGAATGACGGGCCAGGCTGCGGCCATAACGCTCGGTGAGCTGCACCATCAGATCGGGAGTCTCGCGGTCGAGTCCGAACACGTAGCCGGGGAAGTCGAGCTCCTTCTGAGCAGCCCAGATCTGCTCATGACGGTCCGGCGGCAGGATGAGCAGCGGGTCGCCGACCGCCACCCATGAGATCGGAACGACGGTGCCCCTCGGCAGCACGGTGCGCACGTGGACGACGGCATTGATGCGGACCTCACTGCGATCGCCGATCTGGGCTCCGTTGAACACCCGGGTGCCGGTGGCGAGGAACACCTCAGCACCGATGTCGGCGCCCGCGACACTCGCCATCGGACCGATGAGGGTGTGCCGCCCGACATGCACCGCGTGAGTGGAACTGGCCCGAACGAGGGCGTTCTCCATCACGATGGTGTTCTCCCCCAGGACGACGGGACTGCCCTCCGCCGTGACGACCGCACCGTGGAGGACCTGACACCCCGCCCCGACCGTCACGTCTCCGCTGATGACGGCCGTAGGCGCGACGACGGCATCGGGATGGATACGGGGATCGGCCCCGAGGTGGCTGAATCGCATGGCGGAGTCCTTCCATCGATGCGGTCAGCGTAGCGCCGACCCTCCGGCCGAGCGACGGTGAACGTGCAGCCGGGTACGACGGTGCGCTGGTGTGGACCCACGGGGGTGGGGATCACGCACCAGCGCATCGTATTCGTGCCCGTAAATGCGAAATGGCCACCCAGCGTTGGGTGGCCATTTCGACTAAAGGAAGTCCGGCGGTGTCCTACTCTCCCACAGGGTCCCCCCTGCAGTACCATCGGCGCTGAGAGGCTTAGCTTCCGGGTTCGGAATGTGACCGGGCGTTTCCCTCTCGCTATGGCCGCCGAAACACTATTGATGTGTTCGTAAACCAACAACGATATTTCATTGTTGTGTTGTTCTCGACCGTACATCGAGAACCACTCAGTGGACGCAAGCACCAAAAACGGTGTGTTATCAAGTCATCGGCTTATTAGTACCGGTCAGCTTCACGTATTACTACGCTTCCACATCCGGCCTATCAACCCAGTAGTCTGGCTGGGAGCCTCTCACCCGTAAAGGGTATGGAAGTCTCATCTTGAGGCCGGCTTCCCGCTTAGATGCTTTCAGCGGTTATCCATCCCGAACGTAGCTAATCAGCGGTGCTCCTGGCGGAACAACTGACACACCAGAGGTTCGTCCAACCCGGTCCTCTCGTACTAGGGTCAGATCCTCTCAAACTTCCTACGCGCGCAGCGGATAGGGACCGAACTGTCTCACGACGTTCTAAACCCAGCTCGCGTACCGCTTTAATGGGCGAACAGCCCAACCCTTGGGACCTACTCCAGCCCCAGGATGCGACGAGCCGACATCGAGGTGCCAAACCATGCCGTCGATATGGACTCTTGGGCAAGATCAGCCTGTTATCCCCGAGGTACCTTTTATCCGTTGAGCGACAGCGCTTCCACAAGCCACTGCCGGATCACTAGTCCCGACTTTCGTCCCTGCTCGACCTGTCAGTCTCACAGTCAAGCTCCCTTGTGCACTTACACTCGCCACCTGATTGCCAACCAGGTTGAGGGAACCTTTGGGCGCCTCCGTTACATTTTGGGAGGCAACCGCCCCAGTTAAACTACCCACCAGGCACTGTCCCTGAACCGGATCACGGTCCTAAGTTAGATATCCAGAGTGACCAGAGTGGTATTTCAACAATGACTCCACACTCACTGGCGTGAATGCTTCACCGTCTCCCACCTATCCTACACAAGCCACACCGAACACCAATACCAAGCTGTAGTAAAGGTCACGGGGTCTTTCCGTCCTGCTGCGCGTAACGAGCATCTTTACTCGTAATGCAATTTCGCCGAGTTCGCGGTTGAGACAGTTGGGAAGTCGTTACGCCATTCGTGCAGGTCGGAACTTACCCGACAAGGAATTTCGCTACCTTAGGATGGTTATAGTTACCACCGCCGTTTACTGGGGCTTAAATTCTCAGCTTCGCCTTGCGGCTAACCGGTCCTCTTAACCTTCCAGCACCGGGCAGGCGTCAGTCCGTATACATCGTCTTGCGACTTGGCACGGACCTGTGTTTTTAGTAAACAGTCGCTACCCACTAGTCTCTGCGGCCACCACACCCTTTCGGAGCAAGTCCTAATAAGTGGATGGCCCCCCTTCTCCCGAAGTTACGGGGGCATTTTGCCGAGTTCCTTAACCACGATTCTCTCGATCTCCTTGGTATTCTCTACCTGACCACCTGAGTCGGTTTGGGGTACGGGCGGCTTGAACCTCGCGTCGATGCTTTTCTCGGCAGCATAGGATCACCCACTTTTTATCCGCATCGTGTCTCAGCCTCAATGACTCCCGGATTTGCCTAAGAGTCGGCCTACGCACTTGCACCAGGACTACCATCGCCTGGCTTGGGCTACCTTCCTGCGTCACACCTGTTAATACGCTAACCGCACCAGCATGGGGTCGAGCGTTCGCCAAGACGGCTTCACCCCGAAGGGATCCATCCATTCCTGGTTAGGACTCTTAGCACCACTGGATTAGCTTGGGCGGTTCTTCGCCGGTACGGGAATATCAACCCGTTGTCCATCGACTACGCCTGTCGGCCTCGCCTTAGGTCCCGACTTACCCAGGGAAGATTAGCTTGACCCTGGAACCCTTGGTCTTTCGGAGGACGTGTTTCTCACACGTCTTTCGCTACTCATGCCTGCATTCTCACTCGTGTAGCGTCCACGGCTGGGTCACCCCGCCGCTTCACTCGCCACACGACGCTCTCCTACCCATCAACACGGCTGGACCACGAAGGCCTACCAAAAATGTCAATGCCACAACTTCGGTGGCGTGCTTGAGCCCCGTTACATTGTCGGCGCGGAATCACTTGACCAGTGAGCTATTACGCACTCTTTCAAGGGTGGCTGCTTCTAAGCCAACCTCCTGGTTGTCAAAGCAACTCCACATCCTTTCCCACTTAGCACGCGCTTAGGGACCTTAGTTGGTGGTCTGGGTTGTTTCCCTCTCGACTATGAAGCTTATCCCCCACAGTCTCACTGCTGCGCTCTCACTTACCGGCATTCGGAGTTTGGCTGACGTCAGTAACCTTGTAGGGCCCATCGGCCATCCAGTAGCTCTACCTCCGGCAAGAAACACGCAACGCTGCACCTAAATGCATTTCGGAGAGAACCAGCTATCACGAAGTTTGATTGGCCTTTCACCCCTATCCACAGCTCATCCCCTCAGTTTTCAACCTAAGTGGGTTCGGTCCTCCACGACGTCTTACCGTCGCTTCAACCTGGCCATGGATAGATCACTTCGCTTCGGGTCTAGGACACGCGACTGAATCGCCCTATTCAGACTCGCTTTCGCTACGGCTACCCCACTCGGGTTAACCTCGCCACGTATCGCTAACTCGCAGGCTCATTCTTCAAAAGGCACGCTGTCACCCCTACTAAGGAGGCTCCAACGGTTTGTAAGCAAACGGTTTCAGGTACTATTTCACTCCCCTCCCGGGGTACTTTTCACCTTTCCCTCACGGTACTTGTCCGCTATCGGTCATCTGGGAGTATTTAGGCTTATCAGGTGGTCCTGACAGATTCACACGGGATTTCTCGGGCCCCGTGCTACTTGGGATACTCTTCACGCCAAGAACAGGCATTTCGACTACGGGGTTCGCACCCTCTATGACCGGCCATTCAAAACCGTTCGTCTATACCCTCTTGTCACGTCGACTGCTCGGCAGAACAATCAGAAAAGTCCCACAACCCCCAACGTGCAACACCTGCCGGCTATCACACACGCTAGGTTTAGCCTCTTCCGGTTTCGCTCGCCACTACTCACGGAATCGCTTTTGCTTTCTCTTCCTGTGGGTACTGAGATGTTTCACTTCCCCACGTTCCCTCTACCCGCCCTATATATTCAGGCGGGAGTCACCAGGTACGCACGCGCCCTGGCGGGGTTTCCCCATTCGGACACCCTCGGATCAAAACTCGCTTATCAGTTCCCCGAGGCTTATCGCAGATTGCTACGTCCTTCTTCGGCTCCAGATGCCAAGGCATCCACCGTTTGCTCTTAAAGACTTGAAATCACATGAGTTGAATCGTCAAAAAATTGACTAATGATCTTTAAGATCATCTTCACGACACAAACCCGAAGGCTCATGTCGAAGATGCTCGCGTCCACTGTGTAGTTCTCAAAGTACGGGCGGAACCCACCCCAGCCACCGAAACACCGGCACCAGAACAGGCCCAAGAGGAACAAACACCAACCACACCAGTCCGAAAACCAACGCGATCAGCGCCCGGCCCCTCAGGACCCAACAGCGTGCATGTGACAGAAACTTCGAACCCGGATCATTCCAGTGGCAAGCCACGTACTAAACCCAGAAACATCGTCCCCGACACCCAGTCAAATGTTCCACCCATGAGCTACCAGCAACACACATCCGGTGTTGAACTGGCGCCTGGACACCCACAATCCCGAAAGACCATGAGATGCCAGATGCTCCTTAGAAAGGAGGTGATCCAGCCGCACCTTCCGGTACGGCTACCTTGTTACGACTTAGTCCTAATTACCGATCCCACCTTCGACGGCTCCCTCCACAAGGGTTGGGCCACCGGCTTCAGGTGTTACCGACTTTCATGACTTGACGGGCGGTGTGTACAAGACCCGGGAACGTATTCACCGCAGCGTTGCTGATCTGCGATTACTAGCGACTCCGACTTCATGAGGTCGAGTTGCAGACCTCAATCCGAACTGGGACCGGCTTTTTGGGATTCGCTCCACCTCACGGTATTGCAGCCCTTTGTACCGGCCATTGTAGCATGCGTGAAGCCCAAGACATAAGGGGCATGATGATTTGACGTCATCCCCACCTTCCTCCGAGTTGACCCCGGCAGTATCCCATGAGTTCCCACCATTACGTGCTGGCAACATAGAACGAGGGTTGCGCTCGTTGCGGGACTTAACCCAACATCTCACGACACGAGCTGACGACAACCATGCACCACCTGTTCACCAGTGTCCAAAGAGTCCCGTATTTCTACGGTGTTCTGGTGTATGTCAAGCCTTGGTAAGGTTCTTCGCGTTGCATCGAATTAATCCGCATGCTCCGCCGCTTGTGCGGGTCCCCGTCAATTCCTTTGAGTTTTAGCCTTGCGGCCGTACTCCCCAGGCGGGGAACTTAATGCGTTAGCTGCGTCACGGAAACCGTGGAATGGTCCCCACAACTAGTTCCCAACGTTTACGGGGTGGACTACCAGGGTATCTAAGCCTGTTTGCTCCCCACCCTTTCGCTCCTCAGCGTCAGTTACGGCCCAGAGATCTGCCTTCGCCATCGGTGTTCCTCCTGATATCTGCGCATTCCACCGCTACACCAGGAATTCCAATCTCCCCTACCGCACTCTAGTCTGCCCGTACCCACTGCAGACCCGAGGTTGAGCCTCGGGATTTCACAGCAGACGCGACAAACCGCCTACGAGCTCTTTACGCCCAATAATTCCGGATAACGCTTGCGCCCTACGTATTACCGCGGCTGCTGGCACGTAGTTAGCCGGCGCTTTTTCTGCAGGTACCGTCACTTTCGCTTCTTCCCTGCTAAAAGAGGTTTACAACCCGAAGGCCGTCATCCCTCACGCGGCGTTGCTGCATCAGGCTTCCGCCCATTGTGCAATATTCCCCACTGCTGCCTCCCGTAGGAGTCTGGGCCGTGTCTCAGTCCCAGTGTGGCCGGTCACCCTCTCAGGCCGGCTACCCGTCGACGCCTTGGTGAGCCATTACCTCACCAACAAGCTGATAGGCCGCGAGCCCATCCCAGACCGAAAAATCTTTCCAAACATGACCATGCGATCACATCTCATATCCAGTATTAGACACCGTTTCCAGCGCTTATCCCAGAGTCCAGGGCAGGTTGCTCACGTGTTACTCACCCGTTCGCCACTGATCCACCAAGCAAGCTTGGCTTCACCGTTCGACTTGCATGTGTTAAGCACGCCGCCAGCGTTCATCCTGAGCCAGGATCAAACTCTCCGTAAAAGAAAAAAACCACAACACCGGGAAAACGATGCCGCAGCGAGTTCGAAACTGACCAAAGAGAAAACATCATTACTGACGAATCCATAATGCCAACCCCCGGAAGGGCTGGTCTTTGATCCAAAGGAATTTCTCGCAATCCAACAAAAGTCAGACCGACGAGGAA